>NZ_JBIAFE010000046.1:0-36853 GCF_042869115.1 Micromonospora sp. NPDC007230 | reverse complement strand
AAGCTGGCATATCGATGCGGCATCAGTCGGGGCAAATAGGGCCGATAGCCGTGAGTCGGCTGGTCTGCTGGCCCAGCATTCGGCAGGCCGAATGCCGCTAATCGCACGCAGACAAGATCAAAACGCCCAGTGAGAGAGGGTCTGATTCACGTATTTTGCGAGTGATGCTGCCTTCAGTTATCTCGCCAGGCTGGGGTGTTTTCGTCGGCGACGCGTTTGGTGAGGTTGTCGATCATCGCGATGCGGACCATGCTGGCGAAGTGTCGGGCAGGGTTTCGTAGCCGCGGGCCAGGCGGCGGTGGAGCTTGATCCAGCCGAGGGTGCGTTCGACGACCCATCGGCGTTTGACTACGGAGAACCCTTTGACTTGTGGGTCTTTGGTGACGACTTCGACGTCGATGCCGAGGGTGGCGCCGTGTTCGATGACCTTGTTCTTGATGCCGGCGTCGACCCAGGTCTTGGCGAGGGCTGGGTGGGTGGCTTTGGCTTGTTCCAGCAGGTTGATCCCGATGGTGTTGTCGCTGGTGCTGGCCGCGGTGACGATGATCGTGAGGAGCAGGCCGAGGGTGTCGGTGACGATGCCGCGTTTGCGTCCGGCGATCTTCTTGCCGGCGTCGATGCCCTGGGTGGGCAGGGGTGCGTTGGTGGAGGTCTTCACGCCCTGGCTGTCGATGACGCAGGCCGACGGCTGCGGTCCAGGACGTTGCGTTGTAGCACGGCGAAGAACGATTCCATCGCGGCGTTGTCACCGCAGGCGCCTACTCGTCCCATCGACCCGACAAATCGTTGCGGTGCAAGGCGTTGACGTACTTCCTCGATCGGAACTGGGCGCGATCCGAGTGAACAATCGTGCGGGCCGGGCTGCGCAGCCGGGCCGCGTTGCGCAGCGCCGCGACGGCCAGGGCCGTCGTCATCCGTCCGTCGATGGAATGGCCGGCCATCCGAGGACCTTGTTCCGCCTGCGCAACTCTCGCAGCTCGGCGGATTCGCTGCTGGTAGAGCCCGGTCGGACGCCGTCCTCGACGTCGCGAACTTGAGCCAGCGATGCAGGCACGCCTCGGAATCCCGAAGCCCTTCGCGATCTGCCTCAACGGCACCTCTCCCTCGCGGGCGACCGCGACCACGTCACGACGGAACTCCAGGGGGAAAGCCTTCGGCATGGCAGACATCCTTCCAGTGAGGAGTGCATCCTCACAGGCCAGGAGTCAACCGAACCGGGGCAGTCCCGGACCGCCTATGAGTGGAAGCATGATCAGTCCAAAGCGGCGATTGGACGGGGTGGGCGTCAGCAATGCTGGTGGGTGTCGGTCGTAAAGTGCAAACGACGTCACCGACATCGCCTCCCGACAGCGCGGATAGCCGTAGGCCCTGAGGCCGCGCCGGCTCGGCCCGGCCTCGGGGGCGGCGCCGACGAAGCCGCCACCTCCCCATCACCGGCAGTATGGTGGCCTGACAGCACACCGAACCTGTCCGTCAAAGCGGGTCAACTGAGGTGAGGTTTCCCCCGGTAGCTCGAACATGGTGATGCGATGCGTGCGCCGGCGTTGCTCGGCGTGCGGACGGCTGGACCTTCAAGTACCACTCAAGTCACGAGCCAACGGGATAATTCGGTCGCGCCCGGGAACTTTGATGTGGTTTCCTGGCGCGCGAGCACATCCATCGAGCAAGGAGCAGACATGCGAGCGACGTTCACCTCTTTCGGAGCTCTGTTGCCCATTCGCTCGAAGGACGTGACGTTTGTCTTCGCATCCGCTGCGCGCCGTGCGCACTCTCAATCTCGGGATTCTGGCGCATGTCGACGCCGGTAAGACCACTCTGACCGAACGGCTGCTCCACGCGGCCGGGGTCATAGACCAACTCGGCAGCGTCGACTCTGGCACGACCCAGACCGACTCGCTGGCGCTGGAGCGCCAGCGGGGCATCACCATTCGTTCGGCGGTCGCCGCGCTGCGCATCGGCGGCACCGAGGTCAACATCATCGACACTCCCGGGCACCCTGATTTCATCGCCGAGGTCGACCGGGTTCTCGGCGTGCTCGACGGGGCCGTGCTGGTCGTGTCCGCCGTCGAGGGCGTCCAGCCGCAGACCCGACTGCTGATGCGGGCGCTGCGGCGGCTGTGCGTACCCACACTGATCTTCATCAACAAGACTGATCGACGCGGCGCCGACGCGCAGCGCGTCTACGCGGAGATCACGCGGCGCCTGGACGTGATGGTGGTGCCCGCCACCGCGCCCACCGCGGCTCTGGCCGACGCATTGACCAGTGCTGACGATGCGCTGCTACGGGAGTACGTGGAGGATGAGGCGAGCGTGACGGCCCGGCGGCTGCGCGCCGAGCTGGCGGCCCAGACGGCCCGGTGCGCCGTGCACCCGGTGTTCGGGGGTTCGGCGATGACCGGAGCCGGGGTGGACGAGCTGATGGCGGGCCTGGCGGAGCTGTTGCCCACGGCCGCCGGCGAGCCCGCCCGCCCGCTGCGAGGCCGGATCTTCAAAGTGGAGCGGGGACCCGCCGGCGAGAAGGTGGCCTACGTGCGTATGTTCGACGGCGAGCTGCGGGTACGCGACCATCCGACCGGCGGCCGCGACCGGATCACGGCGATCCACATGCTCGAGAACGGGGTGTGGGTGCGGCGCGACACGGTGGCGGCGGGCCAGATCGCGGCGCTGCGCGGCCTCGCGGGCGTCCGCGTCGGAGACACCCTGGGCGACAGCGCCACGCGGAGAGACCATCACTTCGCACCGCCGATGCTGGAAGCCCTCGCCGTTCCCCGCCGCCCCGGGGACGGCGGGCGGCTGCGCTCGGCGCTGATGCTGCTGGCCGAGCAGGACCCGCTGATCAACCTACGCCCGGACGAGCGTGGCGGCACGGCCGTGTCGCTCTACGGCGAGGTGCAGAAGGAGGTCATCCAGACCACCCTGGCCGCCGACTTCGGTGTCGACGCAGACTTCCTGGCCACCACGACCCTGTGCGTGGAGCGGCCGAAGGCGACCGGCGAGGGGCTGCAGCGGCTGAACACACCGTCGAATCCCTATCAGGCCACGATCGGGTTGCGGGTCGAGCCGGGGCCGCCGGGCTCGGGCGTGACGGTGTACGTGCCCGTGGACTACCGGCTGGCGCCGCTCTACGTCTACCGGACGCTGGAGCTGTTCCAGGAGGCGATGGGCGACTACATACGCGACGCGCTCGCGGCCGGTCCGCACGGGTGGCCGGTGACCGATTGCGTGGTGACGATGATCGATTCGGGCTATAGCGTGGCCGACGGGCCGCCGTCGCTGCGCGGGCCGACGAGCACGGCACAGGATTTCCGCAAGCTCACGCCGATCGTCGTCGCGCAGGCGCTGGCTGCCAGCGGGACGGTGGTCTGCGAACCGCTGGCCCGGGTGACCCTCGAAGTGCCCGCGCAGGCACCCAACGGCGTGCTGAGCCTGCTCAGCAAGCTGGGGGCGATGGTGGAGGACCAGGTGGTGCGTGCCGACGAAATGGTGATTGTGGCGGTTCTGACCGCGGCGGACGCTCAGGAGCTACACCGGATGCTGCCGGAGGTGACCGGTGGCGAAGGAGTGCTCGAGGCCGCGTTCGCCGGTTACCGCCCGGTCCGCGGAAAGCCACCGCGCCGTGGATGACGCCCAGACCGGTACGGACGGACAGCACAGCCCCAATGGACCTTCACGGCCGGCGACACTTGAGACGACCAGGTGAGCGCAGGTCGCATCTTGCCAGGCGGATCCGTCCGGCGGCCCGGTGCCGCAGTCCACAGTCGGCCGAGGGAAGTCCGCGCAGGCCGCGCGTGAGCGGCTCCTCCCACCTGTGGCTGGGTCGGCGGAAGCGGCCGGGGCGGGGAGAGCTCCAGCGGCCTGATGTTCCACCGGCTGGTCGCCGTCGACCACACGTGACGACGGAGGGGGCGCAGGCGCTCAGCCACCGGACTCAGGTGCCGGCCCCGGCGGAGCCTCGGACGATCGGCGTACGTCGGTCGCCGCCACCGGGCCGTACCGATAGGGCTGTCCTGCCGATCTTGTAGCGGTCGGTCGTTGACGATGCACTGCCGCTTCCACTTGCTGCTCGTCGGTGACGTCGCAGACGACGCCGATCGCCCGCCGTCCGCGGCCGGTGATCTCCTCGGCCGCGTTGTGGACGGCATCGGGCAGCGGCACCATCCTGCTCCTCGACGCGCTGGCTACTCTGCTCACCCTGATGCTGGTTGCCGTCGCCGCCATGGGCGTGCTGAACATGGTCGTGCTCGACACCTGCGAACGTGTCCGCGATCTCGGTATCCACAAGGCGTTGGGCATGACGCCCTGGCAGACCATCGCGATGCCCCGGTCGAACCTGCGGCGTGCGCAGACGATCGTCGAGTCGTTCTGCCGCCGGCACGGCCTCACGTACTGCCAGACCGGCCTGTTCGAGTCGTACGCCCAGGCACTGCGCCACCTGCACGCGGTCGGACGTACTCCTTGTTCGGCGGGCGCCTGAACCGGTCGCCCTGACCGGCGACCGTCCATGAACGGACCATGTCTTGCCTACGCCGACCGGCGCCCTGCTCACGCCCTTCGTCGCGTTCCGCGCCGACGAGTTCGACGGACTGCACCTCGCGCGTCTTCCGTTTGTACCGGAGATCCGCCTGCACCTGGCCGATGACGCGATCGTGCTGCGGGCCAGGTTGGAAGCGCGGGTCGGGCCGGGGGTCACGCCGTTCTGGGCGAACGCCTGGGCCGGCGGCCAGGCCCTCGCCCGGTACGTCCTGGACCAGCCGCAGGTGGTGACCGGCCGACGGGTGATCGACTGCCGGACCTCCGCGTGCCCGTGCTCACGCACCACGTCGCAGACCACCTGCGCGACGACCGGGACTCTGCGGTCGACCGACGGCGCGGGGAACAGGCGGTCCATCAGCGTCAGACACCGTCGGCACGTCGGCGCGAATGCCAGCTGCCGGTACCTGCTCAGCGTTCCGCCGTCACCGCCGACCATCCCATTCCCGGCCGCACATCGTCGTGCGCTCCCAGTTCGGCTCCCGCAGCGCCTCGAGGTCGTACCGCCGCTGGACTGCCTCCCGCCCGCTGTCTCCGCCCGTGAGGTAGTGGTCGGGTACGGCGTCGCAGCCCTGCTCCAACGGCTCGTGCCGGCGCGCGAGGTGCACGGCCTCACCGCCGGCGACCGCCACGAGAAGCAGCACGGCCTCCCCGGCGGTGATGACGTTCGGTCCGTGCAGGCCGTCAGGCATGCCAGCAGTATCGGACAGCCGGTTCGCCGGCCCGAAACCCAATCCATCCGATGAATCGCATAGGCCGCCGCTGGTCGGATGCCTGGCGGTCGGTGGCTGCCTGAAGTCGGAGGCGGCCCTGGCTTACCGCCACGTTCCTGGACGGGTGCCCGCAGCCTGGCATTTCTGGCCCGCTGCCAGCGCAGCAAAGGCGCCCCGGAGGGCTTGACCGCAGCCATGGACCGTTGTAATCATCGGATGTATCTGTCCGAAACGTCGATGTAACAGCCGCAAGGCAGCTTACGAAGAGGCGATGCCCCCATGAGACTTCGACCGCCCAACGGAATCCGACCACGAACAAAGCCGTGTGGGCCAGGTGGCGCCTGGTCCTGGCCGCGCTTGTCCTGGCAGTGGCCGCCAGCCTCGTTGGCGCCCCAGCCGTTCACGCAGAGGTCCAGCACTCGCGACAGCAGTGGATGCGCGAGTCCACCGCGGGCCTGTTCCTGCACTGGGGAATGTTCACCGCGCCACGTCACCTCGACTGCGCGGATTGGGAACGTGACGTCACCGAGGGTGGTTGGACCCCCGACTACTGGGTCGACGAAGCACGCAAGCTTGGTGCGTCGTACATCGTGCTGGCTACCTTCCACAGCAGGCTGGGTTACGCCAGACCGTGGCCCTCCAAGATTCCGGGTAGCTGTGCCACCGAGCGCGACATCCTTGGCGAGTTGGTCAACGCCGGCAAGGCGAAGGGCGTCCGGACCATCCTCTACATGACCGATGATCCGCAGTGGCACAACGAGAATGGCGTAGAAACCCTCGACTCGGCGGCCTACTCGGCGTACAAGGGCCAGCAGGTGGACCTGACCACCCGAGATGGCTTCGGCATGTTCAGCTACGACCTGTTCTTCGAGGTGATGCAGAACTATCCCGACCTGGCGGGGTTCTGGATCGACAACGACAACGCCTACTGGGAGCGGAACCACCTCTACGAGCAGATCCGGGAGATACGCCCGTCCTGGTTGTTGAGCAACAACAACGAGGACACGCCGATCATGGACACGGTCAGTAACGAGCAGAAGACCGGCATGACGCCCTCCTACGACTATCCTCAGGCGGTCTGGACGTCGATGCCGCGGATCACCGAGGCCGACTACAAGCTGCCGACCACCGGCTCCTGGTGGTACGACGGCGGGAACCACCCGGTCGACTTCCGGCTCAGCACGGGTCGCTACATCGCTAACGCGGGTTCGTCGATCAAATCACTGATGGCCGAGACCCCAATGGTGAACGGCAAGTTCCCCCCGCCACAGGAGGCGTTCAACAACTTCATGGCCGAGTGGGTGCCACCGATCCGCTCCTCGCTGCATGGCACTGAGGGCGGCGGCTATATGTACGGCGGCATGCAGCCCGGCTTCTGGAACGACGGTGCTCATGGCGTCATCACCGTTCAACCCGGCGCTCGGATCCAGTACGTCCACGTACTGACCAGGCCAAGGACAGACCTGGTCCGGCTGCGCGACAATGGCTACCGGGTGACCGGGGTTACCGACCTGCGTACCAGCGAGTCGATGGCCTTCAGCCAGTCCGGCGGCTACCTGACGATCCTCGGCATCAAAAATTGGGATACGTACGACACCGTGTTCGAGGTCCACACGGCCGACCAGCAGTACTTCTATGACCAGTCCACCCTCAAGGCCACCGCGTCGTCCTCTCGCGACGGCCACCCGGCGGGCAACCTCGTAGACGGGAGCTTCGAGGATTACTGGGACAGCAACGCGCAGTTGCCGGTGTCGGTGACGCTGGATCTCGGGGAGCGCCGGCCCGCGCGGTACCTTGCGGTTAACCAGCGTGAATGGTCCCCGACGTACGCGCGGGAGTCGTTCGGTCGGCCGGAGGACTCGGCGCGGATCAAGGACTACCGGGTTTTTGTGAGCAACGACGGCGTGCGGTGGGGGGAGCCGGTACGTATCGGCGCGATGCCCAGTGCACGTGGTGTGCAGTTCGTCGACATCGGTGAGCAGCACGCGCGTTACATCAAGCTGGAGGTCCTGAACACCTGGGGCGGCCCGCAGGCACCGACGTTCTACCGCGAGCTGCAGATCGACGAGATCAAGGTGGGGTTCGGCTACCCGAGTTCCGGCCGCACTCCGAGCCCACTGGAGGCGGAATCGCAGGCCCTGGACGGCAACGCGCGCCGAGCGAATTGCTTCGCCTGTTCCGGCTCGTTCCAGGTCGGCGGGCTCGGCGGCGGGCCACAAAACTCGGTCACCTATCGGGATGTGACGGTTGCCGAATCCGGTGACTACCGGCTCCAGTTTGACTACACCGCTGCGGGTGCCGGCACCTCGCTCTCGGCGAGCGTCAACGGCGGCACGGCGATCGCGGTGCCGGTCGCCGCGGACAACGCGGGTGTACCAGCCGCTTCGGCAATCGCCGTACCGCTGCAGGCCGGCACCAACACGATCAAGGTGTTCAGCAACGCAGACCAGGGGCCGGGAATCGATCGCCTCGCGGTCGCGCCGTTGCCTCCGACGTCGTACGTCCCGAAGACGACGATGACAGTCGAGCCCTCCGGCCTGCAATGGGTTGGACCCGGGCAGCAGTCGATCAACGTGACCGCCAGCTTGCGGCTCGACGTCGATGACGCGCTCGAGCAGGTCACGCTGGCCCCGACGGCACCCGCCGGCTGGTCGGTCTCCGGCGGCCCTGCGACAGCACCGGTCATCCGGCTCGGTCAGACGCTGAAAGCGTCCTGGACCCTCACCTCACCGCCCGGCCAGAACCTCAGCTCGGCCAAGATTCCCATCAGGGCGTCGTTCCAGACGCTCGGTCGCCAGAAGCAGGTCAGCCAAGACCTGCGGGTGCAGCTGCGCCCAGCGGACCGGGTGTTCATGCGGGAGGCCGAGGACTCGCGGAACAAGCTCGGTACTTCCGGCATCACAAACTGCTCGTCCTGTTCCGGGGGCCAGAAGGTACGCAACATCGGCGGCAGCCCGGACGCCTACGTGCTGTTCGAGGACGTCACTGTGGACGCTGCTGGCGAATACACGTTGTTCATCGACTTCACCGTCAACGGCGACCGCTCGTTCTTCGTGACTGTCAACGACGGCACGCCGATCGAGGTGCCGGTGAGCGGTGTCGGCAACAGCACCTCCTACACGACCTCCGTTCCGGTGACGCTTCGGGCGGGCGCCAACATGATCAAGATCCACAATGATGAGAACTCCGCTCCTGACCTCGACCGGTTGTCCCTGAAGTAAACCGTCATCTCGGCTCCACCCGAATGCCGATGCCCTGGTTAGCGCCCGGAACGGATGCGAACCAGGGCATCGGCATCTACAAACCTCTCGGTCGTCGAGCTCGGGCCCCGGTCAGTCGGCACGCCGCAGCCTCCACGGCGGCGCCCGCAGCACGGCGTGGCGGATCATCCTGCCGGCCTGCAGGCACTGCTGCTTCCAACTACCGATCGACGTCTCTGACGTCTTGTTCCTACGCGCCGCTTCCGCGATCGTCGTCTCCGCAGACAGGACAGACAGCACGACCGGACCTGGTCCTCCACTGGGAACGTCGGCGGACGGCTCATCGATGCTTCATGAGGCTGCTGGCCATACATCGGATCTAAACGAATTTGAATACTTGATTCGACCCGTTGCGCCCGTTAGCCTGGGGCAACACCTCCGATGTATCCAGAAATCTGCAGAGGAACCAGCTTCCCGCCGAGACGACCACCTGCCGGCGACCGCAGCGCCGATGTTCGGCAACATCGACAGCCTGCGCGAACCGGGGCCGGCCCGCGCCGTGCAAAGGTCGCCGGCCAGCGGCGGGGGTGAGCACCGACCGCCGCTGGCACTTTCCGCTGATAGTTGCGGCCCGGACCGCTGACAACGGCTGCTCCGCCGAGGGCAGCGGGCCCGATCGCACCGATTTCGGGTCTGGCAGGAAGCCAGAACCGGAGACGCCTGGAGGATCTCCATGTTCGGTAGGAACCACAGGCACCGTCGGCTGCCGACGAGCGTCAGCACCCTGCTGGTCGTCGGCCTCGCCGCGGTGACCGGCGCTCCGGTGGCCGCCCAAGCAACCGAGGCCGCCGAACTGTCGTCGGTGACGGTGCAGGTCGGAAACGCAAGCCTGCCGCTGGACGGCAGCACGCCCCTACAAATCAGCGGCACCATGAGCGACGGGGCCACCGCCGATCTCGACGAGGCGTATATCTCCGTCAGCAGCAGCAAACCCACGGTCGCCGCGGCCAGCATCGAGGGAGCCTCGGGCACCGTGCAGGCCGGAACGGTGACACCTGGCGAGACCACCCTGACCGCCACGGTCACCCTCCGCGGAACCACCGCCACCGGCCACCTCGACGTGACCGTGCTGCCGGAGCCGGCCCGGCCGTTCCGGCACGACTACCACCAGACCCTGACCATGAAGATGTTCATGGCCGACAACAAAGGTCGGGTGTCCCTGACCTTCGAACAGGGGCTTGAGGTCATCAGGAAGGTCGACAACCTGACCCGCGGTATCCCGAAGATCTATTACCTCGTCGGCTGGCAGTACGACGGGCACGACACCGGCTACCCCGCCTGGGACGTGGTCAACCCGAAGCTCAAGCGCCCCCAGGACGAGACGGCGCTGGAAAGCCTGCGCTGGTTGATCGAGGAGGCGCGACAGTACAACACCACGGTCAGCTTCCACATCAACATGCTCGACGCCAGCGCCGCCAGTCCGCTCTGGGACACCTACCGAAAGGCTGACGTGATCGCCCGCAACAAGGACGGGTCGCTGCGCGAGTACGTCTGGGGCCACCCGATCAGCTACACGCTGGAATGGGAAGCCGGGCTGACGCAGAAACGGATCGACAAGCTGTTCGAGATGGTCGACATGACCGAAATCGGCACCGTCCACGTCGACGCCTTCCACCAGTACATCCCCGGCTACGGCACGGAGCCGATCAGCCCGTACCACGGCATCACGACCGACCAGGAGGTCGCGACCCAGAAGAAGATCATGCGCTACTGGCGGGACCGAGGCGTCGACGTGACCTCGGAGTTCGCCTACAGCTACCGCAAGGATCCGCTGCTCGGTCTGCAACCCATGTCGTGGCACTTCCGGGGCGTCGACCAGATGAAGATCCCCCCCAACCCTGCACATCGGCGGCGCGGGCGGGGACGACAGATTCGGCACCAGCATGCAAGGTGAGTCGATCATCAAGCGTGACCCGGCGAAACTAGGCGGGTTCCTGGACGAGTTCGCCAGGACCACGCTCGTCTGGTACTACCTGAATCGGCTGGACCGGCTGTCCGACACCGGCGGCGTGGTCACCTTCTCCGACGACGTGACCAGCCGCTACGTCGACGGCCGGCTCCGGATCACCCGTGGCGACCTGGTGCTGCGCGACGGCGACGACGTCTTCACGCCGGCCCTGTGGAACGACCGGCACCGGGAAATTGTCGCCTACTCGGCCGACGGGTACCACGCCCGGACGTGGCGGCTGCCCGCGGACTGGCACGGCGTGGGCGCGGTGGACGTCTACCGGATCGGGCTCGACGGCCTCACCCGGATCCAACGCCAGGCGAAGGTCACCGACGGTCGGATCACCCTCAGCCTGCCCGCGGGTACCGCCGTCAGCATCGTGCCCGCCCACACCGACGTCGGCGATGCCGACACCAGCGGCCCGCACGCCTTCGCCGCCCGGGCGCCGAAGGACGACGTTTCCGTACCGCCGGCGCACGTGCGTTTCCAGTGGGAGCCGTCGTACCAGGCGGACCGTTACCGGCTGATCGTGGCCGAGGACCAGCGGTTCCAGTCGGTGGTGGTCGACCAGACGACAACGGACACCGCGCTGGTGGTGCCCCGGCTGAAGCCGGGGACCGTCTACCACTGGAAGGTCGACGCCACGACCGCGGCCACCGGTGGCAGCATCACGGTTGACGGGGCGCCGTTGTCATTCCGTACCGCCGTCACCGAACCGCCCGCCCAGCCGGCCGGCGTCACCGCCTACCGGATGTCGGACGAATCCATCTTCGTCGTCTGGCACGCCGTGCCGGGCGCCGCGACCTACGCCGTGCAGCGCCGCGCCGCCGGCTCCGCCTTCACCACGATCGTCGACGGCGTCACCGGCAGCAGCTACCTGGACCCCACCGCGTCACGCAGCAACGGGCCGTTCGAATACCGGGTGGTGGGGGTCAACGACCTCGGCGCCGGCGAGCCGAGCGCGGCGGCCGTCGAAGCGGCGGTCGACCTGTCGTCAGCGGTGTACCTCAGTGACCTGAGCTGGGAGTCGGCCAGCGTCGGCTGGGGCACGATCGGCCGAGACAAGGCCATCTCCGGCGGGAACATCCGGCTCGGCGGCACCCGGTACGACAAGGGTCTGGGCGTTCACGCCACGTCGGATGTCGTCTACCGGCTGGGTGCGAGCGCCCGGCTCTTCAGGGCGGTGATCGGCGTCGACGATGCCAAGCGCGGCTCGCCGGCCACCGTGGTGTTCCGCGTCTACGGCGATGGGGAGTTGCTGTACGACAGCGACGTCATGCGCGGCGAGCCGTACTCGACGCCGCAGCAGGTCCTTGTCGACGTGTCGGGGCACGACACGCTTCGGCTGGAGGTCTCCGACGCCGGTGACGGCATCAACAGCGACCACGCGGACTGGGCCGACGTCCAACTCCTGTCGTTCACGTCCTAGCTCGAACCCAGGGAGGCCACCATGAGGAATGTGACCCGTGGCGCGGCGCGCCCCGCCGTCACGGCCGTACTGCTGGGGGGACTGGTGACCGCGCTGCTGGCGACGCCGGTGCCCGCCGGCGCCGCCGGTACCGCCTACTGGCAGGCCCGTGCCGAGGCCGCGTTCCAGAAGCTCCCGCTGCTTCCGACCCCGCCCATGGGGTGGAACAGCTGGAACAAGTTCCATTGCAACATCACCGAGGGCCTGATCCGGCAGACCGCGGACGCCATGGTCGGCTCCGGCATGAATGCGGCGGGGTACGAGTACGTCAACATCGATGACTGTTGGATGGCGCCGGAGCGTGACGAGAACGGCTACCTGCAGGCGGACCCACAGCGGTTCCCCGGCGGCATCAAGGCGCTGGCCGACTACGTGCACGAGCGCGGGCTGAAGCTGGGTATCTACTCGTCGGCGGGGACGAAGACCTGCCAGGGGCGGCCGGCGAGCCTCGGTTACGAGGACAAGGACGCGCAGCGGTTCGCGGAGTGGGGGGTGGACCTGCTCAAGTACGACAACTGCAACAACCAGGGCGTGCCGGCCATCGAGCGCTACACCGTGATGGCCGAGGCGCTCGCCGCGACCGGTCGCCCGATCGTGTACTCGATCTGCGAGTGGGGTGCCAACCGGCCGGGGGAGTGGGCCGCCGAGCTGGGCCACTACTGGCGGACGACGGGCGACATCAGCGACAACTGGGGCAGTGTCGTGTCCATCCTCGACCAGCAGGTGGGGCTGGAGAAGTACTCCGGCCCGAGCGCCTGGAACGACCCCGACATGCTCGAGGTCGGCAATGGCGGCATGTCGACGACGGAGTATCGCTCACACATGAGCCTGTGGAGCCTGCTCAACGCGCCGTTGATCGCCGGCAACGATCTGCGCAACATGAACGAGACGACACTGGCGTTGCTGACCGACCCCGACGTCATCGCGGTCAACCAGGACTGGGCGGGCGTCCAGGGGTACAAGATCGCCGACGAGGGTGACCTTGAGGTGTGGGCCAAGCCGCTCTCCGACGGCGGCGCGGCCGTCGTCCTGTTCAACCGCGGCCCTTCGGGCGGACAGGTGTCCACCACCGCCGCGGAGCTCGGGCTGCCCCCGGCACCGGCGTACGCCATACGCGACGTCTGGTCCGACGTCACCACCGAGACCACCGGCGACGTCCGGGCCTCCATCCCCTCGCACGGATCCCGGATGTTCGTGATCCGCCAGTCTCGGCTGGCGCAGTACGAACCAGCGACCTTCCTTGACGTCCGCACCGACACCACCGGGTACGTCGACGCAGGCGCGACGTTCACCGCCAGCGTCGACTTCACCAACGACGGCGTCACACCGGCCCAACGCGTCGAGGTCGGGCTGGACGTGCCGGACGGCTGGTCCGCGCGGGCGCAGGACCCGACCCGGTTCGACAGCGTGCCGCGGGGGCGGACCGTCACCGCCAGCTTCACCGTCACCGCCCCGACCGACGCCAGCAACGGCGCCTACCCCTTCACCGCGTCCGGGAGCTACCGCACAGTCGCCGGCGAGCAGCGCCAGACGCCGGGGTACGGCGGGGTCACCCTCGCCGAGACTCCCCGGGGCGAGCGGTGGATCAGTGACCTTCACCCGCTGACCGCCCACGTCGGCTGGGGTCGCCTCGGGATCGACAAGAGTGTCGACGGCAAACCGATCAAGATCGCTGGCGTGACCTACGCAAAGGGGATCGCCACCCACGCGCCCGCCGAGGTGACCTACTACCTGGGCGCCAACTGCAGCCGCTTCACCGCCGAGGTCGGCATCAACGACGAGACCCGCGGACGGGGATCGGTCACCTTCGGCGTCCTCGGCGACGGTCAGAAGCAACTCACGGCCACCGAGGTGATCCTCGGCAACCAGCCGGCACAGCACCTCGACGTGGATGTCTCCGGCGTGCACGTGCTGACCCTGACCACCGGCACCGGCCCGGACAACAACAACTACGACCACGCCGACTGGGGTGGCGCCAAGGTCTACTGCGCCGACTGATGGCGGTGTCCCGCCGAACCGAATGGAGGGCATCATGACCCACGCACCACCCTTGACCACGTCGCCGCCCGCGCGCCGTCCCGCATCCCGAGTGGCGGCCCTCGCGGCCACGCTGGCGGCCGCGCTGCTCGCCTGCACAGGGCTAGCCCATGCCTCGACCGCTTCAGCCGAAGAGAGCACGAGCTTCCTCACGGGAACCGAATCTAAAGCTCTGAAGCTGTGGTATGACGAACCCGCGGCCGACAGTAACGACGGCTGGGTGGACAGTTCCATCCCCATGGGAAACGGTTACATGGGGGCCAATCTCTTCGGTGGCACCAAAACGGACCGGATCCAGATCACCGAGAACAGCACACAGGACTCGAACAATACCATCGGAGGCCTCAACAGCTTTGCCGAAGTCTATATCGACTTTAATCATAACGAGACTAACAAGTACCGGCGGGAGCTGGCACTAAACGAGGGTGTGTCTCGTGTTCAGTACGAACATGATGGAGTCGAGTACAGCAGGGAGTACTTCACCAGCTATCCCGACAAGGTCATGGTGGTCCGCCTCAGGGCATCCGACGCGGAAAAGCTGTCGTTCACCCTTCGTCCCACCATCCCGTACTTGACTGAATATCGTCAGCAGCCCGGCGACAACCGTGGCAAGAGTGGCACGGTTGTGGCGAAGGATGACACCGTTACGCTCTCCGGCGTCATGCAGTACTACAACCTTCAATTTGAAGGGCAGTTCAAAGTCGTTCCTGACGGCGGAACTATGCAGGCGCACAACGATGGAGCCAATGACAACGGCACAATTTCCGTGTCCGGTGCCAATAGCGCCGTCATCCTAATCGCCGTAGGCACAAACTATAGGCTCGACAGCCAAGTAATATCCGCCGAGAACAGGCTGGACAAACTCAAGGGATTTCCGCATCCCCACGCCAAGGTAACCAAGTACCTGGCCGACGCCTCAGCGAAGTCCTATGACGAGCTGCTAGCCGCACACCAGGCGGACTACACCGAACTTTACGACAGGGTCAACTTCGATCTCGGTTCGCAGGTGCCGGCCGCCCCCACTGATGAGCTTATCGATGCCTATCGCAATGGTGACTCGAACCCGTACCTTGAAGAACTCGCATTCCAGTTCGGGCGCTACCTGTTGATCTGTTCCTCGAGGGCTGGCACGCTGCCGCCCAATCTCCAAGGAATTTGGAACGCATATCAGGATCCGCCGTGGAGGTCAGGCTACTGGCACAACGTCAACCTCCAGATGAACTACTGGCCGGCCTTCTCCACCAACATGCCCGAGCTGTTTGAATCCTACATCGGCTACTACAACACGTACCTGCCGCGGCAGAAGAAGTACGCCACCCAATATATCGAGCGGTACAACCCTTCTCAGCTCGACCCCGGCGGAGACAACGGATGGTCCATGGGTAACTCGACGTGGCCATACAACGGCTCCGGAAAGTCGTCTCATTCTGGCTTTGGCACTGGGGCATGGACCGCGATGCTGTTCTGGGACTACTACGACTACACTCGCGATAAGAAACTTCTCGAGGACGTCGTTTACCCTGCCATGTACGGCCAGGCGAACTTCCTATCCCGGTTCGTGCGAGCCCACGATGGCTATCTACTGGCAGATCCATCGGCCTCTCCCGAGAACGCGGACAGCCTGCAGTCGATTGGAACCACCTTCGATCAGCAGATGATTTACGAGAACCATCGCAATACTCTGATGGCTGCAGAGGTGCTCGGTCGTTCTGATAATGTCCTTGACAAGTTGAGGGGCCAGCTACCCCTCCTCGACCCCATAAAGATTGGTAAGTCCGGACAGATCAAGGAGTACCGCGAGGAGGAATACTACGGTGACATCGGTGATCCCGCTCACCGCCACATCTCCCATCTTCTTGGTCTCTATCCTGGGCAGTTGATCAATGCCTTGACTCCTGCATGGCGAGACGCCGCTAAGGTATCACTGACCAAGCGCGGCAGGGTCGGCGGCACAGGCTGGGCCCAAGCGGAAAGAATTGGCACGTGGGCGCGAGCTGGAAACGGAGATGAGGCGTACTACTTCTACAACTATCTCATCAAGAAACACCTGATGCACAACTTGTTCAACAACCATCGAGACTCCTACACAAATAAGCTGTTTCAGGTTGATGGAAACTTCGGTGCCACCGCAGGTGTAAGCGAAATGCTCCTGCAGAGCAACGACTATGTCGTGGCGCCGTTGCCCGCTTTGCCGAAAACGTGGGCAGACGGCAGTTACCGAGGCATGCTCGCACGTGGCAACTTTGAGGTCTCAGCACGCTGGTCCGGCGGTCAGGCCGATCAGTTCGACATCCTCTCCAAGGCGGGCGGCCCCTTGACTTTGCGATACGCCAACATCAAGGACGCGGTTGTCAAGACGTCCGACGGCCAGGACGTGAGTTTCGTCGCGAAAGGCCGAGATCAAATCAGGCTCGAGACCGCCAAGGGGCAAACTTACGTCATCACCTCCATTCCGGCCGAGAAGCCTGTTTCGGCACCTTCGGATCTGAAGATAGACTTCGATCTGAAGGACATGGTCAAGCTTTCGTGGACGGGCAGCGACGATGCCGCTACGTACAGCATCTTTCGCGCGGTCGGAAGCGTGCCGGAGTATGAGCTGGTCGCGTCGGATATCACGAAGACCAGTTTCATCTACCAATCAGCCGATCTTGAGAAGATTGACCAAGCTACGTTTCGGGTCACCGCAGTGGCATCAGACGGGCGCGAAAGCGACGGAGCGACCACGGTAAGGCTGCTGCCGGACGAAGCCAACATGCGTGCGCTGCGCATCGATGGCGACGTGATTCCGCTGGATTCCGGAGATGGCGAGAAAGACGGTCTTTCTGCCGCCGAGGGTTCGTACACCGTGGGGATCACCTGGCGATCGGGCTTGCTCACAGAGATTCGTCTTGCTTCGAGCACGGACGGGGTGGCCACGCTGCGGAACGAGATGTTCAGCGCGCCCGTGAGGGTCTACCGCGCAGACGGGCGACCGGCGGATCACCGTATCGACGGGGACACGCTGACGCTGCCCACCCGGGCCGGCCAGGAGTATCGGATCGTGGCCCAGGCGGCGGTGACGGTCGATGAGCCCGCGGCAACGCAACTCCCGAACTCATCCGTTCCGATGTCGGTCACACTTCGCGCCGAGGACCAGCTGACCATGCCAGCGACGCGGGTGCGACTGGAGGTCCCGGCCGACTGGAGGACTGACCCGGAGTCGGTCAGCCTCAAGCCGATCCGCCCCGGTGGTTCGGCGGCTGCCAAATTCACCGTCAATATCCCGGCGGGGACCCCCGACGGCCGGTACGAGTTGACCGCTGTGGTCGCTTCAGACGAGTGGTCGATTCAGGTGCCGGTCCAGGTCGAGGTGTTCTGGCCCAACCTCGCGCGGGGCAAGCCCGCCACGCAGTCAAGTCTGCGTTCCGGAGGAGTGCCAGTACGTGCCGTGGACGGAAACACCAACGGTGTGTGGAGTGGCGGTTCGGTGACGCACACCGAGTTCACGGACCAGCCATGGTGGCAGGTCGATCTTGGTCGGAGCGAACAGATCGCGCAGATACGGATCTGGGGCCGTACCGACTGTTGTGTCGATCGACTGAGTGACTACTACGTGCTGGTGTCGGATGAGCCATTCGTGTCCGGTTCGCTCGACGAGGTCCTGGCTCAGCCGGGCGTTCGGGCCTACCACGAGGCCAATCCGCCAAGGCCGGTCGCTCACATCGATGTCGGCCGCACCGGCCGCTACGTCCGCGTCCAACTCGCTGGCAACAACGCCCTCTCGCTGGCCGAGGTCCAGGTCTTCCCCGGCCGGCCCTAGTAAGTCCGCCGCTGCCGACCGTAGTTCGGTCTGTCGTTGCTGCAGATAGGCCGTCGTAGGGTGATCTTGAAGTTAGGCAAACAAGATCATCCTACGGCGGTCGCGAGGACCGGCGCAGGCGTTTTAGCACCGTGGTCCGGTGGTTACCTGGAGCACGGTCACGAAGACCGGTCACGGTCGAAGAGCCGGCACCGGCGCGGTGGCAGAGATTGGATGACTAGTGGCCATCGAACCGCTCCTTTAGTACGGGGCCGGGGGTGCCGACGCTATGTACTTCAATGACGGAGAGCAAGAGAAGGCAGCGCCTACAGGCTGAAGTGCCGGCTGGCCCAACGGCGAGGGGGAGTCGACCAGCCTCTTGGGATGATCGGCCGGGGCCCCTTGACATCGGATGTATCCAGGGAGACAGTGACCCGCATCAACGCGTTCAGACCTGATGACTCGCCATCCTCACAAAGGAGGGGACGTGTCCCACCGTCGTATCGGCAAACCCGACCTGGCGGCCGTTGCCCCGGCCCGCCGTACTCTGCTCCGGCGGGTGCTCGCCGAATGGTCCACGCTGTCGGTGGCCGCGCTGCTGATTGTGACCGCGGCGACAGTCCCCGGTCAGGCGCTCGCCGGTGCGGCGCAGGCGCAGCCGCCGGCAGGAACACCGGTGCCGCCAGAGCGACTTACCGTGATGACTCCGGCCACCGCGGCCGCACGCTCCGACCGCCGGCCGGTCGCCGGCGGCCTTTACGACGCGCGTGCCAACACCACGTTCATCTCCTGGGCCGGTCAGTACGAGGACAACTTCGTCCAGGCGTACAACCACGTCACGGGAGCCTGGTCGGCACCGGTACGGGTCGGCGAGGGCGGCAACGATTCCCATAACTACCCGACCATGGTGCAGGCCGATGATGGACATCTGCTGGTTTTCCGGGGCCTGCACAACAAGGAGCTTTGGGTGGCCCGCTCGGCCCGCCCGCACTCGATCGACGGCCCGTGGACGGACACGGTCATCCCGGAAGGCTTCGGTGCCACGTACCCGATGCCCTTCAAGACGGCCAGCGGCGAGATCTTCGTCTTCATTCGTGAGACGGCGCGCGACTTCGATCGGTCGTACCCGACTGATACGCGGCCGATCAAGTATGTGCGGTCCACCGACAATGGGCTCACCTGGCAGACCTCGGCGGAACTGACCGGTGACCGGTGGGCGATCGCGCCGACGACGCGCGCCGACAACATGAACGAGGTCTACATCGGTCAGCTACGGTACGAGCCGCCCCGCGACGGCCGCCCGGAGCAGGTTCAGATCGTGTACACCCTCGCGGGCGGCGGGCCCGAGGGCCATCTCCACGACCGGTACCACAAGAACATCTATCACCTCTCGTTCAGCCCGAATGATCTGCACTTCCGCGCTGCTGGCGGGAACGACCTCGGCACCAGCGTGGACGACGCCGAGCAGGAGCAGTACCTGAAGGTGGCGGAGACCCCGCTGCAGACCACTAACCCCAGATCGCCCGACTACATATCGTTGGTGGGCAGCAGATTCGACGGCACCCCCTTCGTCCTGTGGATGCAGATTGACACCGAAGGCGTGCTTCGGGATTACACAGGCGTGTGGACGGCGGGCGGCTGGGACACCATGGAGATCGCCACCGGGGTACGCGTCCGCGACATGTACCAGGCCGGACCGCTGAGCTGGCGCGTGTACGCCACGATCGAGGGTTCGAAGAACGGGATATCAACATTCCTGCTCTACGGTGGCACACAGTGGAAGCCGGAGTCGGTGGTCCCGACCGCGAAGGCGGTGCAGCGGATTGAGGTCCTCAACGGTTTTCGTGACCCGGCGCGCATTCTCGCCACGGGTGCGAGCAGCGACCGAGACGTCTCGGTAGCCGACGGAGACATCTACGTCATCGGACGAGCGGCCGGGCCAAAACCGTGCGAAGACTCGACCGATGGCTGTTGACCACCCGCTTCGTTGATTCAGGCACCGGCGGCGGCCGGCTGCCGGCCGCCGCACGCGGTTCGGGCAGACATCGGATCTTAGGAACATAATCCTTGATCCTGTCGGTATTGAGCGGCACGCTCCCCAGAATCCCTCCGATGTATCTGGTTTGATGCGAACCCTTCCGACGAGTCGAGCTTCAACGACGATCGAGCACAGCGCCATGAGCGAGGAGGAACCCGATGGCGGAGATATCCCGACGAGCGCTTCTGCGTGGCACATCAGCCGCGCTCGGTGCGGCGACACTGGGCACGGCGTGGTCGGCGGCATCGCCGGTGGCATGGGCCAGTGTCAACCCGGCGGATGGCACCGTCTACGAACACATCGCGCGCGATGCGGACATGCGGTGGCGGCGAATGCCCGACAGTTGGCAGAACGGCCCCTTTCTCGGTAATGGATTCCTCGGGGTGCAGATCTACCGGGGCGCGCAGGGCAACGTCCTGAAGTTCATGCTCAGCCACTCCTACGTGCAGGACCAGCGGGACCAGTGGGAGGGGGCCGTCGGACTGTCCCGGCTACCGATCGGCTACCTCACCTTGACACTCGCCGGGCCGGTAACCGATGTGGACTGGCGGCTGGACCTGTGGAACGCGGAAGTGACCGGCACCGTGACCACCACCCAGGGCGGCGTCACCTTCTCCGCGCTGGTGCACAACAGCCGCAGCCTGCTCCTGGTGTCGTTGGCGCCCAGCATCGGCGAGGAGACGGCCGAGTGGACCTTCCATCCCCTGCCGTCGTACACGACGCGGACGATCCGGCGCCCACCCGATTACGTCGGCAACCCCGACCCGACGATCGGCATAGCCGATTCGGTGCACTACGCGGAGCAGCCGCTGCTCGCCGGTGGCGGATACACCACCGCCTGGGCGGAGAAGCGCAGCGGCACGCAGCGGATGCTCGTCGCCACCGTGGCCTACAGCTTCCCGCGCGCTACCTCTACCGACGAAGCCGTCCGCAGCGTGCGGCAGGCGATGACCGCCAACCCCGACGCCCTGGTCCGCACCCACCGCAACTGGTGGAACCGGTACTACACCCGCAGCCTGGTATCAGTGCCCGACAAGCATGTGCAGCGCTTCTACTGGAGCCAGCTCTACAAGATGGCCTCGGCCACCCGCGCCGACGCGCCCGTCCTGGCCATCTGGGGGCCGTGGTTCCCGGAGAAGGGAAACAGCTGGACCGCCGTGTGGTGGAACACGAACGTCCAGGCCGCCTATCAGCTGATCAACGGCTCGAACCACCTCGAGCTCGATTCGGTGACCACAACCTTCCGCCGTTACGAGCACAACCTCGAACTGTCGGTCGAGCCGGAATACCGCGACGGGGAGACCTACGCGCTGTCCCACCCCGGCGATCGGATGCTGCGACCGGGCGGCACGAGGACCGTCGGCATCCCCGGGCAGCAGTTCACCGACCAGACCGGCAACCTGATCTGGGCATTGCACAACGTCTGGCTCAGCTATCGGCACCACCTGGACCAGCAGGTGTTGCGAGACGTGCTCTTCCCGATCCTGCGCAAGGCGGTGAACTTCTACGCCCACTTCCTCACGGACGGATCCGACGGCCGCCTGCATCTGCCGACGACCCGCTCTCCGGAGTACGCCGACGCGGCCGACTGCACGTACGACCTGTCCCTGATCCGGTGGGGCTGCACCACCCTGATCGACTCCGCGCAGCAGCTACGGATCGCCGAACCGAGACTCGACCAGTGGCGCGACATTCTCGACAGGCTGGTGCCGTATCACCAAAATGCCGACGGCGTCATGGTCGGCAACGGAGTCCCGCTGGCCGAGTCGCACCGGCACTACTCCCACCTACTCTGGCTCTACCCACTGCAGGAGAAGCGGTGGGACCGCCCCGATGACCGGGAGATCATGCGGCGTACGTTCGACCGCTGGCGGAGCATGCAGAACCGCTGGCACGGCTACAGCTATGCGGCCGCCTCGTCGATGGCCTCGGTGATGGACTCACCGGAGGAGGCCCTTGACTTCCTGACCTTCTTCCTCGACGGCAACATCGTCGACAGCACCCAGCTCACCCCGAACACCATGTACCGCGAAGGCAGCAACTTCGCCATCGAGAGCCCTCTGGCCGCCGCCCAGTCGGTGCTTGACATGCTCGTGCAGAGCTCCGGCGGCGTGGTCAAGGTCTTCCCGGCCGTATCCGGCAGATGGCCGGACGCGTCGGTCGCCGGACTGCGCACCCAGGGGGCGTTCCTCGTCGACGCCTCGCGCAGCGACGGCCGTACCGACTGGGTCCGCATCCACAGCGAAGCGGGCCAGCCGCTGCTGCTGCAGCACGGCATCGACGGTGACATCGACGTACGGGACGAACGTGATCGGCCGGTGCCGTGGCGGGCGCAGGGCCGCGCCACGATCTCGCTGCAGCTGCCGGTAGGGGCGAGCGCGGTCATCACTCGACGCGGCAGCACCCCGGATCTGGCGCCGCGCGACGTCGCCCCGCTCGGCGACGCCCCGGTCTTTGGCCTGCCACAGCCACCAGTGAGTCGCTGACCAAAAGGAGGTGCCTTCCCGTGCGTAAAACCCCCATCTCGATCGCCTTCACTACGCTGGTCACGTTGTCGCTGGCCACGCCGGTGGCGGCGGCGAATCCGTCCGCACCGATCCTGACCACGTCGCAGACCCAGGCCAGCGCTGAGTCGGACTACGAGCCGACGCCGGAATCACTCAACCGGCATCAGGCTCCCCGCTGGTTCGATGACGCGAAGCTCGGCTTCTTCATCCACTGGGGCCCGTACTCGGTGCCGGCCTTCGCGCCGAAGAGCGGTGGTCGGGCGTACGCGGAGTGGTACTGGAGCGAGATGAACAAACAAACCGCCCCGACGCACCGCCACCACGCCGACACGTACGGCGAGGATTTCCCGTACGACCGATTCATCGAGCAGTGGAAGCCGGACAAGTTCAAACCGCAGGACTGGTTGGACCTGTTCGTCGAGGGCGGAGCGAAGTACTTCGTACTCGTCTCGAAACACCACGACGGCGTCGCATTGTGGGACACCGCCACCACCGACAGATCCACCGTCGCGCTCGGACCGCACCGTGACCTGGTCCGGGAGTTGTTCGATGCCGCAGAGGACTATCCGCTGAAGAAGGGGCTCTACTACTCGCTGCCCGAGTGGTATCACCCGGCCGGGGGCCGCGAACGGAACGGCCCGATCAACCCGTACACCCGCGAGCCGATCCCGTACACCGGGTACAAGCCGGTCCACAGCTACGTGATGGACCACCAGTATCCGCAGATGCGCGAACTGGTGGACCGCTTCGACCCGGACATCTTTTGGTGCGACCTCAACGGGCCGAACAACAGCAACGAACTGATGGCCTACTACTTCAACCAGGCCAAGAACCGACCGACTCCGAAGGACGTGACCGTCAACAACCGGTGCGGCAACGGGATCTCCGACTTCACCACGCCGGAGTACCGGGTGGAAGCCGACATCAACCCACAGAAGTGGGAGGCGACCCGCGGCCTCGGCAAGTCCTTCGGCTACAACGCCGAGGAAGGCCCGGAGGACTACCTCAGCGCCGATGAACTCATCGACAGCTTCGTCGACATCGTCAGCAAGAACGGAAACCTGCTGCTGAACCTCGGACCGAAGGCCGACGGCACGATCCCCGAGGTGCAGGCCGAGCGCGTACGGGCACTCGGTTCCTGGCTGAAGACCAACGGAGAGGCGATCCACGGCAGCACCTACTGGAACCACGCCGAGGATGCCCGCAGCAACGTCCCGGTGCGCTACACCGTCAAGGACGACGCCCTCTACGTCACCGCACTGCAGTGGCCGGGCACCCAGTTGACTCTCTCTGACGACCTGCCACTGGCAAACAACAGCACGATCACTCTACTGGGCTCGAACGGGCGGGCGCTGCCCTGGCGAAAGAGCGACGGCGTGGTAACGATCTCCATGCCGGGTGACGGCGCGTCCGCCACGACCAGCACCCACGCGTACACCTTTAAGATCACCACCCCAGAGGTGCGACAGGTGCTGCGTACGAAGCTGGACGCGCCGAAGAACACCGAACCGGGGCTGCCGTTCACGGCGAAGCTGACGGTAACCAACCCGTCGAGCGCGACGGCCCCCGACGGCCGCCTGGCCCTGCAGGTACCGCCGGGCTGGTCGGTGACTCCCGAGCGGACAGTGGTGGAGGAACTTCCCGCCGGCGCGTCACGCACCGTCGAGTTCCAGGTGCGACCAACGGCGAACACTGAGCCGGACCGCTATACGCTCACCGCAAGCGCCTCCTTCGGCCGGACCACGTACCAGGTCCACAGTCCGATCCTGGTGGGCTTCGACTACAACCTCGCGCTCGGCAAACCCGCTAGCCAGAAGAGCCTCTACCAGGGCAGCAACGGGAACCCCGAACGCGCAGTGGACGGCAACACCAACGGCGTGTGGAGCGGGGGGTCGGTCACCCACACCGCTCAACCCGAGTCCGAGGCATGGTGGCAGGTCGATCTCCAGCAGAGCTACCAGATCGGCGAGATCGCGTTGTGGAACCGCACCGACTGCTGCTCCACACGGCTGAGCAACTACTACGTCTTCGTCTCCGATACGCCGTTCACCAGCGACTCGGTGGCCGGGACGCTGGCCCAACCGGGCGTGCGGGCCTTCTATCACCCCGAGACCGCCACGCGCCCCACTCGCGTCCCCGTCGGCATGACCGGCCGCTACGTACGGGTGCAGTTGACCTCGGCCAGCGATCCGTTGTCGCTCGCCGAAGTGGAGGTGTTCGGTCGGCGCCCGAGCTGAGCTGCCGGCCTGGATCGCCCGCGCGGTTCGACCGAACTCGGCCGAACCACGCGGGCAATCTACTCGTGGCGCTGCGACGCGCCCCCAAAGATCAGATCATTCGTCGCCTGTTCTTGCATCCAGACCCTTGCCTGTGTCCATCGATGCCGGATAGTGTCCCGAGACACATCGGATGTCTGTGGCTCTGGGGGTTGCGATGCGCAAGCGAGCACTAGCCGGCCTGCTGATCACCGTGATGTGCACGAGCCTTGGCGTCTCGTCCGCGCAAGCCAGTCCGGCGCAGGCACTATCGCTCGGTGCCGGGGCGAGCGTCGCCGCCGAGGGCGATTCGGGACTGCGCCTCTGGTATGACCAGCCCACCCCGGACACTGACAACGGCTGGGAGACCCGTTCCCTGCCCATCGGCAACGGCAACATGGGCGCGGCGGTGTTCGGGGGAGTGCGCTCCGAGCGGCTGCAGTTCAATGAGAAGTCGCTGTGGACCGGTGGCCCAGGGGTGAGCGACTACAACTTCGGCAACTGGGCATCGCCGCGCCCGGGGGCACTCGACGGGATCCGGCAGCGAATCTGGGACGAGGGTGCGATCTCCGAGAACGATGTGCTGAAGGCACTCGGCTTGCCGTCGGACTCACCTCGCCACCGCCGATTCGGCGCGTACCAGAGCTTCGGCGACGTGCGGCTGGACTTTCCCCGCGCGTCAACGTCGGTCACCGACTACCGCCGGGATCTCGACATCTCCCGAGCCGTCGCAGGTGTCTCCTACGTCGACAACGGCATCCGGTACACGCGTGAGTACTTCGCGACCTCCCCTGACGGGGTCATCGTGTCGCGGATCAGCGCCGACCGGCCCGGACAGATCGACCTGACCGCGCGGGTGACGGCGCCGACCAACCGCTCGCGCGCGGTGACCGCGAGTGCCGGCCGGATCACCATGACTGGTGCGCTGGACAGCAACGGGCTGCGGTACGAGTCGCAACTCCAGGTGGTCAACCAGGGCGGCAGCCGGACCGACGGATCGGACGGCACGGTGAGCGTCGCCGGCGCGGACAGCGTGCTGTTGATCCTCGCGGCCGGTACCGACTACGCCAACAACTACCCCACCTACCGCGGCACCGCTCCTCATGAGCGGCTGACCGCAGCCGTCGACAGTGCCGCCGCCAAGGGATACGCCGCACTGCTCGCCGACCACCAGGCGGACTACGCCGCGCTGTTCGACCGGGTCAGCCTTGACCTCGCCGGGAAGCTGCCGGACATCCCGACCGACCAACTGCTCGGCCAGTACGGCCGCGGATCCGCGTCAGCCGACCGGGCGTTGGAGGAGTTGTTCTTCCAATACGGCCGCTACCTGTTGATCGCCTCGTCGCGGCCCGGGTCGCTGCCGGCAAACCTGCAAGGCGTCTGGAACAACCTCGAAGCCCCGCCGTGGCAGTCCGACTACCACCTCAACATCAACCTGCAGATGAACTACTGGCCGGCCGAGATGACCAACCTGTCGGAGACCGCCGAACCGCTCTTCGACTACATCGACAGCCTGCGGGAACCCGGTCGCGTCACGGCTCGACAACTCTACGGAGTGGAACAGGGCTGGGTGGCACACCACGCCTCCAACATCTACGGCTGGACCGGGGCCTGGGACCACCCGGCCTACTTCTTCCCCGAGTCTGGCGCGTGGTTCTCCGATCAGCTCTACGACCACTACCGTTTCACCCTCGACGAGCGCTATCTGCGTCAGGTCGCGTACCCGGTGATGAAGGAGACCGCACAGTTCTGGCTGGAGTCGCTGCAGACCGACCCCCGAGACGGGACCCTGGTATCGACGCCGAGCCGCTCGCCCGAACTCGGTCCCGCGACCGCCGGCGCGTCGATGTCCCAGCAGATCCTCTGGCATCTGTTCACCGACATCCACGAGGCCGCCACGATCACGGGGGACACCGCGTTCGTGACCAAGGCGGACAAGGTGCTGAAGGACCTCGATCCGGGGCTGCGGATCGGCTCGTGGGGGCAACTGCAGGAGTGGAAGATCGATCGCGACGACCCGAAGGAGACGCATCGGCACGTCTCCCACATGTTCGCGCTGCACCCGGGCCGGCAGATCTCGCCCCGCACCACCCCGGAGCTCGCCGAGGCGGCCAAGGTGTCGCTCAATGCGCGGACCGACGTGGGTACCGGTTGGAGCAAAGCATGGAAGATCAATTTCTGGGCCCGGCTGCTGGACGGAGATCGGGCTCACAAACTCCTCGCCGACCAGCTCAAGTCGAGCACGCTGCCCAACTTGTGGGACACCCACCCGCCGTTCCAGATCGACGGTAACTTCGGCGCGACCTCGGGGATCACCGAGATGCTGCTGCAGAGCCACCTCGGCACGATCGACGTGCTGCCCGCGCTTCCGAGCACGTGGCGCGATGGCCGGGTGGACGGGCTGCGTGCCCGCGGCGCCTTCACCCTCGGCACCACCTGGCGGTCGGGCATGCCGACCGAGATCCGGCTGACCTCGGACAAGGGCGGCCGGGCCACGCTGCGCAGCGACATGTTCCGGGGAAAGGTGTGGGTCTACAAAGCTGACGGCAAGCCCGCCGACTACCGGGTCGACGGCGACCTGCTGACGCTGCCGACCAGCGCGGGGGAGAGCTACCGCATCGCCGCGCAGGCGACGGTGGCGGTGGCGGCGTCCACGGATGCCCAGCGCCCGGGTGCCGAGGTGCCTGTCGCCGTGACGGTCGCGGCGTCCGACAAGCAGACGGTGCCCGCCACCCAGGCCCGCCTCGAACTGCCCGACGGCTGGTCGGCCACACCCACCTCGGTGCGAAACCGGCCCATTCAGCCGGGCAACTCGGCGACTGCGGAGTTCACGGTGCGGATACCGAAGGCGGCAGCGGACGGCTCGTACCCCATCACCGCGATCGTCACCACCGACGAATGGAAGCTGACCGTGCCGGTACGGGTGACGGTGTCCCGGCCCAACCTGGCTCTGGGCAAGACCGCCACCCAGTCGAGCGTCAGCTCGGGCGGGATCCCGAGCCGGGCGGTGGACGGCAACACCAACGGGGTGTGGAGTGCCGGATCGGTCACCCACACCGCTGCCCAGCGCCAACCCTGGTGGCAGGTCGACCTCGGAGCGGTGCAGCAGATCGACGAGGTGGCGATCTGGAACCGGACGGACTGCTGCGCTGCCCGGCTGACCGACTACTACCTGCTGATCTCCGAGGAGCCGTTCCAGTCGGGATCGCTCGACGAGGCGCTCGCGCAACCCGGGGTGTGGGCCAACCACCATTCCGCGCAGGCGGGCTCACCAACGGTGACCGACGTTGGCCGGAGGGGGCGCTACGTGCGCATCCAACTTGCCGGCGAGAATCCCCTCTCCCTGGCCGAGGTCCAGGTCTTCTAGCCACCGCGCTGAGCTCGGCGCCGCCCCTGCCGAGCTCAGCGCGGACCACAAATCGCGTACGTCATGCCTGACCAGCAAGGAGGGCCGTGTGATTCACCGTGCTGACAACCGGCGGGCTGGCCTGGCCGGCCTGCTCGGCGCCGTCCTCTGCGCCGCGATCGGCCTAGCGGCCGTCCCGGCCAAGGCCGGCACCGCCGCGCTCGCCCCGGCAGCGCCCCAAGCGGCGCCGTCCGACTCCAACGGCATGACCCTCTGGTACGACAAGCCCGCGACCAACTGGGAGTCGCAGTCGCTGCCGATCGGCAACGGCGCCCTCGGCGCGGCCGTCTTCGGTGGTGTAGCCACCGAACAGGTGCAGTTCAACGAAAAGACACTGTGGACCGGAGGGCCCGGATCCCAACAGGGCTACAACTACGGCAACTGGACCAGCCCCCGACCCGACGCCCTCGAGGAGGTGCAGCGGCGCATCGAGGCGGAGCAGCGGGTCAGCCCGTCGTGGGTGGCGAGCAAGCTCGGGCAGCCGAAGAGCGGCTTCGGCGCGTACCAGACCTTCGGTGACGTACGCCTGTCGATGATCGACGCACCAACCAGCATCACCGGTTACCGCCGCTACCTCGACATCTCCGACGCCACCGCCGGGGTCACCTACACCACCGGAGGCGTGCGCTACTCCCGGGAGTACTTCGCGTCCGCGGCGGACAGCGTGCTCGTCGCCCGGATCAGCGCCGACCAGCCCGGCGCGGTTGCCTTCACGACATCCGTGACTGCGCCAACCAACCGCTCGAAGAGCCTGTCCGCCAAGGACGGCCGGATCACCCTCTCGGGCCGGCTCAACGACAACGCGATGCGCTTCGAGTCGCAGCTCCAGGTCGTCAACATCGGCGGCCAGCGGGTGGACAACCGCGACGGCAGCATCACGGTGACCGGTGCCGACTCGGTGACCCTGATGCTGGCGGCGGGCACCGACTATGCCAACGCGTATCCGACATACCGTGGCCCGGATCCGCATGACGCCGTGACCGCGCGGGTGGACACCGCCGCGGCCAAGTCCTTCAGCGCCCTGCGCACAGCCCACGTGACCGACTACCGGGCGTTGTTCGACCGGGTCACGCTCGACGTCGGCCAGCAGATGCCGGCGATCCCGACCGACCAGCTGCTCAACAGCTACCGCGACGGCTCGGCAACCCCGGCCGCTCGCAAGGCCCTGGAGGTGTTGTTCTTCCAGTACGGCCGCTACCTGCTGGTCGCCTCGTCGCGGGGCGGCTCGCTGCCGGCAAACCTGCAGGGCGTCTGGAACAACTCCACCAGCCCACCCTGGTCGGCCGACTACCACGTCAACATCAACCTGCAGATGAACTACTGGCCGGCGGAGACGACGAACCTGGCGGAGACCACCGACCCGCTGTTCGACTACGTCGACGGCATGGTCGCACCGGGCCAGGTCACCGCCCGGGAGATGTTCGGCAACCGTGGCTGGGTGGTGCACAACGAGACCAACCCGTTCGGCTTCACCGGCGTACACGACTGGGCGACCGCGTTCTGGTTCCCGGAGGCAGCGGCCTGGCTGGCCCAGCACTACTACGAGCACTACCTGTTCACTCGGGACGAGGCATTCCTGCGTGACCGCGCGTACCCGGTCATGAAGCAGCTCGCGCAGTTCTGGATGGACGAGCTGGTCGTCGACCCACGCGACGGTAAGCTGGTGGTCAGCCCGAGCTATTCGCCGGAGCAGGGCGACTTCTCCGCCGGCGCCTCGATGTCCCAGCAGATCATCTGGGACCTGCTGACCAACGTATCCGAGGCCGCCGCTGCGCTCGGTGACAAGACGGACTTCCGCGCCGAGGTCGCGCAGACGCTTGATCGGCTCGACCCGGGCACCCGGATCGGCTCGTGGGGGCAGCTCCAGGAGTGGAAGGCGGACTGGGACGACCCGAAGAATGACCACCGACACGTGTCGCACCTGTTCGGGCTGCACCCGGGCCGGCAGATCTCGCCGCTGTCGACTCCGGAATACGCCAAGGCGGCGGCAGTCTCGCTGACCGCGCGTGGTGACGGCGGGACGGGCTGGAGCAAAGCGTGGAAGATCAACTTCTGGGCCCGGCTGCTCGACGGCAACCACTCGCACAAGATGCTCTCCGAGTTGCTGAAGAACAGCGTGCTGACGAACCTGTGGGATACCCACCCGCCGTTCCAGATCGACGGCAACTTCGGTGCCACCGCCGGTGTGGCGGAGATGCTGCTGCAGAGCCAGCACGGCGTGGTCGACGTGCTGCCGGCCGTACCCGACTTCTGGCCGGACGGCTCGGTCACCGGCCTGCGGGCCCGCGGTGACGTGACCGTCGACGCCGACTGGACCGGGGGAGCCACGACCCGGATCGCGGTCCACGCGGGACAGGCCGGGCCGCTGCGGGTACGCAGCAGCCTTTTCAGCGGGCGCTTCCAGGTCGTTGACGCCACCACGGGAAAAAAAATCGACATCAACCGCGACGGCCAGGAAATCAGCTTCGACGCCGTAGCGGGCCACCGCTATGTCGCCGTATCCCTGGCCATCATGGATGTGCGGGCGCCGGCGAAGGTCGAGGACGGTCAGGCGTTCCCGGCCGACGTGACCGTGTCCGCGCCGGACAAGACCGTACCCGCCGGCGAACTGACGCTGCGGCTACCCGAGGGTTGGACCTACCAGCCGGCCCGGGTGAAGGCCCTGCCGATCCAGGCGGGCGAGTCGCGGACCTACACCTTCCAGGTCACCCCGATCGCTGGCAGCAGGACGAACGAGCCGGCGCGGGCCGTGCTGACCGGCGACGGATGGCAGGCGGCTGCCGTCACCCAGGTCGAGATCGACCTACCGCCGCCCTGTGCGGTGCCCCCGGCGAACCAGCCGCTCGTCGCCTGGAACCCGACGTCCGGCTCTACCGTCGGCGACACGTCGACCTACCACCGCGACGCGACGGTCCAGGGCACGGCGACCTACGACAGCGCCGGCCCGACCGGCAGCGCGATGGTGTTCGACGGCAACACCTACTGGCGTACGTCGCCCACCTCGCTCGGATTCCTCAAGGAGGCGACGTTCGCCGCCGAGGTGAAGGTGACCACCTCCGGCTCCTACCGGCGGTTGTTCGACTTCCAGCCGTCCGGCAACCCAGGCACGGACGGGGTGCTGATCGACCTGACGCCGAGCAACCAGGTGCGGTTCATCGGGTCCGGCCGCAACGTGACGACGACCGCCACCGTGCCGACCGGGCGTTACCTGAACCTGGTGATCGTGATGGCCCGTACCGGCGCGATCACCGTGTACATCGACGGCGCGGTGGCCGGGTCCGCCCAGGTTCCCCAGGACGGCATCAACGGTTGCGCCACCCGGCAACTGCGCTTCGGCGCCGACCAGAACGGTGGCCAGCGACTGACCGGCGCGGTCGACCGAGCAGCGATCTTCCCCAGAGTCCTGACGGCGGACGAGGTCACCCGCTGGCAGGCGGGAGCCTTCGACTGATGCCCCCGCCGTCAAGGGAAACGGCCCGCGGCCACCGGCCGAGGTGCACGTCTGCGCGAGGTGAGGAAAATCAATGACGACCTATCCAGAACATAGCTGTGACTCTCCGCTCCAGCCCGCGGCGTCGCGCCGAGGCGGGTAGGGTGCCGCGCCGACGGCACCTACCCACCTCGCCCAACCGCCCTGTCGGCGGCCTACCCGTGACGTGGGGCGCATTCGCAGGCCGTGCAGGCCATCGTCGACGGCGAGGACTGTGCCGATGGTAGCTGCGGCCAGCGGGCTGGCCAGGTAGGCGATCGCGGCGGCGACCTCCCGACCCGTTGCCGTCCTTCACCGTAGCCCCGCGAAAATACATCCGATGTCTATCGGGGCGCTCGCGCGAGGCAGAAGGCGGGCCGAGTGCGTCGGCTGAGCGCATGTCGAGAAGGGTCAGGTCTTGAGGCCGTTGAGGGTCCCGGCTCGTTGACGGCGCGCCGGTCGGCCGCGGGTGAGGCGGAGCATGCCGTTGATCGCGGCCCAGCGGATCATCGTTTCGGAGGTGGCGGGGCCGAACCGTTTACGGCCGTCTTACCCGTGTCATGGCCGCGGGTACCCTGGTCGGCCGTCCCGGAGGCTATGCCGCCTTGGGAGTCGATGATGCCCGCCGTGGGTTCTGCGGCCCGGCCCTGGGCGGCGCGGGCCTTCGGCGTAGCACGACGAGGATCCGTTCGATGACCTGGTCTTCCTCCCAGCAGGTGCAGCGGGCCACTATGGACGAGCATCGGATCACCGGCGCGCGGCACGCCACCCATGACGAAGACTTCCGAACACCCGCTGATGCGCCCGTCCGCTCACGGGCTCGGCTGGGGTCTTGCGGAGGCATCCATCGGGCTGATAGACATCCGATGTGTTGCCGTAGTGGACTTTCGCGTCGCCGGTCGGACCCAAAAGGAGGGCCGTATGGAGCGCATCGCGCTACACACCCGGCTCAAGCCACGGATCTGCCGTGGCTTGACGCAGAAGGGGGCGGTGGCCAAGACCCGCGAGCAGCATGCCGTGACTCTGATTGCCATCACGGTGCGGCAGCCGGAGGTTGCCCGATCATGGGCGACGGTCCATATCGCCAGCGTCGACGGCTGGCTGCGGCGTGCCCTCTGACCCGATGCCTCCTTCCGGGCCGTCCATTGACCTGCCACAGCCACCTAACGTGTCCGAAATCGACTTCCGAGGAGGTCTCATGGTGCTGTCGGGGACACCTCCGACTGCGTCAACGCGCGCACCGGCGTCGGACGAGCCGCTGCTGCGACTCGAGGGCGTGAGTAAGAGCTTCCCGGGCGTCAAGGCGCTTTCCGGTGTCCAGCTGGACCTGCGCCACAACGAGGTGCTGGCGCTGGTCGGCGAAAATGGTGCGGGCAAGTCGACTCTGATGAAACTGCTCTCCGGCATCTATGCCGCCGATGAGGGCGAGTTCTATCTCAACGGCGAGCGGTTCGAGGTCGCCGGACCGAAACAAGCCCAGGAGCAGGGCATCAGCATCATCCACCAGGAATTCAACCTGATGCCCGACCTCACGGTGGCGCAGAACATCTTCATCGGCCGCGAACCGCGCCTGGCCAACTTCTTCCTCGACGAGCGCAAGCTGAACGCCCGGGCCGCAGAGCTGATCGACCGGCTGCAGTTGCCGCTGGACCCGAAGAGGGTCGTCGGCCGACTGACCGTGGCCAAGCAGCAGATGGTCGAGATCGCCAAGGCGCTCTCCTATGACGCCAAGGTGCTCATCATGGACGAGCCGACCGCCGCCCTCAACGAAGCCGAGGTAGCGACGCTGCACGAGCTGATCGGCCGCTTCACCCGCCCGGACACCGGCGTGATCTACATCTCCCACCGGATGGCCGAAATCAAGGCCATCTCCGACCGAATCACCGTGCTGCGAGACGGCCAGTACGTCGACACCGTGCCAACGGCGACGACCACCATGAAAGAGGTCATCGCCCTGATGGTCGGTCGCGCCATTACCGTAAGCGCCAGACCCGAAGGGGTGCGCGAGGACCGCGAGGTGCTGCTGAAAGTCGAAGGGCTGAGCACTAAAGCGCTGCTGAACAACGTCAGCTTCGAGCTGCGCAAGGGCGAAATACTGGGATTTGCCGGGCTCATGGGCGCGGGGCGCACCGAGGTGGCAAGAGCCCTCGTCGGCGCGGACAGGACCACCTCCGGCACCATCACCCTGGCCGGCAAACACGTCGCGATACAGAACCCGGCCGATGCGGCCAGGCACCGCATCGGCTACCTGTCCGAGGACCGCAAACACCTCGGCCTGCTACTTGAGCAGGACGTCACCGCCAACATCGCCCTCAGTTCGCTGCGGGAGCTGTTCACTTCGTTCGGCTTCATGCGCGACAAGGCCATGCGGGACCGAACCGCACGATACGTCGGCTCGCTGCGCATCAAGACGCCATCGGTGCGACAGACGACCAAGAACCTCTCCGGCGGCAACCAACAGAAGGTCGTCATCGCCAAGTGGCTGCTCAAAGACTGCGACATTCTGATCTTCGACGAGCCGACCCGGGGCATCGACGTCGGCGCCAAGGAAGAGATCTACCGACTGCTCAACGAGCTGGCACAGCAAGGCAAGTCGATCATCATGATCTCCTCCGAGTTGCCCGAGGTCCTGCGTATGTCACACCGCATCGTCGTGATGAGCGAGGGTCGCATCACCGGGCTGCTCAGCGCCGCCGAAGCCACCCAGGAACGCGTCATGCACTACGCCACGCTGCGCCCCGACGAAAACCCGGCCGACGCGGCCCAACTTCTGCAGGCCGAGGACGCACCCACGCAGACCGCCCAGAAAGCAGGAGACCAATGACTACGCGCCCGGTATCAGCGGCCGCAACGGCCTCGCCGCCTGCGGCGATGCCATCACCGCAGCCAGCTACCGGTGGACTGAGCGCAACACTGCGTAGCCGGCTCCAACAGTTCCTCGCGTTCGCCAGCCTCATCGTCATCTTCACGGTCTTCGCGTTCGCCAGCCCCAGCTTCTTCACCTATCCCAACGTCACGAACATCCTGTTCTCCACGGTCGTGATCGGAACGCTCGCACTGGGCACAACCTTCGTGATCATCACAGGCGGCATCGACCTGTCGCTGGGTACCGGCATGGCGCTGAGCGCGGTGATGTCCGGCGTGTTCATCGTCAACCTGCACCTGCCGCTCGCGGTGGGCGTGCTCGGTGCCGTTCTGTTCGGTGGGCTCATCGGCCTCATCAACGGATTCAACGTCGCCATCCTCAGGATCCCGCCGTTCATCGCGACATTGGCGATGATGCTGGTCGCCCAGGGGCTTGCGCTCGTGGTCTCCCACAGCGCACCGATCTACTTCAACGACACCCCCGGCTACTTCGCCATTTCCACCGGCAGTCTCATCCCGGGCGTCGACTTCCCCAACGCGGTGCTCGTGCTGGTCGCGGCGGCGATCACGGCAGGGATCCTGCTGAACAAAACCGTCCTCGGGCGTTACACGTATTCGATCGGCAGCAACGAAGAGGCAACAGCGCTGTCCGGCGTCAGCGTACGCAAATGGAAAATCATCGTCTACACGCTCGCCGGTCTGTTCATCGGCCTTGCCGGCGTCATGATCTCCGCACGCCTCGGCTCGGCTCAACCGGCCACCGGCGCGGGCTACGAACTGCAGGCCATCGCGGCTGTGGTCATCGGCGGCACCTCGCTCGCCGGCGGCAAGGGGTCCATCGTGGGCACCGCGATCGGCGCACTCATCATCTCTGTTCTGAACAATGGCCTGCAGATCCTGTCGATCCCGCAGGAATGGCAGAACGTGATCCTGGGCTGCGTCATTCTCGTGGCGGTGTACGCCGACATGATTCGCAAACGCGCAGCCTGAGATGTGGCTCGTGTGAACCGCACCAACATTACACATAGGTAGGAGAATGTGGTCGAAATGAGAAGAAGGCGCCTTCTGGCCGGAGTTGCGGCCGCAACGCTGATGGTAGCCGTGCCCGGGTGCACCTCTGCATCGGACGGGGCGGGTGGCGATGGTGGGCAGCCGTACATCGCCATTGTCTCCAAGGGGTTCCAGCACCAGTTCTGGCAGGCGGTGAAGCAGGGGGCCGAGCAAGAGGCTGCCAAGCAGGGAGCCAGGATCACCTTCGAGGGACCGGCGACCGAGGCCGACATCGAGGCGCAGGTCACAATGCTGACCAATGCGATCGCCAAGAAGCCGGCAGCGATCGGCTTCGCCGCCTTGGACAGCAAGGCCGCGGCGCCACTCATGCAGCAGGCGAAGGCGGCCAACATCCCGGTGATCGCGTTTGACTCCGGCGTCGACAGCGACATTCCGGTGACCACGGCCGCCACGGACAACAAGGCGGCCGCCGCCGAGGCTGCCAAGCACATGTCCGAACTGCTCGGCGGCAAGGGCAAGGTGGCCCTCGTCGTACACGACCAGACCAGCCGCTCGGGCATCGACCGCCGAGACGGGTTCGTCGAGTGGATGAGGGCAAACGCGCCGGGCATCACCCTGCTGGAGCCGCAGTACGGCGGTGGCGACCAGGCGAAGTCCGCGGATATCACTAAGTCGATCATTGCGGCGAATCCCGATATCGCCGGGATCTACGGTTCCAACGAGGGCTCGGCCATCGGCGCCATCAAGGGCGTCGAGGAGAGCGGCAAGAAGGGCATCAAGATCGTCGGGTTCGACTCCGGGAAGGCCCAGATTGATGCCATCAAGAGCGGTGTCATGGCGGGGGCCATCACCCAGAATCCGATCGGGATGGGTGAGCAGCTGGTGAGCGCGGCCATGAAGTCGATCAAGGGCGAGAGCATGCCCAAGGTGATCGACACCGGCTACTACTGGTACGACATGACGAACGTCGACAAGCCGGAGATCGCGGCTGTGCTGTATCAATAAGCCGGACCACTGATCCCAGCAGCCGTCACACGAACGCTGGGGAGCTTGGCCGGATCATCAACGTGGCCAAGCCCCCCGGCCACCATCAGCTCGTTCGGTCAAGCGTGACCTGGGTAGGCGCGCTGAACTGGGCGTGGCACCACACGACCGAATTGGCCGACGCCAGCGCCGATGGAGCCAGCATGGAGGCACCGTGCGGGGGAGAAGGGGTGCCCCGAACCTTCCAGACAGTAGTGGCTGTAATCAGAAGGACTGTCCTGGGAGATGGTCACGCCGCGGGAGGAAAGACATGAGCAGCTATACAGCTCGAGGGACATTCGGGAGACGTTCCCTCTTTAAGGCGGCCGCCGCGGGGGCTGCTGGCACGGCAGCGTTCACCACCGGCACGTCGTCGTTGGCCGAAGCTGCCGCCGCGTCAACCCGGAGCAAGGCGGGCCTCGGCAGCCTTCCGACCGACCTCCAAGCGATCTTAGCTTGATCTTTAACCCTCGCGTTGGTTACGTGCTGCGATGGTCAGGTCACGCTTAATGGTTTTGCCGACGTCGTGGCGGGGTGCGGGCTGA
>NZ_JBIAFE010000045.1:0-36854 GCF_042869115.1 Micromonospora sp. NPDC007230 | reverse complement strand
TACGCCTCAGCGATCTGCCGCCCCACCGTGTAGTACGGATGCAACGCCGACAACGGATCCTGAAAGATCATCGCCATGTCCCGGCCCCGCAGCCGCCGCACCTCCTCCTCCGGCAGGCCGACCAACTGACGGCCACCCACGGAGATCTCCCCGCTGATCGTGGTGCGCTTGGCGTTATGCAGGCCGAGGATCGCCAGCGAGGTGACACTCTTGCCCGAACCGGACTCCCCCACGATGCCGAGCGTGCGACCCCGCTCCACCGAGAACGACGCCCCGTCAACGGCACGGACCACCCCGTCCTCGGTGTCGAACCGCACCCGCAGATCCGACACCCGCAGATAGGGGCCCTCGCCCGAGCGGGGCGCCGGTAGCTTCACCATCTCGATCCCTCCGTCAGTTCAGCCGGACCCGCGGGTCGATGACCGCGTAGAGCACGTCGACCACGATGTTGGCGACCACGATGAACACGGCCGCCAGCAGCACGGTCGCCATGACCACCGGCAGGTTGAGGAATTGCACCGCCTCCACGGTCGCCTTGCCCAGCCCCTGCAAACCGAAGATGGTCTCGGTGATGAACGTCCCGCCGAGGCTGGTGCCGATGTCCAGGCCGGCGATGGTGACGATGGGCGTGATCGCGGCCCGCAGCGCGTGCCGGGTGTGCACCTGCCGCGTGGAGAGCCCCTTGGCCCGCGCGGTCCGCACGAAGTCCTCCGACAGGGTCTCCAGCATCTGCGCCCGGGACAGCCGGGCGTACAGCGCCGAGTTGAGGAAGCCGAGCGTCATCCAGGGCAGCAGCAGGCCCACCGCCCACCGGGCCGGGTTCTCGGTCAACGGGGTGTAGCTGGGGAACGGCAGCAGCCCGGTGGCGTACACCAGCAGGTAGAGCAGGATCAGCCCGAAGAAGTAGACCTGCATGGACGCCCCGGCCAGGGTGATGCCGATCGCGGCCCGGTCGAAGACCGTTCCGCGGCGCAGCGCCGACACCATGCCCAGCGAGACGCCCAACGCCAGCCAGAGCACCGCGCCACCGAAGACGATGCTGAAGGTGACCGGGAGGCGCTGGGTGATGATCTCCGTGACCGGCTGATTGTTGCGGAACGAGTAGCCCAGGCAGGGTGCCGGACAGTCCTGCCGGAAGTCCCCCGAGCCGTACGTGCGGCCGACGAAGACCCCCTTGACGAAGTCCGCGTACTGGCGGGGCAACGGCTGGTCGATGCCGAGCCGCTGCTCGACCTGCGCGATGTCCTCGGTGGTGCAGTTCTTGCCGCACATCACCTTGGCCGGGCTGCTCGGCACCGCGAAGAAGAGACCGAAGGTGACCAGGCTGATGACCGCGAGGGTCACCGCGGCGACGAGGAGCCGCCGGAGGACGAAACGGAACACGGGAACACCTCCCCGATGGACGGTGGGGGCGGCCCGGACGAGGGCCGCCCCCACGGCGGTCACTGCTTCACGTAGATGCCGTTGAGTGAGATGATCCCGAAGGCGTCGCTGAGGAAGGCGTTGCCGACCTTCGATCCGTGCAGCTCGTAGGTGGCGTCGTAGTAGCAGGGCACGACCGGGACGTACTCCCGCATGATCTTCTCGTCCAGGGCCATCCACCCGGCGTCCTGCTCGGCGGCGGGCAGGTTACGGACCCGGTCGACCTCGGCGCTGATCGACGGCTCGTTGAGGTACGAGACGTTGTTGTTCCCCTCGGCGACGATCTCCCGCCCGTCGTACACCGGCGGGATGACGGTCGAGCCGGTCGGCCAGTCCGAGCCCCAGCCGCTGATGTAGAGGTCGTACGGGTTGTTCTTGCGGCCGATCTCGTCGTAGTAGCTGCTGTTCTCGATGGGCTTCATCACGATGTCGAAGCCCATGTCGGTCAGGTTCTTCCGGATCGCCTCGGCCTGCTGGGTCCGCAGCTCCGTGTTGGAGTGGGCGAAGACCAGCTTCGGGCGCTTGCCGGCGAGCAACTCGGTGACCTTGGCCTTGTCACCGGTGACCGGGGCGTTGAAGACGTCGTACTTCTTCCAGCCGGCCGTGGTCGGCGACATCAGCGTGGTGGCCGGGGAGCCCGCCGCCTGCCCACCGATCGCCTTGAGCGCGGCGTCCTTGTCCACGGCGTAGTTCAGCGCCTTGCGGACGTTCAGGTCGGTGACCCGCTGGGTGTTGATGTTCAGCACCCAGGTGTACTGCGTCGGGCCCTTGACGACCCGCTCGACGACGCCGGCCGTGGTGGTCCGGGGCAGCACGGCCGGCGGCACGTCGGTCCAGCTCAGCGCGGCCTGGTCGGCCGCGGCGTCGGCGACGAGCCGCTCGGCGATCTGCGCCTGCTCCAGGCCGAAGGTGATCCGGATGGCGTCCGGGTACGCGTTGCGGATGGGGTCGGTCTTCGGGTCCCAGTTCGGGTTGCGCTCCAGTTCCAGCGCCACGTCCCGCTGGTACGACTTGACCTTGTACGGCCCCGAGGAGAAGGGCCGCAGGTCGTAGTTGGCCCGGGTGTCCTTGGCGGCGGGCACGGGCGCGCTGGTGGGCAGCGCGGCCGCGTACGGCAGGTCGCAGTGCGCCTCCGGGAAGGTGAACCGGATGGTCCGGTCGTCGGGCGTCTCGATGCCGTCCGGCGCCGGCTTGCCACCGTCGTACGGCCCCTGGTACTTCGCGTTGTACGCCCCACCCGGGTAGAGCCACTGCTGGATGTAGTGCGGCCCCTCGTTGAGGTTGGACGCGAACGAGCGGGCGATGCCGTAGGCCACGTCCCTACTGGTCACCGGGGAGCCGTCCTCGTACTTCACCCCCTCCCGCAGGGTGAACTCCCACACCTTGCAGTCCTTGTTGACGTCCTTGCCTGGATCGGTGGCGAGGTCGCCGACGAGCAGCAGCTTCCCGGTGCCGTCCTCCTTGTAGCCGTTGAGCGCCCGGTAGAGGAGCCCGCCGGTGACCTGCTGCACGTTGACGTAGTTACGGGCCGGGTCGAGGTGCTCGAAGTCGGAGTTCTGCATGATGGTGAGGGTGCCGCCGCGGGCGGCCCCGTCGACCGCCTTCGCCGGGCCCTGGTTGTCGGCGGGCTCGTAGGAGACCGAACCGGTCTGGGTCTTCGTCTTGTCGTCGCCGCCACCACCGCTCTCGGTGGTCGGGCTGCAACCGGCGGCGACGAGCGCCGCGGCGAGGACACCGGTGGTCAGTGTCCGGGTTCGTGCTCGCACGGTGTGCTCCCTTCCCGCCCGGCGGCCCCGCCGGCCGGGCGTGTTTGATGGCCGGGGGGTTACCGGGTCGACCGGGGATCCAGCGAGTCGCGCAGGGCGTCACCGAAGAGGTTGAACGCCAGGACCAGCAGGAAGATCGTCAATCCGGGGAACAGGGTGTACCAGGGGTCGCTGGCCACGTAGCCGATGCTGTTGTAGATCATCCGGCCGAGGTCAGGCGTGGGTTCGGTGACGCCGATGTTGACGAAGGCCAGGGCGGCCTCGATGGCGATGAACTGCGGCACGTTCAGCGAGACCGTGACCAGGATCGGGGCCCAGATGTTCGGCAGCAGTTGCCGGAACAGGATGTGCCCGGTGCCGGCGCCGGCGGCCCGGGCGGCCTCGACGAACTCCCGCTCGCGCAGGGAGATCACCTGGCCGCGGACCAGCCGGGCCGTGTACGTCCAGCTGAACAGGCCGAAGGTGGCGATGATCAGGGCGACCCGGAAGGCCGGCGGCGGCGCCTCCCGCTCGGTGTAGAAGCGGTCCTGCAGGATCGGGATCACCGCCAGGGCGAAAATGAGGAACGGGAACGCCAGCGTGAGGTCGACCAGCCAGTTGATGACGCTGTCCAGCCAGCCGCGCGCCCACCCGGCCACCACACCCACCGTCACTCCGATGACCGACGCCAGCAGGGCCGAGGCGAAGGCGATGAACAATGACGTCCGCAGTCCGTACACCAACTGGAGCAGGATGTCCCGACCGCTGCCCGGTTCGAGTCCGAGCCAGTGTTCGGAGCTGATGCCGCCGGCGTAGCCGATCGGCATTCCGAAATCGTTGAGCCGATCCACGAACTTGTCTGTCGGGTCCATTCCGGTGAGCCAGCCGAGCAGTGGCGCGCAGAGGGCGACGAGGGCGGCGACGACCAGCGTCAGGGCGCTGAGTCGGGCGATCCGGTCCCGCTTGAGCCGCAGCCAGGCGAGCTGGTTCGGCGACCGGCCGACGATCTCCCGCCGGCCGGTCTCGGGCGGGGATTCGGTTTCGACGGCGACGTCCGGGGCGGCCGGGTCACCGGGCGCGGTCAACGACGGTGGGTGGGACATGTCGCTCATGAGGAGCCCTCCCGACGGCGACGAAAACGTCCTGCCACCCGACGGTAAACCGCTGGGGAACGACGAATTGAATCGTTACGGTAACGGCCGGATCGGTTGTCAGACATTGACAACGATCTGATTTACGGAATGACTCGGTGCAATAACGGACCGATTTGGTTGTCATCCGTTCGGCCATCTTCCCGGCAGTTTCCGAATACGCTGCGGCGGACCCGCCTTCCGGTTGTCACCCGTTTGGACATTCCGGCCCGCCCGCACCCGGCTCTCCCCCGCCCGACTCCGCGACCGCCGGCCGGCTCGCCGCCTGTGTTCGGTGACCTCGACGTCCTGGCTGGGGACCCGGGTGCCGCCGGCTCAGCGGCCGAGCGAGATGGAGGCCCGGTTGATGTAGCCGACCTGGACGGCGAAGGCCGCCAGCGCCACCACCACGCCGACCGCGATCGCCAGGCCGGGTGCGGCGCCGGACAGGCCGCTCAGCAGGGTGGCGCCGAGCCCGATCAACAGCGCGTTGACCGCGCCGACCAATGCGGCCGCGGTGAGCAGCATGTGCCGGCGGCCGGGCCGGCTGCCCACTGCCGCCCACTCCGCCCGTGTGCCGCCACCCTGGGTCAGGGCGTCGGCGAAGAAGTCCTGGTCGTCGGCGAACCGCCGGTGGTACCAGGCGCGGATGCGCTGGATCCGCTGCAGGTCCACCTCGTTCTCCACCATGCTCTGCACCAGCCGGGCGAAGGTCAGCAGCCCGGTGATCACCAGGGTCGGCAGCACGGCGCCGAGGTACGGCCGCACCAGGTGCCCGCTGCTGGAGACGAAGCCCAGCCCGATCAGCGCGGCGGAGAGCATCGACATGAAGATCGTGGCCCGGCCGACCGACTCGGTTATGGTGGCGCTGCGGGAGGTCTGGAGCACGAAGTGCTCGGTGGTGACTGCGGTGAGCAGGGCCTGCTCCCGCGCCTGCTCGTCCATCCCCGCCGCCTCCTTCGTCACTCCACGATACGGAGCAACACCGCATCCCGGAGCAGAACGGGCAGGGTGTCGCCCCGCCCGCCGTCCAGCCACGGCCAGGGCGGGACAATGGCATCCGGATGCGGCGGTGGTGGCCGGTGGTGGCGAGACGATGGGAGGCCGGGCAGGGTGTCCGAGGCGGCGGAACGGCAAGCGGTGGCGAGTGGGGGGCGTGAGCTGCAGGCCGACTGTGCCCGGTGCTTCGGAATCTGCTGCGTCGCGCCCGCGTTCGCCGCCTCCGCCGACTTCGCCATCGACAAGCCCGCCGGGCAGCCCTGCCCGAACCTGCGCCCCGACTCCCGCTGCGGCATCCACCGCGACCTGCGGCAGCGGGGTTTCCCGGGCTGCACGGTCTTCGACTGCTTCGGCGCGGGCCAGCACGTGGCGCAGGGGACATTCGGCGGGCGGGACTGGCGGGCGGACCCGGCGAGCGCCCGGCGGATGTTCGACACCTTCGCGGTGATGCGACCGCTGCACGAGCTGCTCTGGTACCTCACCGAGGCCCTGGCGCTGACCCCGGCCGGCCCCCTGCGGGACGACCTGGCGGCTGCTCTGGCCGAGACCGGGCGGCTCACCGACGGCACACCGGACGAGCTGCTCGCGCTGGACGTCGACGCCCAGCGGGACCGGGTCAACCAGCTGCTGTCCCGGGCCGGCGCGCAGGCGCGGGCCGGGCGGGAGGGCGTGGACCGGCGCGGGGCGGTGCTGATCGGGGCGGACCTGCGCCGGGCCGAGCTGTCCGGGGCGAACCTGCGCGGGGCCTGCCTCATCGGCGCGGACCTGCGGGGCGTGGACCTCGGCGCGGCCGACCTGACCGGGGCGGATCTGCGCGGCGCCGACCTGCGCGGCGCCGACCTCGGGCGCTGTCTCTTCGTGCACCAGTCGCAGCTCGAGGCGGCCCGCGGCGACCATCGGACCGTCCTGCCGCCCCGCCTGCGCCGGCCCGCGCACTGGTCGCTGACGGTCACTCCGGTCCAGCCCTCGCGTGGGCGACCCGGCTCCGCACGCCGCCGGCGCTGACCGACTCCGGATGCGGCATCCCGGGGCCGTCCCACCGCGCGGGCCCCGCGCCCTGCCGCACACCCGAGTGGATCACGCGGGACGTCGGAACTGCTCGCCCCGGACACGGCGTTCGCCCTGGGCCGAGGGGAGCCGGCCGGGCGGTGCCGCACGTTTCGGGGCGCCGGAGCGGGGTAGCCGGAGTCGGCGGCACCTCGGGCGACGCGGGTGACGCAGCACCGACGGGAGGCGGACGGGTGAAGTATCGGGTACGCCAGGGCGAGCAGCCGGTCGATCCGGCGCACGCCGAGGACGAGGCCGGTCAGGCCCGGCTGGTCCAGGTCGACGCGGACACGGACGTACCGGCGCCGGAGCCGGGCACACCGAAGCCGGACGTGGTCACCGAGGACGACGGCTCCGGGGTGGCCGGCGGGTCGTCGGGCACCAGCGCCGGCGGCTCGTCGATGCCGACGCACCCGGATGCGCCCCGCTGACCGGGGCGTTTACCCACGAGCGACGCGGGCAGGAGTTCGACATGACGAGTGAGCATTTCGGCCGCGCGCCCACGGACGAACCGGACGGCGCCACCGCGTACGAGGCGTCGCTGCGACCGCCGGGCGAATCCCTGCACACCACCGACGACACCGGCGACGACTTCGCCGACCTGCCGGCCGAGGATCGACGCTCCGCCCGGGAGACGAGCCGGGCGGGCTACGACGTCGACCAGGTCTCGGGCACCGGCGAGCTGCCGAACGTGGAGTGATCCGGCCGGGACGGCGGGTCGAGGCTGATCGCGCCCGACGGGCAGAGGTCGGCGGCCTGCCGGACCCGGTCGGCCGCGTCCGGCGCGGGCTCGGCGCGGCGGAGCACCACGAGGCCGTCGTCGTCCTGGTCGAAGACCTCCGGCGCGGTCACCACGCAGTTGCCCGACCCGCAGCAGCGGTCCCGGTCCACTCGTATCCGCGCGACCGCCGCCTCGGTCACCAGGTCACCGGCAGCGCGTCGAGGCCGAAGACTACCGAGGTGTCCCGGGTCGGCAGCCGCCCGGCCTCCGTGGCGGGCCGCAGCCGGGGGAACCGTCGGGCCAGTTCCACCAGGGCGACCCGCAGTTCCGCCCGCGCGAGGGGCTGGCCGATGCACTGGTGCACGCCGAACCCGAACGCGAGATGCTGCTGTGCCTGCCGGTACGGGTCGAACTCGTCGACCGCGTCGAAGACTCCCGGGTCCCGGTTGGCCAGGGAGAGCACCCCGATCGCGCCCTCCCCCGCCCGGATGAGCTGCCCGCCGATCTCGACGTCCTGCACGGCGAGCCGGGGCAGGCCGGTGCGCACGATGCTCAGGTAGCGCAGCAGTTCGTCGACCAGACCGTCGGCGTGTCCGGGATCGTCGCGCAGGGCGGCGTACCGGGCGGGGTGGCGGAGCAGCAGCAGAGTGCTCAGCCCGATCATGTTGGCGGTAGTCTCGTGGCCGGCGATGAGCAGCAGCACCGCCATGCCGACCAGCTCGTCGACGGCGAGCTCGCCGGTGTCGACCCGGTCCCGGGCCAGGCGGCTGAGCAGGTCGTCGGTGCGGTCCCCGGCGGCCACCTTCGTCTCCACCAGCCGGTGCAGGTAGTCGCGCAGCTCCCGCACGTGCAGCTGGACCCGGTCCGGTGGCGCGTCGCGGTCGATCAGGGTCCGGCTGCGTTCCTGGAAGAAGTCGTGGTCGGCGTACGGGACGCCGAGCAGGTGGCAGATCACCATCGAGGGCACCGGCAGGGCGAAGTGCGCCACCAGGTCGGCGGGCGGGCCCGCGTCGCGCAGCCCGTCCAGGGCCCGGTCGACGGTCTGCCGGATCAGCGGCTCGATCCGCCGCACGTTCTTGATCATGAACTCGGCGGTGAGCATCCGACGCAGCCGGAAGTGCTCGCTTCCGTCCATCCGGATGAAGCCGCCCCGCCGGTCGCTGGGCGCGCCGGGGGCCACCCGGCGCAGCAGCGGGAAGCCCGGTCGGCTGAGGTCGGCACTGAAGCCGGGGTGGCGCAGCAGTTGCCGGACGTCGGCGTGCCGGGTGACCAGCCAGGCGGTCTCGTCGGTGGGGAGCCGGACCCGGGTGACCGGCCCGGAGAAGCGGTGCCGCTCCGCCGCGTCGAGCGGGACGAGCGGGTCGCGGTCGAGGTTGATCGGCGGCCACAGGGGCAGGTCGGTGAGCGGCGCAATGGTCACGCGGACACCTCCGGGGGGCGACTGTCCGTGACGGCATCGATCCGCTACGTTACTCATCGACGGGGTTCGACACAACCCGTCGGCGTCAGCGGGCGGCGACCGCCTCCGCCCGCGCCTCGGCCATGCCGCGGTTGGCCAACGCGTCGGCTCGCTCGTTCTCCGGGTGTCCGTTGTGGCCCTTCACCCACAGCCAGGTCACGTCGTGCCGGGCGCAGGCGGCCTCCAACCGCTGCCACAGGTCGGCGTTCTTCACCGGTTGCTTCGCCGCGGTCAGCCAGCCGTTGCGCTTCCACGAGGCGAGCCAGCCGGTGATGCCGTTGCGGACGTACGTGCTGTCGGTGTGCAGGCGCACGGTGACCGGTCGGGTCAGGCTCTCCAGCGCCTGGATGGCGGCGGTCAGCTCCATCCGGTTGTTCGTCGTCGGCGTCGCCTCACCGCCGCACAGCTCGCGCTCGTGGTCGCCCCAGCGCAGCACGACACCCCAGCCGCCGGGGCCGGGATTGCCGCTGCACGCCCCGTCGGTCCAGATCTCCACGACCCTGCCGCTCACGTCGTCCGCCATGCCGGCAACCTACCCGGTACGCCCGCCGGCGCGAGCATCCGACCCGGCCGAGCCGGGTCCCGGAAAAGCCCGCGACACCCGCCCGACGGCCTGGCAGGGTGACCGGTCGTGGACGGACGCTGGGACGGCCTGCGCGCCGCGGTACGCACGACGATCGACGAGCTGGTCACCTCCGGCCAGGAGGCCGGGGTGCAGGTGGCCGCCTACCTGGACGGCGAGCCGATCGTGCAGAAGCAGGCGGGCCTGGCCGACCCCGCCACCGGGCGACCGATGACCGCCGACACCCCGATCCACGCGGTCTCGACCGGCAAGGGGCTCACCGCCACGGTGGTGCACGTGCTGGCCGAGCGCGGGCTGCTCGACTACGACCTGCGCATCGCCGACGTGTGGCCGGAGTTCGCCCGGCGGGGCAAGGACGGGATCACCCTGCGGCACGCGCTCACCCACACCGCCGGGCTGCCCACGCTGCCGGCCGACACCGCCCCGGAGGACTTCGCCGACTGGGACCGGATGTGTGCGGTGATCGCCGACGCCGAGCCGCTGTGGGCGCCGGGCGCACGGCTGGCGTACCACGCCTGGACGTTCGGCTGGATCGTCGGCGAGGTGGTCCGGCGGGTCACCGGCCGGCCGATCTCGCAGGTGCTCGCCGAGGAGGTGGCCGGCCCGCTCGGCGTGGCCGGGGAGCTGTTCCTCGGGGTGCCGGAGGCGGACCTGCCCCGGCTGGCCCGGCTGGAGGACGCCGGTCTGACCGCGATGATCGCGTACGCGAGCGCGCACCTGCCGAACTTCGACGCGGTGGCCCCGCCCGGCGTCCGACCCGACGCGACCATCGGCAGCCGCCCCGACGTGCTGCGCGCCGACGTGCCGGCGGTCGGCACGATGAGCGCCCGCGCGGTCGCCCGGATGTACGCGGCCCTGCTCGGCCCGGTCGACGGCGTACGGCTGATCTCACCCGAGCGCCTGGCGGAGGTGTCGGCGGTGGCGGCCCGCGGCGAGGACTGGGTGTTCGGGCAGGAAGTGACCTTCGGCCTCGGGTACGCGGTCGACGGCGACGGGTCGTTCGGCACGGCCGGCAGCGGCGGGAGCCTGGCGTTCGCCTACCCGGCGTTGGGGCTGACGGTCGCGGCGGTGCGCAACCGGCTCGGGGCGGGCGACGGCGACCCGATGGAGGGCCTGCGGACGCTCGTGCGCGACGCGGTGGTCGCCGGATCCGCCTGAGCGGACCGGGCCGGCAGCGCCGGATGTGTCCGGTGTGGTGGCTGACCCTCGCCGTGGACGAGGTGCCGCCCGGTCTTGCCGCCGCGACCCGACGCACCCTTTCGGCGGCCCGTCCGGTCGGCCGCCCGGCTGCCTGGGCCGACCGGACGAGGTGGTCCGGCCCGCCGGTCAGGTGCCCGGATCGCACGAGCGGTCCGGCGGGCAATGGTCTGCTCAGTCATCGCGGCCGGCGGCGAACCGGTAGACCCGCCACGCCGTTCGGAGAAATCCTCGGCGGGCCCGGTGGATGCCGGCAGATACTTTACGAAGCAAAGACTCAGCCGAACAGCCACAGTGCCGTCACCCGAAACAATTCCTGGCCATTGCAGGCGGTGAAGACAGACGATCACGTCGTGGGCCACTGATCTGTTCGCGTGGACTGCCGTCCGCCGTTCATCAAAAGGCTTTCCGGCTTACTGGGAGCCGGCTGCGGCATCCTTCTGCCGTCTCCACCGAGCGATCACTCAGTGCAACGTGAGGGTTGCCTAGCCGTACTTGGCGCAGTCAGGAGCGGTGGATCAGCGGCCGGAACGCCTGGTGAACTCCTGTCACCTTCACGACTGTTCGCCTGTTAGACACCTCGCGTTTGCCATCCGTAATCTCAGGCGAACCCGCGGACATCCCTCAACGCCCACGGTGCCAGGGCGGGAACAGTTCCCGCCCGGCGCAATTTCGGACTGGCTTCCGTCGCTGTTTCTGAGCCGGATTTCCGGCGGCTCGTCACTGCCCGGAAGCGCAACTGATGGAGGGTCGAATGACCGAAGTCGCACAGGTGCCTGCGACCGGCAAGGACGACGAAGAGGCCGGGAGTCCGGGCGGCGATCTCCGGCGGCGCCAGAAGCGGCGCACCTCGGACCTCGCACCGCAGGACCTGCACTCGCCCGCAGCGGATCAGCAGGTACGGCTGAGCGTCGTCGTGCCGACCCGCAACGAGGCGGAGAACATCCCCGCGCTGCTGTCCAGGCTGGGACCGGCCCTCGCACCACTGCCTGCGGAGATCATCGTCGTCGACGACAGCGACGACGACACTGTGGACGTCCTGAGCCGGCACGCAGCCGAGGCGTCGGTCGCCGTACGCCTGCTGCACCGGCCGCACCACGCGCGCAGCGGCGGGCTGGGCGGCGCCGTGCTGCTCGGCGCGCGGCACGCCCGCGGCGAGTGGGTCCTGGTGATGGACGCGGACCTGCAGCACCCGCCGGAATCGGCCGGCAGGCTGGCGGCCGTCGCGATGCGGCACGACGTGGACCTGGTGATTGGCACCCGCTACGCCGGCGAGGGCTCCCACGAAGGCCTCGACGGCATGGCCCGTGAAGTGACCTCGTCGTGGGCCACCCGACTGGCGAAGAGCCTGTTCCCGCGCCGCCTGACCACCGTCAGCGATCCGATGAGCGGCCTGTTCGCCTTCCGCCGGGCGGCCGTCGACCTGGACCGGGTGAACCCCATCGGCTTCAAGGTCCTGCTCGAACTGCTCGTCCGCCACCCCGGCGCCCGGGTCGCCGAGGTCGCCTACGAGATGGCGCCCCGGCACGCCGGCCGCTCCAAGGCGTCGCTGCGGGAGGGGCTGACCTTCGTGCGGCACCTGTGGCGGCTGCGCAGCCAGCGACTGATCGGCCAGATGCGCGAACACCCGGCCGCCGCCCGCGACCGGCTGCGGGAGCTGACCAGGATGATCGCCTTCGGACTGGTCGGTCTGTCCGGGATGGTGGTCAACACCGCCGCGTTGTGGTTCTTCTACGAGCCGGCCAAGCTGCACCACCTGCTCGGCGCCACGCTGGCGACCCAGCTGTCGACCGTGTGGAACTTCGCCCTCATCGACGCCCTCATCTACCGGCGCCACCGGCAGGGCTCCCGGACCGGCCGGGCCGCACGCTTCTTCCTGCTGAACAATGCGCTGCTGCTGTTGCGCCTGCCGGCGTTGCAGGCCCTCGTCTGGGCCGGCTTCGGAATCCTGACGGCGAACGCCCTGACGCTGGTCGCGCTCTTCCTCGTCCGGTTCCTGATCAACGATCGGGTCATCTACGCCCCGGGCGGCGTCGGCCGGCGGGATCCGGTGCGCATGCTCGTCAACCTGAAGGCCCCCGAGGCCGTCGCCACCCCCTCCCGCAAGCGGTACCAGTACCTGAAGTACCGGTACGACGTGGCCGGGGTGGTCACCATCGGATCTCAGATCATGCTGCCGGAGCTGGAGTTCTTCCGCGCCCAGTGGGTCGCGGACTCGGACGTCGACATCGCGGTGCGGGTCAGCGACGTGGGCGGCCGAGGGCCGCGGCGCCGGGCCGCGATGACCGAGTACGCCAACGAGTCGGTCCTGCGCTACGAGGAGCACCTGGGTCGGCTGGGCGCGAACTTCCGGATCCGACTCGGGTCGCCGATCGACATCCAGGTCGGTCCGCTGCTCGCCCGTTCGCCGCACGTGGTCTACACCAACATCGTCGAAGCGCTGCTGCGGTTCGTGCTGGTGTCGCGGGGCCACATGCTCCTGCACTCGGCGTGCGTCAGCCTGAACGGCGTCGGGGTGATGCTCTCCGCCCTCACCGACACCGGCAAGACGGCCACCGTGCTGCGCCTGCTCCGCGACCACGGCGGGCTCTTCCTCTCCGACGACATGACCCTGGTCAACGCCGACGGCGTCGCGACGTGCTTCCCCAAGCCGTTGACCATCAGCGCCCACACCTTGCGTGCCGTGCAGGCCCGGGACCTCACCCCGGCCGAGTGGCGCCGCCTGCAGTTCCAGAGCCGGCTGCACTCCAAGGGGGGCCGCTCGCTGGCGCTGACCCTGAGCCGGTTCAACGTGCCGATCATGGGCATCAACGCCCTCACCCAGCGGCTCGTCCCGCCACCGAAGTACAGCGTCGACCGGCTGGTTCCCTGCCGCATCGGCACCAGCACCAGGGTGGAGGAGCTGTTCATCATCGAGCGCGGCACGCCCCGGATCGGCGACCTCGGCAAGGACGAGACGCTGGAGCGGATGATCCAGAACACCGACGACGCGTACGGGTTCCCGCCGTTCCGCTACCTGGCACCGGCGATCACCATCGACGGGCAGGGGTATGCGCAGCTGCGGGAGCGGGAGCGGGAGATCCTGACCGGCTTCCTGTCCCACGTCCGCAGTCGGGTGGTGGCCTCGGACCGGTTCGGCTGGGCCGACGAGATCCCGCGCCTGCTGCATGCCGAACGGGGAGACCTGCCGACCGAGCCACAGGTGGTCCTGCCGGCCTGGCCGCGGTGGAGCGGGGCGCCGGCCCCGAGCGGAGCTCGTGCGTGAGCGCTACCCGATCTCCGGTCGAGGAGGTGGAGCACGACCGTCTCGCGACGACGGTCGTGCTCCACCCCGTCAAGCTTTCCGTGCCCAGCGCGACGTCCGGGGCCGGGGACGGCGGCGAGGGACGCGGGTGGCGCCGGTGGGCGGTGCCGGGCGCCCTCGTCGCCATCGCAGCGCTGGCGTTGTTCCTGCGGGTGTGGAAGCTGAACGCGCTCGGCTTCAACAGCGACGAAGCTGTCTACGCCGGACAGGCCGCCTCGCTGGCCGGGAACCCGAACTACGCGCCGTTCTTCCCGGTCTTCCGCGCTCATCCGATGCTCTTCCAGACCATCCTGTCGCCGTTCTTCCGCACCGGCGAGGTGGACCTGGCCGGGCGGCTGGTCGTGGCGGTGCTGGGCATGGTGACGGTGCTGGCCGTCCACCTGCTGGGCGCCCGGCTCTACGGTCGGCGCGTCGGGCTGATCGCGGCGCTGCTCGTGGCCGTCATGCCGTACCACGTGGTCGTCACCCGCCAGGTGCTCCTCGACGGGCCGATGGTCCTGTTCGCGACGCTCACCCTGTACTGCCTGGTGCGGTTCGTGCAAGGCCAGCAGGTGCTCTGGTATTTCGCGACCGGCGCCATGTTGGGCGTGACGATGTTGACCAAGGAGACGAGCATCGTCCTGGCCGGTGGCGTCTACGCGTTCCTGGCGCTGACCCCGATGGTGCGCCGGCCGGTGCGGATGTCGTTGCTGGCCCTCACCGCGACGGTGGCGGTCTTCCTGACCCACCCGGTCTCGCAGGCGCTGGCCGGGCGCAGCCAGACCGGCAAGAGCTATCTGGTGTGGCAGCTGTTCCGGCGGCCCAACCACTCGATGGGGTTCTACCTGGAGACGGTGCCGCCCGCGATGGGGCTGCTCGTGGTGGCGGCGGCCGTCGGCGGCCTCTGGTGGCTGCGCCGGCACCGCTCCTGGCGGGAGACCCTGCTGCTGTCGTGGATCGCCGCACCGGTGGTGTTCTTCCAGCTGTGGCCGGTCAAGGGCTTCCAGTACCTGCTGCCCGCCGCGGCGCCCGTCGCGGTACTGGCCGCGCGGGCGCTGGCCCAGCTGCCGGTGCCGGAGCTGGTCCGCCGCCTGCTCCGCCGAGTCCACCGCTCGGCGAGCGCTGAGCCGGCGCGCACGGTACGGGCGGTGCGGACCGCGGTGATCGCCGTGGTCGCCCTGAGCCTGCTCGTACCCAGCCTGAACGCGGTCAACCAGGCCGACAACTCCACCTTCCTCGCCGGGTCCGGCGGGGTGCCGGGCGGCCGGGAAGCGGGCCGGTGGCTCGCCGCGAACACCCCGGAGGGGTCGGTGGTGCTCACCCTCGGCCCGTCGATGGCCAACATCATCCAGTACTACGGCCACCGCCGCAGCTACGGCCTCTCGGTCAGCCCGAACCCCTTGCGGCGCAACCCGTCGTACGAGCCACTGCCCAACCCCGACTGGTGGCTGCGCCACAACGACCTGCAGTACGTCGTCTGGGATTCGTTCTCCGCCGGGCGCTCGGCGTTCTTCTCGGAGCGACTGATGGTCCTGATCCGCCGCTACCACGGCCGCGTCGTGCACACCGAGTACGTCGACAGAACCGACCCAACCGGGGCCCGCGTCCCCGTCCCGGTGATCATCATTTACGAGGTGCGTCCGTGACCGACCCTGCTCACCCGCGCCGCCGGCACGCCGGTCGGCTGTTGATCCGCGCGCTGCTGGCCGCCGGCCTGCTGGCGCTCGCCGGCCCGGCCACGGCGGCGCACGCCGCGCCCCGGACGGCGCCCGCGGCGAGCGCAACCACCCCGATCGACCACTTCGTCTTCCTGATGCAGGAGAACCACACCTTCGACAACTACTTCGGCACCCGGCCCGGGGTCGACGGCATCCCTCCGGGCACCTGCATGCCGGTGCGCCGGGGCCAGGCCCAACCCTGCGTCAAGCCATACCACCTCGGGGAGTTGGGCAGCCTCGACCTCGACCACACCGCCGAGGCCTTCCGGGTGCAGTACAACAACGGCCGGATGGACGGCTTCGTCGAGGGTGTGAGCACGCAGGGCAAGGACGGCAAGCTCGCGATGGCCTACTACGACGACCGCGACCTGCCGTACTACTGGAACATCGCCGACGAATACGTGCTGTTCGACCGCTTCTTCAGCTCGTCCAACTCGGGCAGCATCCGCAACCACATGTTCCGGGTGACCGGCGGCCCGGGCGCCACCGGAGCCTCGGAGTCCATCCCGGCGAACGGGTGGGGCGACATCCCGACCATCTTCGACCGGTTGGAGGCCGCCGGGATCAGCTGGAAGTTCTACGTGGAGAACTACGACCCCACCATCACGTTCCGGTCCCGGACCAGCGAGGAGGACATCGACCGGGGGGCGCAGGTGATCTGGGTGCCGCTGCTCGCCTACGCGCGCTACGTCGACGATCCCCGACTGTTCGGCAAGATCGTGGACCTGGACGAGTACTACGACGACGCCGCCAAGGGCCAACTGCCCGCCGTCTCCTTCATCGCCCCGGCCGGTGACAGCGAACATCCGCCCGGCAGCATCCGGGCCGGTCAGAACCTCGTCCGGACACTGCTGACCCAGCTGATGCGCTCACCCAACTGGAACTCGTCGGCGTTCCTGTGGTCGTACGACGACTGGGGCGGCTGGTACGACCACGTGGCGCCCCCGCAGGTCGACCGGTACGGCTACGGCTTTCGGGTGCCCGCCCTGCTGGTCAGCCCCTACGCCAGACGCGGGTACGTGGACTCCACCACGCTCGACTTCACCTCCGCCCTGAAGTTCATCGAGGTCAACTGGCGACTGAAGCCGCTGGCCGACCGGGACCGCAACGCGAAGACGTTCCTCGACGCCTTCGACTTCGACCGACCACCACGGCCGGCGGTCTTCCTCAGCACCGAACGCACACCCCCGGTGGTGAACAGACCGAACCCGGTCCCGGTGTACACCGCGTACGCGGTCACGGGCAGTTTGGTGACGGCGCTGGTCGGCGTCGCGGCGCTTCGGCGGCGGCGATGGGTATGACCCGCCGGATCGTGCCGGCGGCCCTGCTGTCGCTGGTCGCGGCCGTGCTGGCGGTGGTCGTACTGCCCACCGCCGCGAGTGCGCGACCCGCGTCGACAAGGCCGGGAAAGCTGCACCTGCAGACGGTGCCGCCACTCGGCGGCGTGGTGGTGAAGGTGGACGGACAGGTGGCCCGGTCCGACGCCAAGGGTCGGATCCAGGTACGCGTGCGCGACTTCGTCGACCTCGAAAAGCGGCTCGTCGTTCCGGAGACCCTGATCAGCCCGGATCGCAAGGTCGTCTTCGACCGCTTCCGCGGCAACGTCGACGCCGGCGTGCGCGGCAAGGTCGTGGAACTCGGCTTGCGTACCTCCCGGCTGGTCTCGTGGAGCTTCATCGACCGCTTCGGCAGGGCCGTGCCGCCGGACCGGGTCACCGCCATGCGACTGCGCAGCAACACCGGTGAGATACACGACCTGAGCGGCCCCGAACTGGCCCAGCCGCGCTGGGTCGCCGAGAGCCGCACCCAGCAGGGCCCGCAGGGGTTGGCCTCCAAGCAGCTCTACTACGTGGTCGACAGCGCGATGGTCGACGGCACGTCCGTGGTCAACCGCGCCGGACAGAAGTTCGTGCCGTGGGAGCAGCAGGCGTGGGTGGTGCAGTTGCTCTTCTTCCGGGTCTCGTTCACGGCGACGGACATGTTCTTCACCCGCCAGGTCGGCGACGGCATCGAGCTGACCCGCGCCGACGGCGACGTCGAGCGGCTGCCGTTCGGCCGGGACGGCACGGCGCTGGTGCCCGACCTGCCGCGCGGCACCTACACGATCACTGTCTTCGGCGGCGGAGTGTCGTTCGGGCGTCCGGTCAGCATCAGCAAGGACCAGGTGGTGTCCCTCACCGTGATCAGCGCCGCCGATCTGGCCCTGGTGACGCTCGCGGTGCTGGTCGTCGCGGTGGGCCTGGTGCTGCTCGGACGGCCGCATCTGCTCGCCCGGCTGCGCCGCGCCGGGACGGCCGGAAAGCGGGACCGCCCGCGACCGAAGCACCGCCGGCGGTTGCCGACGCGGCGGGCAGGCAGCCGCCCGCGGCACGCCCCGGCCGACGAGGACCGCCCGCCGGCAGCGGTGCGGGGCGGAATCGCACTGCTGCTGCTGGTCGCCGCGCTGGCCGGCACGCTGCTGCCGGCCGGCGACGCCCGCGCCGACGTCGGTCACCGGCGAGCCGACCCGTCCTCGGCGACGGCTCCCGTGCCGGTGCTCGCCTACTACTACATCTGGTTCAACCCGACGTCCTGGAACCGCGCGAAGATCGACTATCCCCTGCTCGGGCGCTACTCCAGTGACGACGTCGAGATCATGCGACGGCACGTGCGGATGGCGAAGTCCGCCGGCATCAACGGGTTCCTGGTGTCGTGGAAACACACGCCGCAACTCGACGAGCGCCTGGCCAAGCTGGTCGAGGTGGCCCGGGAGGAGAACTTCCGCCTGGGCATCGTGTACCAGGGGCTCGACTTCGCCCGTACCCCGCTGGCCTTCGACACCGTCCGCACCGACCTGTCGTTCTTCGCGACCCGCTACGCCACCGATCCGGTGTTCGACATCTTCGGCCGGCCGGTGGTGGTGTGGACCGGCAGCGACCGCTTCACCCCGACGCAGATCCGGACCACCGTCGGCGGCGTACGCGGGAAGCTGCTGGTCCTCGGCAACGCCAAGAGTCTCGAGGACGTCGAGTCGAGTCAGGGCGTGCTCGACGGCCAGGCCTACTACTGGTCATCCGTGGACCCGGTGGCCGGTGCCAGCGGACGCAAGCTGGCGGAGATGTCCCGGGCGGTGCACCAGCGGGGCGGGTTGTGGATCGCCCCGGTGACCCCCGGCTTCGACGCCCGCCTGGTCGGGGGCAAGCGGGAGGTGCCGCGCCGCGAGGGCGACACGCTGCGGGCCTCCTTCGCCGCGGCCCGCCTGTCTCAACCCGACGCGATCGGGGTGATCAGCTGGAACGAGTTCAGCGAGAACACCCACATCGAGCCGAGCGAGCGGTTCGGCGCGGCCGATATCAACGTGCTGGCCGACCTGCTCGGCGTGCGCGTCGACGTGGACGTACCCGTGGACAGCAGCGAGCCGGGTGGCCCTCACCGGGGGCTGAGCGCGTGGGGCGCGCTGCTGGTCACGGGCGCGGCGGTGGTGCTGCTGCCGCTCGGCGTGCTCCTCCAGCGACGTCGCTCCCCCACCGCCGCCCGCCGGGGCCGGCCGACCGACGCCGACCCGCCCGGCAGCCCCACCGACCTCTGACGATCATCCGCTCCTGGGGAGGCGCGGCGGTCACCACACTCACAAGCTGGAGGTCCACCCGATGAAGCCGCGCAGAGCGACCCGGTCGTCCGCCGGGTCCACAGTCGTCGCCGTGTTCATGGCCGCCGGACTGACCCTGATCCTGAGCGGTCGCGCGGAGAGCGCCTCCACCACGTGCCACGCGTCCACCGCGCCGAGCGGGGCCTACACGGTGCTGGTCTGCCTCACCCAACCGTCGAGCGGCAGCACGCTCGTGGGCGACACCACGGTCACGGCGACCGTCAACGTGACGGTCGGCACCAGCCCCGGCGTCGGCAAGACGGAATGGTCCCTGGACGGCCAGTACCTGCTGACGGACTTCCAGTCGCCGCACCAGTTCACCCTCTCCTCCGCCGACTTCGCCGACGGCGCACACACGATCGGCGTCGCGGCGAAGATGCGCGACGGTTACATCACCCCGGAGACGGCCATCACCGTCACCTTCGCCAACGGCAACGTCACCCCTCCGGAAAACACCCGGCAGTGGTCCGTCCCGCCCATCCGCGCCCGCGGCCCACAGGAACCCTTCGTGGTGGCCGCCGTCGGCGACGGCGCCGGCGGCGAGACCAACGCGGTGAACGTCACCAATGCGCTCGTCGGATGGAACCCGGACCTGTTTCTGTACCTGGGCGACGTGTACGAGGACGGCACCCTGACGGAGTTCAAGAACTGGTACGGCGGCCCGACCGCCTTCTTCGGCCGGCTACGCGACGTCACCACCCCGGTCGTCGGGAACCACGAGTACACCGGCAACCGGGCGGACGGTTACTTCAATTTCTGGGACAACATCCCGCACTACTACAGCTACGACGCCAACGGCTGGCATTTCATCGCCATCGACTCGACCAGCAACTACAACAAGGTCGCGCCCGGCTCGCCGCAGTACGAGTGGCTGGTGGCGGACCTCGCCGCCAACCGCAGCCCGTGCACGATGGTGTTCTGGCACCACCCCCTCTTCAGCGTCGGCTCGGAGGACCCGGCGCCGCGGATGCAGGCCATGTGGGACCTCATGGCCGCCCAGCACGTCACCATGCTCGTCACCGCCCACGACCACAACTACCAGCGCTGGACGCCGATGGGCGCGGGTGGCGTACCCGCCGCCGACGGCATCGTCGAACTCGTGGTGGGCGGCGGCGGCCACTCCAGTCAGGGCTTCCTGAGCTCCGACGCACGGGTGGTCAAGACCAACAAGAGCTACGGCGCGATGCGCATGGACCTCTACGGCAACCGCGCCGAACTGCACTACCACGCGGCCGGCGCCACCGGCACGACCCTGGTCGACTCGTCGACCATCTCCTGCAAGGGCCCGGACCGGCTCGCCCCGACCGCACCCGGCGAGCTGACCGCGACCGTCAACCCCACCCCGTCGGTGAGCCTCGCCTGGACCCCGGCCACCGACACGTACGGCGTCACCGGCTACCGCGTCTACCGCGACGGCACCGCGGTGGCCGACCTGCCGGCTACCGCGACCGCCTGGACGGACACCTCGGTCGCCGGAGCGACCCGGTACGAGTACACGCTCGACGCCGTGGACGCGGCCGGCAACCGGTCGGTGCGCAGCCAGCCGGTGGCCGTAACCACCCTCGGCCCGGACACCACGCCCCCGTCCGTTCCGGGCGGCCTCGTCGCCACCGCCTCCCCGGACGCGGTGACGCTCGCCTGGTCGCCGTCGAGCGACAACGTCGGCGTCACGGGGTACGAGGTGCTCCGTGACGGCACGGTGGTGGCGACCGTGCCGGCCACGACGTACGCCGACAGCGCCGTACCGCCGGACGAGTCACACGTCTGGACCGTGCGCGCGGTGGACGCAGCCGGCAACGTCAGCGTTGCTGCCAACCCGGTCACCGCAGTTCGCGACACGCTGCCACCCTCCGCCCCGCCGAACCTCCGGGTCACCGGCGTGGCACCCGGCGCGGTCGGCCTCGCCTGGGATGCGTCGACGGACAACATCGGGGTCGCGCGGTACCGGGTGTTCCGCGACGGCACCCTGCTCGCGGAAACCTCCTCGGGCCTGGCGTTCCTCGACGACACGGTCGGCAACACCCGCACCTCGTACGCGTACCACGTCACGGCGGTCGACGCCGCGGGGAACGCCTCCGCACCGGGTAACACGGTGACCGTCACCACCGCGGACGCCAGCCCGCCCACGGTGCCCACCAACCTGCAGGCCGCAGCGGCCGGACCCAACCAGGTGCTGCTGTCGTGGGAGCCCGCGACCGACGACTTCGGCGTGGCCGGGTACACGGTGTACCGCAACGGAACCGCCCTCGGGACCACCACAGGGTCGAGCTTCACCGACAGCACCGCCCTGTCGGAAACTTCGTACACGTACGGGGTCTCCGCCTTCGACGCGTCCGGAAACTCCTCCGGCCCGAGTACGCCCGCCCTCGTCACCACACCGGCGGCCACGCCCATCGCGGCGGTGGCGGACACCTATGTCAAGGCGTCCAGCCCCACGAGCAGATACGGAAGCACGCCCGTCGTACGGGTGGACGGAGATCCGGTCACCAACGCGTACCTGAAATTCACCGTGTCCGGCCAGGCTGGCACAGTCCTGCGCGCGCGCCTGAGGGTCTGGGTCGCCGCCGGATCGTCCAGCGGCTTCGTGGTCCGCCCGGTGGCCGACTCCACCTGGTCGGAGACGTTGACGAACTGGGACAACGCACCCGCCATCGGCGACACGTCGATCGCCGCCAGCGGTCGGACCACCAGCGGCACCTGGGTGACCCTCGACATCACACCCCTAATCAGCGGGAACGGTACCTTCACCGTTGGTTTGACCTCCAGCGGCGGCTCGTCGAGCAGCTACGGCAGCCGCGAGTCCAGCACCCCACCGCAGTTGCTACTGGACATGCGGTCTTGAGGAAAGGCCGGTCAGCGGGGATCCCGTCAGACCTGTCGAGACGGGCACTCGCTGTTCGTGGTGGTCGCCACCTACGAGCCGGCCTGACCGGCCGCGCGCGACCCGGTCTCGGGCACCTGGGTGGGGGTCGGGTCGCGGCGCAGCCGGGCGCGGAGCCGGTCGACGGCATCGCCGAGCACCGCGCCGGTCATCGGCAGCAGCGGGCTGGACCGCATCACCGCCAGCTCCTCCGCCGGTGAGGTGGCGCCGTCGAGGAAGCGCAGCACCCGCTCCGGCGGGTTGCGGTCGAACAGCCGGGCGAAGAACTCGACCCCGCCGACGTGTCCCCGGTCCAGGGCGCGCAGCGCCACCGCGTCCAGCCACCGGTGCCGCCCGGGATAGGCGGGCGCCGGCACCGGCGCCTGGCCTGCGGCGAGCGCCCGGGCGATCTGGTCGGCCTGCCGGAGCATGGCGGCGAAGGTGAACCCGGTCGACGGTCGGGTGGCGCCGCCGGCGGTGCCGAGCCGGACCACCCGGGGCGACGGGCGGGGCAGGAACGGGCCGTCGGTCATCGGGATGACCCCCTTCTCCACCTCGCGCACCCGCAGCGCGGTCAGGTCGAGGCCGAGCTGGGCGGCGTACCCGCGCAGCGCCGCGTCGTACCCGGCGTCGGTGAGCTGGGCGGGTGCGAACTCGGTGTACTCGACCAGCGCGTACCGGTCGTCGACCGGGAGCACGTAGCCGAAGGAGACGCCCCGGACGGGCTGCGGAGTGCGGAAGTCCATCAGCACCGCCCGGTCCGGGTCGAACGAGGGCCGGTCGGCCGCCAGCCACCAGCCGCGGAAATGCTGCAACCAGGTGGTCCGCCCGGGCCGCTCGGGCGGACGGGGCCGCGAGTCGAGCACCCAGCCGGCCCGGACCAGCACCCGCCCCGCAGGGTCGTACACGGTCACCCGGCGGCCGTCGTCGTGCAGCGCCCCGGCCGGCGCGCCGATCCGCACGGCGCCGAGGCGGCGTTCGGCCGCGGCAGCCCGGTCGTAGACCGGGGCGGAGCGGAGCATGGCGTACCGCAGCGGGTCGAGCGACAGGACCCGGCGGCCGGCGGGCGTGACCACGTCGACCCGTGACCAGCTGGCGGTCAGCAGCGGGTCGAGGTCGCCGCCCGGGGCGCCCCAGAACGCCCAGGTGCGATCCTGTCCCCGCTTGTGCACCGGGTCGACCACGGCGACCCGCAGGCCGGTCAGGTCATACCGGTCCAGGGCGGCCAGCACCAGCGAGGCGGCGCCGCCGCCGCCCACCAGCGCGAGGTCGACGTCGACCGGGGACGAGTTCACCCGCCCACGCTGTCACATCCCCGTGCCCGTGCGGCGCGGCCCCCACGACGCGCCCGCCCGACCGGGCGGGCAGCGAGGCCGCTCAGGCGACGCTCGCCGGGGTTTCCGGCGCCGCCGGGGCCGAGCCGGATGCGTACGCGGCGGCGACCGTCGCCCGGTCGAAGACCCGCCAGGTCACCGCGATCACCACCAGCGCGACCACGAAACCCACCCAGTACGGCGCGGTGATCCCGAACCGGTTGGCGACCACCCCGCCGAGCAGCGCGCCGACGCAGTTGCCACCGGCGGCGAGGAACAGGTTCGTGCTGCCCACCCGGCCCAACAGCGCGGGCGGGGTGAGCCGCTGCCGCAGCGAGTTCGCCACCATGTTCCACAGCGCGCTGTGCACCCCGAAGACGAACAGCGCCAGCCCGACGACCACGGCGCTGCGCGAGGCGGCCAGGGCCAGGTGCAGACCGGCCTCGATCAGCAGGCCGATCCGGATCGTCCAGGTCGCGGTGATCGCGGCGACGAGCCGGTCACCGACAGCCGAGCCGAGCAGCCCACCGATGGCAATGCAGGTGAACAGCGCGCCGTAGCCGACCGAGCCGAGCCCCAGCCGGTCCGTGGCCAGCAGCACCAGCACCGCCAGGGCGGCGGTGAGGGTGACGTTGAGCATGCCGATCAGCAAAGTCATGGTGCGCAGCAGTCGCTGCGAGAGCAGCCACCGGAACCCCTCGGCGACCTCGGCGCGGACCGAGCGGCGCCGGCCCGGCTCCAGCGAGCCGCGGTACGTCCCGGCGAGCAGCCCGACCAGCACGGCGCTGAGGGCGTACGTGCCGGCGTTGACGCCGAACGGGATGGCGGGGGCCACCACGAAGAGGAAGCCGCCGAGCGGGCCGGCGACCATGTTCTGCATGACCTGGGTGCCGCCGCCGAGCCAGCCGTTGGCCCGTTCCAGCCGCGACCGGGGCACCACCGCCGGCACGACCGCCTGGGCGGCGGTGCGGAACACCACCTCGCCGGTGTTGACGACGAACAGCACCGCGTACAGCAGTGCCACCCCGGCCCGGTCGGTGACCATCGCGGCGGCCAGCACCATCAGCACGGCCACCCGCACCCAGTCGATGACCACCATGAGCCGGCCCCGGTCCACCCGGTCCACGAGCACCCCGCCGGGCAGCGCGAACAGCAGCCACGGCAGCCACGCGACCGCGGCGCCCGCCGACACGATCAGCGGATCGTCGGTCCGCGACGCGACGTACAGCGGCGCGGCCACCGTCGCCATCCCGCTGCCCAGCGCCGACATGGTGCTGGCCGCCCAGAGCCGCGCGAAGCGCGCGCCCAACCGTTCCCCCGCAGTCCCCGTCACGGCCAGCGAACCTACCAGTGGTCGCGGCTTCCGCCGACCGGGTTATGGTGCCGGATCCGTCCACCGCACCACCGGCGCCTGTGCAGGTCGTGGAATCGGGCCCGCCACCGCCATAGGACGCCACGGCGGATGGGAAGATCACGCATGCCCGTCACCAATCCCTGGCTCGCCGGTCCCGCCCCCACCGCCCGCCTCGACCGGGACCGCCTCGAGGAGCGGATCCTCAACCTGCTGTCGTCGCAGAACATGTGCGTGCTGGCCACCACCGGCCCGGACGGTCCCCTCGCCACCCCGGTGCGCTACTTCCACCTCGACTTCACCCTGATGTTCACCGCCGTGGCGACCTCGCCGAAGATGCGCAACCTCGCCGCCGACCCGCGCGTGTCCATCGGCGTCTTCGCTCCCCTCGTCGGGCAGGCCAGCAGCCGCGGCGCGCAGGTCTTCGGCCGGGCCCGGGTGCTCCATCCCGGTGACCCGGAGTTCGAGCACCACTGGCCGGCGTACCGGTGGCAGGCCGACCACGTGGAGCGGTCCCGGCCGCTGAACGAGCCGCCGACCGGGCCGCTGGTCGTGGTGCCGGCGCAGCGGATCGTCTACACCGAACATTGGCTGCGCCGCGAGGGGTACGCGCCCCGCCAGTTCTGGCGGACCGCCGGAGGGTGACCTCGGGGCCGAGTGGACGACCGGCGGCGCACCGTCAGCCGGTGCGGCCGGCGCCCACCAGGGCGGCGCCCAGCGCGGTACGCCAGTAGAGCACTTCCCGGCCGGACCGTCGTCTGGTCACGGCGCCCGCGTCCAGCAGCACCCGCAGGTGGTCGCCGACCGTGCCGAGGGAGAGGCCGGTGAGGGCCACCAGGTGCGAGGTGCTCAACGGAGTGTCCAACCGGGCCAGGATGGCCGCCCGGTTGGCACCGATCAACCGCTCCAGTCCGTCCGGCGCGACCGCCCCGGCGTCGGCCAGCACTCCGCTGGCCGCGTAGACCATGCCGAACCGGGTGGGCCGGTCCCACACCACCCAGCCCCGGGCGCAGTGCGCCGGGACGAAGACGAGTTGCTCGGCCTGGTCGAGCGGCAGCGGCGGAGCCGGGTAGTCGTTGACCTGGAGGCAGCCGTCACCCACCCAGCGCACGTTGCGGTTGAGGTCGGCGAAGACGCCCGCCCAGCCGTACGCGCTCAGCCGCGCGGTGCGGGCCACGATGTCGGCGCGCAGCCGGCGTTCCCGCTCCGGCCACTCGGGCTGGACCGCGTGCGTCCAGACCCAGTCCAGCAGGCCCACCACCTGGTCGGTGAGCCCGCCGCCCAGCAGCACCTCGGCCAGCGGCCCGGGCCGGGTCGCCCGCAGGTCGGCCCGGATCTGCTCGTCGCCGCGCCGCGCGACGACAGCCAACTCCTCGGCGAACGTCGGGTTCGCCGCCTCCGGGGCGAGGGTGAGGAAATCGGCCGTCCACCGGGGCTGGAACGACGCCGCCAGCAACGCCCGCACCACCGGCCGGTCGGCCACCATCCGCTGGAACGCCTCGGCGTACGGCCGGCGCCACGCCCGCTGCCAGGGTCGACGCGGATCGTTCAGCGCCCGCAACGCGGCGACCGTGTCGGTCATCGGGGAGACCGTGAACCGGCTCCGCGCGAGCAGGTCCGCCGGCACCTGCCAGACACCCATGTTTCGCCTCCAGGCGTAACTCTACGGGCCCGACGCGCCGGCCTGAAGGATCCTCGGCGTGAGGACGTACTCCGATCTCTTCGCGGTCCGCGAGTTCCGAAACCTGTTCGTCGCCAACTGCGCCGGCCTCGCCGCGCACACCACCTCGGCGCTTGCGCTGGGCTCGCTGACCTACGCGGCGACCGACTCCGCCCTGCTCACCGCGCTGAGCGTGTTCGGCGCGCCGCTGGCCGGCGTGCTCGGCAGCCTGACCCTGCTGTCCGCCGCCGACAGCCTGCCACCGCGCCGGGCGTTGACCCTCGCCGCGCTGGTCGCCACCGCCGGCGCGGCCCTCCAGGCGGTGCCGACTCTGCCGCTCTGGGCCCGGTTCGCCATCATCTTCGGCACCGCGTACGCCGGCTCGATCACCAGCGGCGCGCGCTGGGCGATGATCAGCGACATGCTGCCGCCCGGCGCATACGTGCTCGGCCGGTCGACGATGAACACGAGCGTCGGCGTCATGCAGATCGCCGGTTTCGGGGCGGGTGGTGTGCTGCTGGTCTGGCTCAGCCCGTACCAGGTGTTCCTGATCGCCGCGGCGCTGCGGGCCGTGGCCACCGCGCTGGGCTGGTTCGGCCTGGCCGAACGGCCGGCCCGTGCCAGCGACCGGGCGTCGACGGCCCGCACGCTGCGGATCAACCGGGAACTGTGGGCCGACCCGCGCCGCCGGTCGCTCTATCTGAACCTGTGGGTGCCCAACGGTCTGGTGGTGGGCTGCGAGGCGCTGTTCATCCCGTACGCCGGGGAGCGGGCCGGCTTCCTGTTCGCGGCAGGTGCCCTCGGCATGCTCGCCGGTGACGTGGTGGTGGGGCGGTTCCTCACCCCGGCCCAGCGGGACTGGGCCGTCCGGCCGCTGCGGTTGCTGCTCGCCCTGCCGTACCTCGCTTTCGTGCTGCACCCCGCGCTGCCGCTGGCGATGCTCGTCGCGCTGGTCGCCTCGGCCGGTTTCGCCGCGTCGCTGCCGTTGCAGGAGCGGCTGATCGCCCACTCACCGGAGCAGATGCGGGGGCAGGTGCTCGGTCTGCACCAGAACGGCATGATGGCCGGCCAGGCGGTGTTCGCGGCGCTGGCCGGGGTGATCGCCGACCGGCTGCCGGCCGCCTGGGCCGTGGCGGCGATGGCCGGGCTGTCCCTGGTAGCCACCGTGGCGCTCACCCGGGGACTGCGGCAAACCGAGGCCGCGTCTGGGGCTGAGCCGGAGACGGCCCCGCCTCTTGCCCCGGCGCCCGACGGGCGTTAGGAGGCCGCCCCTCCCCCACCGGTCCCGGCGAGGATCGGACGGTCAGGGTAGGCCTGTCCCACCGCCACCGCTGGGGAGCGCGACGCTCACCTCAGCGGGCGGAAGTGGTGCCGGACCAGGTACGCCGTGGTCTGCAGGCCGATCCGCGCCCCCTGCAGGTCGGCGCTGCGGGTGTGGATGCCGCCCCACACCCGGGCGTCGATGACCTCGGTGAGCGCCTGCGAGAAGCTGCTGAAGTGTCTTCTCGTGCCGGAGTCGCTGCTGTAGGCGCTGAAGGCGATGTCGTCCCGGCCGAAGAAGTACGCCAACGCCGACATGGTGGCGCCGGTGTTGCAGGTGTGGCCGGACGTGTAGTCGGGGTGCGGCGGCGTGACCAGCAGCGGTGTCCAGGCGGGATCGGCGAGCGTATCCGGGTTGCCGTCGGTGTCGCCCAGGCGGATCGCGGTGATGGGCCGCCAGCGGTTCCACGTCTCCTTCTCGTTGAAGCAGGCGATGACGGCGTCCGCCTCGGCGAGGTCCACCATCGCGAACATGCGTGCCGCCTGGAGAGCGTTCAGCCGCTGGGTGGTCACGAGTTGACGCTTGATCTCCCACTCGCCCAGGCGCCGGTCGTGCCACCAGATCGCCGCCTCGGTCTGGTCGGTGGTGCGGACCGTGCTGGTGGCCGAGCCCACCGTCTTGACCTCGTGGTAGTCCCTGGCGTACTGCGCGCTGGTGAGCGCGGGCGGGCCGGAGGTGCGGAAGACCGAAGCGCGGGGAAGGACGAACGGCGTCATGTGGCCGACCCAGCCGCCGTCGTTGGCGAACGACGGTGGCGTGGGCCGCCACTGGCCGGGCTCGGTCCCGACGGGGAAGGTCTGCGGACCGAAGGACCCGTCGTCACGTCGGGCGTCGATCATCGCGGCGGCGGCCCGCGCGCCGATGTCGATCCCCCGTTGTCTGGCGGGCCCGGCCGGGATCGCGGCGAGCGACTCGCCGTACTTCGCGCCGAGGGCGTCGTGCTGCTCGGGGAAGATCGCGTCGAGCACCCGATACGCCGCGGCGGCCACGGCGGCGTCGACGGACTCGGAGCCGTCGGCCGGCGGTGCGGTCAGGTACGGCTGGAACGGCGTGCCGGCGATGGCGTTCACCGCGTCGTAGATGGCGCCGTGCACCATCGCGGCACCGCGCGACTGCACCTGCGGCGCCTGCCGTGCGGTGTCCCAGATCGCCGTCTCGGCGTGGCGATCCCAGGTGAGCACGGCTTGCGCCGACCCGGTCACCCCTGCGGCCTGCGCGGCCGGCGATGCGAGCGCGAGCGAGGACCCGGCGGCCAGGACGGTGGCGACGATCGCGGATGCCGCTCTGCGCACGGTGCGAACCCTGCCTGTCATGATGTTTCTCCTTGCTGCTTCCGACCCGTCAGTTTCACCCCGTGTCACGAGGTCACAGCATTGAGCAACATGACTATAGGTGCTCACATCGGTGCGGGTCGATAGGCCAGACGGCCGCCACCCCCTGCGGCATACTGCCCGACATGCGCGTGCCGTTCCCGGAGCCCGGCCCGTCGTCCGACGTGCCCGCCCTGTTCCTCACCTATCTCGACTACTACCGGGACACGGTCGCCGATCGGCTCGCCGGGCTGACCGACGCGCAGGCCCGCACCGCCCGGGTGCCCTCCGGCTGGACGCCGGTCGAGCTGGTCAAGCACCTGACCTTCATGGAGCGGCGCTGGCTGGTCTGGGGGTTCCTCGGCGAACCGGTGCCGGACCCGTGGGGCGACCGCGCCGACGACCGCTGGCACGTCGGCCCGCACGAGACGGTCGCCGAGCTGGTGACCGCCCTACGCCGGGGCGGGGCACGGACCAGGCAGATCGTCGAGGCGACCCCGCTGGGCACGCCAGCCATGCTGGGCGGCCGGTTCACCGACGAGGCCAGCCGGCCGACGTTGGCCGCGATCCTCTTCCACGTGCTGCAGGAGTACGCCCGGCACGCCGGTCACCTCGACATCGTCCGCGAGCTGACCGACGGACGCGCCGGAGAGTGACCGGCGGGCCAGGCGTCCCGGTCACCCGGCGGCGCGGACGTGGTGCAGCTCGATCGTGCGGGCCTTGCCGCTGACCGTCATCGGGAAGGCGTCCGTCCCTGGTTGATGGCAGATTTTCAGCTGGCTGGGCGGACACATCCGCTAAAGCGTCCTAGGAGGCTGGGTTCCCGTCTCGGAGTGCCACCACCGTTCCAGTGGACAGGCAGCCATCCGGCTGCCTATGGTGAGGAAAGGCAACCTCCTGGCTGCCTTTATCGAGGGTGGGTGAGCGGTGGACGAGGTGTTCCGGGCGCTGGCGGACCCGAGCCGTCGCCGGCTGCTCGACAGCCTGAACGTCCGCAACGGGCAGAGCCTGCGCGAACTGTGCGCCGGGCTCGACATGACCCGGCAGTCGGTGAGCAAGCACCTCGCCGTGCTGGAGGCGGCCGGGCTGGTGACCACGACGCGACAGGGGCGCGAGAAGCTGCACCACCTCAACGCGGCCCCGATCAACGCCGTCGCCGACCGCTGGATCGGCCGGTACCACCGCGAGCGGGCGCGTGCCCTCGCCGACCTGCAGAGAGCATTGGAGCGGGAGCCCATGGAGAACCCCACGTTCGTCTACACCACGTACATCCGGACCACCCCGGAGCAGCTCTGGCGGGCGCTGATCGAGCCGGAGTTCACCCGCCGCTACTGGGGCGGGGCGGCGCTGGTCTCCGACTGGCGGGTCGGGTCGCCGGTGCTCTGGCAGGACGCGCCCGACGCGGAGCCGAAGGACATCGGCCAGCGGGTGCTGGTGGCCGAACCGTACCGCCTCCTCGCCTACAGCTGGCACGGCTTCCAGCCCGAGCATGCGGCCCACTTCGGCTGGTCGGACGAGGAGCTCGCCGAACGCCTCCGGGAACGGCGGTCGAAGGTGACCTTCGACCTCGCGCCGTACGGCGAGGCGGTCCGGCTGACCGTGACCCACGACGACTTCTCCCCCGACAGCGAGATGCACCGGGCGATCAGCGGCCAGCTCGACGGCAGCGGCGGCTGGCCGGAGCTGCTGGCCAGCCTGAAGAGCCTGCTGGAGACCGGCGAGCCGCTGCCGGAGCCGCTCCCGGCCGGCTGACCCGGCGGACGCCCGGCCGGGCCGGGGGATGCCCGCCCCCGTCGCGGCATCCCCGACCGGGCCGCGCCGCCGGGTCAGCGCCCCGCGGTGCGGGGCAGCAGCGGGACGAGGACGGCGGCGGCCGCCAGGTGCATCGCGAGCAGCGTCACGGTCGCGGCCGTACCCACTCCCCCATCTAGCGGCCCGAGCAACGACACCAGCAGCACCACCACGGCGAGGCCGAGCCAGACGATTCGCGCCCGGGTGGTGAACCGCTCCAGCAGGGCGAGCAGCGCCCAGCCCGCCAGGCCGGCCAGCAGGGTGGCGACGCCGACCACGACCGGAGTCACCGGCTGATCCGTCCCGCCGGAGCGGGCCACCAGGTCCACCCCGGCGACGGGGACGGCGACGGCCCAGACGACCAGGGTGGCGGCGGTGGCGGCGAGCACCGCCAGCACCCGGCCACGTCGACGCCCCGGGCGGCCGGCAGCGACCGGGAGACTCGTCACAGTGTTCATCGGCAGGACCTCCAGTTGGGTACGGACCCGGGGCCGGATCCGTCGACGACCTTCAGTGGCACGCTAGGCGCGGACGGGCGGGCCGCGGATCGCGCCGCGGACGGGTTCGCCGGTCAGTCCCGGGGACCAGGTCCGGCCCCCGATCTCCGTCCCGCGACCGATGAGGCGGGGCGCGCCAGCGGCCTAACATCCGCGTTGTGAACTGCCGGTCCTCATCCCGTTTCCTGCTGCTGCTCGACGGCGGCATCGCCACCGTGATGTTCGGCGTCGCACTGGCCGTGGCGGTCACGCCGGGTATCGGCCCGGCCTCGGCGGGCGGAACCGCCGCCGCGCTCGGCCTCGCCGTCGTACAGGCCAGCTGCCTGCTGTGGATCCGCCGACGACCCGGGTACGCGCTGGCGGTGGCCGCGCTCGCCGGGATCGGGCTGGAGGCGTTCTGCCCCCAGCTGGGCTGGCTCGGCCTGGTCGCCGTTCCGTTGGCGTACGTGGCGCGGCTGCGTTCGCCTCGGATCTCCCTGTTCGCGCTGGCGCTGCTGGTCGCCCCCACGCCGTGGAAGCTGGTCACCGGTGGGTGGCGGGACCTGCTGCTCGCGGTGACCGCGTTGGGTCTGAGCTGGGCCCTCGGTGAGCTGCAACGCGGTCACGCCGACCGGCGGCGCGGCCGGCAGCGGCAGGTGCTGTCCCGGGAGCGGGAGCGGATCTCCCGCGAGCTGCACGACGTGGTGGCCCACCACGTCGCCGTCATCGCGGTGCAGGCCGCCGCCGCCGAGGACGTCTTCGACGCCCACCCGGAGCGGGCCCGGGCCGCGCTCGGCTCGATCAGTGCGGCCGCCCGGTCCGCGCTCACCGAGCTGCGGGCGATGCTGCACGCCCTGGCCACCGACGACGGGTCTGATCCGGACGGGCCGCAGCCGGGCCTCGCGCAGCTCGACGCCCTCGCCGACGCCGTCCGGGCGGTCGGCCTTCAGGTGACGATGAGCCGGGACGGCATCGCCGACGATCTCCCCGGCGGGGTGCAGCTGTCGGCGTACCGGATCGTGCAGGAGTCGCTGACCAACGCGCTACGGCACAGCCAGGCCACCCGGGCCGACGTCAGCGTGCGGTACGACGACGGGGTGCTGCGGCTGGAGGTGGTCGACGACGGCCCGGCGGCGCCCCGGCGCCCCGGCGCGGGTACGGGCCGGGGCATCGTCGGTATGCGCGAGCGGGCCCGGCTGCTGGGCGGCAGCCTGGACGCTGGTCCGCTGCCGGCCGGTGGGTTCCGCGTCCAGGCACGGCTGCCGGTGGGGGTGGCCCGGTGACCGTCCGCGTGGTGATCGCCGACGACCAGGACCTGATCCGCGCCGGCCTCACGATGATCATCGACGCGCGGCCCGACCTGACGGTGGTCGGGGAGGCCGCCGACGGCGTCGAGGCGGTCGCGGTGGTGAATCGGACCCGGCCCGACGTGGTGCTGATGGACGTCCGGATGCCCCGGCAGGACGGGATCGCCGCCGCCCGGGAGTTGGTGGCCGCCGGCAACCCCGCCCGCGTCGTCATGCTCACCACGTTCGACCTGGACGAACACGTCTACGCCGCGCTGCGCGCCGGAGCCAGCGCCTTCCTCCTCAAGGACACGCGCCCGGCGGACCTGGCCGAGGCGGTACGGGTGGTGGCGCAGGGCGAGGCGCTGCTGGCCCCCACGGTGACCCGGCGGCTGCTCGACCGGTTCGCCGACCGGCTGCCCGGCCCGGCGGCCACTCCGGCGCGACTGGCCGCGCTGACCGCCCGCGAGGTGGAGGTGCTGACCCTCACCGCGCGGGCGCTGTCCAACGCGGAGATCGCGGAACGGCTGTTCCTGAGCACCGCCACGGTGAAGACGCACGTCTCCGCCATCCTCACCAAGCTCGGCCTGCGCGACCGGATCCAGGCGGTGGTCTTCGCGTACGAGGTGGGTCTGGTGCGCCCCGAGCCGCCGGCCCGCTGACCCCGTCGCCGCGCATCTGTCTCGCCCTGACGACGACGCTGTGGGTCGCGGCGATCACCTCGCACGGCCCTGGCTGACCGTCACCGGCCCGGCCGGGGCCGCCGCGTCCCGGGCCTGGCCAGTCGGGTCCGGTGGACCCCGGCCCGCAGCTCGTCATCGCCCATCACCAGATAGACCAGCGGGCAGTCCTGCGGCCCGGTGACGTCGAGCTGACACAGCGTGCACGGCTCGCCCGGACGGATCGGGCAGCTGGCCGACGCTCTGGTGGCGCTCACGCCCACCAGGGTTCTCCGCGTCGGACGGCGCGGGTAGGGCCGTTGGTCACGGCAGCGGTCCGGCCCGGAAGGCTCCGGCCTGCTCCCGCGGGCCGCCCCCTCCGGGCCGCGGGCACCCGCCCGTGACCTGACGCTATCCAACGCCGGCCGGGCCACGCGGCCGAACCGGGTGCGGTGGGGCGGAATGTTCGCCACCGCCACCAGCAGGACGGGTGGCAGTGGAACGGCATGGGGAGTCCTCGGACCGGTTGACCGCTCACTCCCCCACGACCGGACCAGGACAGCGCACCGTCACCGGAACGGCACAGGCGGCGCAACGGGTGCCGCGGCGTCCGGGTGCTCCGGGCGCGGGTGGGCGGGCATGTCCGGCGCTCCCCGGCGGGAGGGAGGACACGTGACGGCAACGAGGATTTCTCATTTACGCCGAGTGACCGCCGCAACCCTCCTAGTGTTGGCCACACCGGTGCTAGTCACGGAGTTGGCCACCCGAACGGCGTCCCACGCAGTCAGCGGACGAAAAGTGAGGGAAGACGCGGATGAAGGCACAGAGAATTCTCGGATCGGCGGCGGTCGGCGTGGGCCTCGGCACACTCCTGCTCCCGGCCGCCGCGCTCGCGGACACCACGGTCTCACCCGCCACCACCCCGGTCGGCGGGACGGTCGTGCTCACCACGACGGAGTGCAACCCGAAGGACGGTGACGCGATCTTCCACGTCACCGGGCCCAACCGGGACGAGAACGTGCGGTCCACCACCGCCGCGGCCGGCGGCGGACTGAGCGCGGAACTCTTCACCGCCGGGTTCACCCTCGGCACGTACACGGTCACCACCACCTGCGGCAACGGCAGCAACGGCGGAACGGCCACCTTCACCGTCATCGCGATCGGCGCCACGCCGATCGGCGGCGCCCCGGCCGGGGCCGGCGGCAAGGGCGGCGACACCGGGGTGCTCGCCGCGGGCGGCGCGCTGGCCGCCGCGGCGGTCGCCGGCGGGACGTACGTGCTGGTGCGCCGCCGACGGCGCGCGACCACCGTCGCCTGACGGCCTCGCCACACCATCCCTGAGCGAGGGTGCCCGCGCCGGGCGACAACCGGCGCGGGCGCCACTCCCACGTCGGACGGAGGTGGGCACCTGTCGCCACAGAGCAGCCCCGGGGACGGGCCGTCGAAGGCCCGGACCGCCGCCATCGTCGCCGCGGTGACCATCGCCGGTGCCACCGGCGCCGGAATGGTCGCCGCCGGTCTCGGCACCACCTCCCCGCGGCCACCGCAGCCGGGCGCCGCGGTGGCCCCGACCGCCGAACGTTCCGGTCCGCCCGGGCCGGTGCTCTCCCGCTCCGACCCGGTCCGCATCACCATCCCCCGCATCGGCGTCGACGCCGGCATCATCCCGGTCGCCACCGACGCCGACGGCGCGCTGGAGGTGCCGCCGCTGGAATACCCGGAGATCGTCGGCTGGTACCGCCCCGGCCCCACCCCGGGGGAGGCGGGCAACGCGGTCATGGTCGGGCACGTCGACTCGGAGCACGGCCCGGCGGTCTTCTTCGACCTGGGTCGGCTCCGTCCCGGCGACACCGTCCGGGTCACCCGCGCCGACGGCCGGGAAGCAACGTTCACGGTGGACGGTGTCGGGGCATACCCGAAGGACCGCTTCCCCACCGACCGGGTCTACGGCGGCGGCACGGACGCCCGGCTGCGCCTGATCACCTGCGGCGGCCGGTTCAACCCGCGTACCGGCAGCTATCCGGACAACATCGTCGTCTTCGCCACCGCCACCCGCTGACGGCAGCCGGACACCACCGGCCCCTCCCCACGCCGTACCGTGGGCCGTCAGTTCCCGGCGGACGGCGGCTCCAGGTCGCGGCGCGGCAACGCACCGAGCTGGAGTTGCCGAAGGAGGTGCGCGGTGGACCGGTCGACGGCACGGACCCGGCAGCGTGGACGGCGGCTGCCCGCCCTGCTCGCCCGCCTGCTGGGGCGCCCGGTGGACCCGGCGGCGGCCGCCGCGCCACGGTCCAATCCGGACGCGGTGGTGGACTGCGCGGTCTACGTGTCCGGCCGGCGGGAGCCAGGCCGGCCGCACTACGCCGACGCGTACGCGCGGGCCCGCCGCACCCGGCGGTCCTTCGTCTGGCTCGGGTTGCACGAACCGGGGGCCGCCGTGCTGGCCGCGGTCGGGCGTACCTTCGGCCTGGACGAGCTGAGCGTCGCGCAGGCCCTCGCCGACGGGCACCGCCCCACCGTGCAGCGGCACGGCGAGGTGACCCTGCTGGTGCTGCGCACCGCCGGCTACGTCGAACACGCCGAGCTGACCGACACCTCGGAGGTGATCGACACCGGGGACGTGCTGGTGTTCCTCGGCGACCGGTTCGTGATCACCGTGCGGCACGGCGCGGCGGGCACCCTCACTCCCGTGCGCGAGGACATCCAACGCCGGCCGGGCGTGCTGGCGGAGGGGCCGTGGGCGGTCGCGTACGCGGTCTGCGCCCGGATGGTCGAGCTCTACCTGGAGGTCGCCGGACACCTGGAGCGGGACCTGGAACGGGTCGAGGAACGTGTCTTCGCCCGCGACCGGGACGCCGACATCCAGCAGATCTACCAGCTCAAACGGGAGGTGGTGGAGTTCAAGCGGGCGGTGCTGCCGTTGCCGGCGCCACTGCGCGCGCTGCTGGAGCAGCGGGATGGCCCGCCGCCGGCGCTGCACCGCTGGTTCGCCGACGTGGAGGGCCGGCTCGCCCGGGCGGTGGAGCAGATCGGCACGTACGACGACCTGCTCAACTCGCTTCTGCAGGCCCGGCTGGCGAAGCTCGCGGTGGACCAGAACAACGACATGCGCAAGATCGCCGCCTGGGCGGCCATCGCCGCGACCCAGACCGCGGTGGCCGGCATCTACGGCATGAACTTCGCCCACATGCCCGAGCTGGGCTGGCGGTACGGCTACCCGGGCGCCGTGCTGGTGACGGCGCTGGCCGCGTTCACCCTGTACCGGCTGTTCCGCCGCTCCGGCTGGCTGTGAGGGCACCCGGTCCGGTCCAGGTCGGACAGTTCCTGATCGAGCAGTTCGGCGAGGCGGGCCACCCGCCACGGGTCGGACTCGGCGGTGATGCCGCGACTGGGCATCTCCACCGTCATCAGCAGGTACAGGTACAGCCGGTACAGGCTAACCAATTTGATTATGAATCGTCAGTGATCATAGATTGGTCGTGTGGACCTTCTTCGATTTTCGCAGACCACGGCATGTCTGCCGGTGTTCATGTCGTGACGCTTGGTAGTTGGGCTGGTTCGGGGCGGGTTCCGGTGACGCGGGCGGGCCGGCCGTGAGCGTTGGTTCTGCTCGATCGATGATGGGTCGTTGAGCCGGTGAGCGGGAAGCTGCGGCTGGCCGAGGGCGAGACCGCCCGCACCGCGTGTGCCCGCGCTGTGCTGCGCACCGGTGTGGACGAGGCAACCGGTGAGGTCCTGTCTCAGGCGGTGCTGGCGCAGCGGGTCGGGTGGTGTGCCGATCTGGTGGCAGGCATGGTGGGCGCGCTGATCGGCGCGCACTGGAACAGCGTGGATGTGGAGGTCCTGGCCGGCGGGGTGGATGCGGGCGGGCGGCGGTTGCCGTCGAACGCGTGGA
>NZ_JBIAFE010000044.1:0-38662 GCF_042869115.1 Micromonospora sp. NPDC007230 | reverse complement strand
GCGCTGCTGCCCCCGCCGCGCCACCGCGATCGTGCAGGCCATCCTCGTCCTGCACCACGTCGAAGCGAACCGCTACGCAGGATGAAAATGGCTCATCGATAAGGAGGAGGCTCCAGGTAAGACAGCAGTCGACCAAACCCGATCCCCGACCGGGAGCCTCGCCTGTTCTGTCTTACCCGTCCACGATCACGTTGTCCAGCCGGACCCTGAACCACCTCGCCGACCGCATCCGCCGCTACCGTAAGCAGCATCGATCCCGCTGGCGGCGCCTCGGTGCGGGACGGCAGGCATTGCTTGCTCTCGCTCATCTGCGTAACGGCGACACCTACACCCGCCTCGCCGCCGGCTTCGAGGTCGGCGTGGCCACCGCCTGGCGGTACGTGCAGGAGGCGATCGCGCTGCTCGCGGCGGCCGCCGACGACCTGGCCACCGCGATGCAGCGGATCCGGCGGCTGGCGTACGCGATCCTGGACGGCACGCTGATCCCGATCGACCGCATTGCCGATCAGAAGCCGTACTACTCCGGCAAGCACAAGCGGCACGGCGTGAACGTGCAGGTCATCGCCGACGCGGCGGGCCGGCTGATATGGGCCTCGCCGGCATTGCCGGGCTCGGTGCACGACCTGACCGCGGCCCGCACCCACGGCATCATCGAAGCGCTGAGCGGCGCAGACGTAATGACCTTCGCGGACAAGGGCTACCAAGGTGCCCGCGGCAGCGTGCGGACCCCGTTCAAGCGGCGCCGTTATCGGCCGAAGCTGTCACGCCGGCAGAAGGCCGTGAACCGGGCGCACGCGAAAGTCCGCGCCCGCGGCGAACGGGCGATCGCCATCCTCAAGACTTGGAAGATCCTGGCCAAGCTACGCTGCTGCCCACGCCGCGCCACCGCGATCGTGCAAGCCATCCTTGTACCACCACGTCGAAGCCAACCGCTACCCAGGATGAAAAAGGGCTCATTTGTCGACGTGGTCTTGCCTCACCTCTGCCGCGCCAGTCACGCAGGTCTTCCGCGCCGGATGACTGCGACGCCGGTCGCTTCAGCGCACGGCCACAGGTCCAGGTGGTAGTCGAAGTGCGGACCCGGTTCGATCGAATACGCCAGTGTCGGCGCTGCGGGCGCGCCCGACGGCAGGTGCGAGACTCGGATCCGGTACTGCCCGGCCGGGATCTCGACACGGTGCTGCGGCCCGGGTAGCTCCGTGCATCCGAAGACGTGTACGACGCCGCTCGGCACGGTGAGATCCGCCTCCACGACGTGCTCGGCATCAGCCAGCAACGGCGGGCGGGCGTGATGCACCTGCAGGGCCGTCTCGACGTGGTCGCTACGGGCCGTGCCGATCGCGATCGAGCATGGGCCATCCAGGCCGATGCGCCATACCTCGACCGCCTCGTCCGACCACGCCTCCGGCCAGTCGTAGTCCTCGTCTTCCTCGGCCGCGACCTGCCCATCGACATCCTGGACGTAAAACTGGGCATGATCGGCGAAAACGACAGCACGGCGTACCTGATTCACCGCCGAAGCCTATTCGGACGAGGCACGCTGTCGCCCACCGCACCACCGCGATCGTGCGGGCCACCCTGGTTCTGCGCCGCGTCAGAGCCGAGCGCCGTGCAGGATGAAAATGGCTCAGTCGTCGGCTTCGAGGGCAAAGGTATTGCCGTCTGGGTCCTGGAACCACGCGATACGTCCACCGCCGGCCCGAGCGGTGATGCCCTTGGCATCGTGTTCGAACTGGTCATAGCGGATGAACTCGACGCCGGACGAGACGAGTTCGTCAACGATCTGGTCGATGTCGTCGACGTACCATGTCGCCAGTGTCGCCGGGGTCTTTCCGGCAGTGACCGCCTGGTACACATTCAGTGCTGGCGCGCCACCCGAACCATAAACGCGGCTGCCGTCGGCGATGTTGGCGCTGGGGCCGGACTGCAGCGCCTGGAGGCCCAGTTTGCCTTCATAGAACGCGACCGCCCGCTGTATGTCGGACACGGCGATTGACGTTCTGACGTGATACGCGCTCAACGGCATGAACCACTGTCCCACACGCGAGCGGGTGGGCCGGGCTGGCCAAGGCGCTTCTCGAAGGCCCTGTCGAGTCCGTGGGGCCATCCGCACTTCGGCGTTCCGAACATCGACCGGCACGGCAGGCAGACCACAAGGCGTGACGGCGCCGGCAGGGGCAGCGCGCACGGAAGGCGGCGGATCAGTGCACTGCTGGATACGTCCTGGGGATCGAAGTCCGACCCGAGTACGCGTGCCGGTCCATCCGCCCGCCGAGGGTGTTGCGCAGGACTGGCCCGGTGGTGCGGTGGTCGACGGCCCGATCGATGGATCGGGCCACCGCGGTTGGCAGCGGGACGAGCACGATCTTGCCGACTTTGCCGCGCACGCGCAGTACCCGGTGGCCGTGCTCCTCGCCCAGGTCGGCGATGCTGGCCCGCAGGCTTCGAAGATCCGCAGGCCGAGCAGGCCCAGAAGGGCGACCAGGGCGAAGTCGTTCGGGTTGGTCGACAGCCGGGCGGTGGTGATCAGTGCCTCGAACTGCAGGTGACCCAGCCCGAGGGTCGGCGACTCGGCCGGCACCGTGGGCCGGCGGACGTAGTCAGCCGGCGAGTGGTCCAGGATGGCGTCGATGACACAGACCCGATAGAACCCGACCACGACGGACAGGCGCCGCGAGACCGTCGAGGGCTGGTACGGCGTACGTCCTGCAGCCAGCGCACGTACCGCTCGATGTCCACCCGTGCCGCAGCCAGCGGGTCGAGGTCCTGGTCGGTGCACCAGCGCAGGAAGACTCGCAGGTCAGACTCGGTATGAACGCGAGTCTGGCCACGGTAGCGGCCCAGGTAGCGGTCTGACGCTCACGTAATTCCGTGAGCGACGACAATTGGCGAGTGGGTGTGCCTGCGGCTGGCCGCGGCTTCGCTCAGCCGGCCAGCCTCCGCCGAAGCCTGTGGCCAGGCACTGCGGTGATCAGCAGCCCGCCGACGATGGCAGCCGCGCCGAGGTAGGCCAGCGGCCGGAAGAGCATGAACGTATACCCAAGCCAGGCCGGTTCTGCCGGGTGATGCGGGGCAAAGTAGCTGGCGACCAGCGTCAGGGCGCTCAGCGCGGTAGCGGGGAAGAGGGCGAGCAGTCCCACGCCGGCTACGACCACCGTGAGGGCCCGCCGCGTCGAAGTGCCTTCCTGAACCCGCCTGAACACCCACGCCGCCATCAACCAACCGGCGACAGCGCCGGCGAGTAGCCCAGCCGTGGTCAATGGGAGGACGTCGGCGGGCGTAGTACGGCTGACGGCTACTTGCAACCCATAGTGGGACTCATCGAGGTAGCCCTCGGAGAAGACATCAACCAGCCACCCATCCCGATAGACCGCTGACTCCGGGCAGCAACCGGACAGATCCATTCCGGCTGGCCGCCAACCGGCCGCCCGCATCCGTTGCTCCGCCCCGTCAACCAACTGCCGCACCGGCCCGTCGCTGGGGTAGGTGAACTGGAAGAAGACCTTCCCCGCCCGGTACTCGTCGGTTCCGCCTATCAGGTACACCCACCGCGGATCGGTGTACTCGGGGTTGTTGTCGAAGATGAAGTCCCACCGTTGCGGCTCCGCCGATCTCCCCGGCGGTAACGCCGGCTCGACCATCCGCAGCGCGTCGGCGTTGCTCGGCAAGGGCTGCGCGGTCTGCCAGCCCAGATAGCCGCCGAGCGCGCCGAGGGCCACGGCCGCGACCGTGGCAGCGCAGATCGCACCGACTATTCCGGCCGCTCCCCACACCCGGAATCGGAACCGGAGACCACCCGTTAGCAGGTCGACGACCTCGGCGCGGGTCGGCCAGGTGCGGTCGAATGGAGCGGCGTCCAGCAGTGTCGTCACGATCTCGGCGCCGCGTCGGCGTCGGTAGGACCGCGGGTAGGTCAGCAGCAGCCGCCGGTAGCGGCGGGTGAGCCTCGCCCGGGCGCTTGGTTCTGGCATCTGGACTCCTTGCCCGATACGTGAGCACTACTGATCAGAGGGATCAGCACGGAAGCAGCCCGGGCCGCGATGTCCACCCGGCGAGACGCTTGACGGCGACCTCTGCATTGCTGCGCAGCCGGGCAGCCTCCTGCCGCAGCGCGGCACCGCCCTGTTCGGTGAGCCGGTAGTAGCGCCGCACCCGACCATCGACCGCCTCCTCGCGGTCGATCGCGATCAGCCCCTCGGCGGTCAAACGGTCCAACGCCGCGTACAGCGTGCCGGCGCTCAGCTTCACCCGCCCCTCGGACAGGACCGCCACCTGGCGCATCACGCCGTACCCGTGCAACGGCGGACCGGCCAACGCGGCGAGGGTCAAGAAGGTGGGTTCCCGCATGGTCACACCGGCAATATACAGATGATCGATACAACCGACCAGACCTGGCCAGCCACAGCAACCGACACCGCGGGGGCGGTCGACCACGGAAAACGATCGAACGCACTAAATTCGGCACATCCGGAAGTCGGCGACGGGCGCCGACGGCACTTGGGTGACGAGCGCTTCCCGGCAGCTCCGGATACGCAAGGCTTGCTGCTCGGCGAACCTCTACAGCAGGTCCAGCAGCGTTTGTATCCGTGCGGCCAAGACCAGATCGCCTTGCCCAACTGGCGGCGGTCGGTCGCCCACTAACCATCGTGGATTTTGTGTTGACTCTAACCGTCAGGGAGGCATTGGCCTGCGCGTCGCGACGCCTCGTTGGCGAAGGCCCTTGCAATCAGCGGTTCCGACAACGCCTTGCTGCTTCGGGGCTGCGGTGCTTGACGGCGCATTTGCCGTGCCGGTACACCGGTGCGGGCGCGGCCGACCGCGTCGTCGAACCGCTGCGAAGTGCGGTCGTGAGGGGCCGCTCGACCGCGTGGTACTTCAACGCGCTGACGGGGTTGGCGATCTGCGAAGCGGCGTAGGTGGCCCTGCGCACGCTCTTCGGCACTTCAGCCTTGCGGACCGCCCGCTTCGCCGAACGAACCGGATGGAGAGCGCGCCGGACTCCGCGCGGAATGAAGAGACGGGACAGGAAGCCCATGCGGCAACGCTAGCGTTCGTCGACACACCGCGCGGTCGGCCATACGTATGGTCCGGTGAGGTCAGAACGGGCGGAAGTCCTTGAAAGACGACCGGCCCCGACCTCGGGCCCCGCTGTTGACTAGCACCCGGCTCGGTCCTCCGCCTGCCCTTGCCAGCGAGGTTCGCGCGGCGCAGGTCCAAGGAATCATTCAGGTGATCGTGGCGGCGGCGACGGCGGGCCCAAAGGGCTGTGGGTAATGCCAAGACAGCATGCCCTGCGGCTGCGGAGAAGGCTACGAGCAAGAGGACCGCTGCGGCTTCCGCCGGGCGGCCAGGCTCGTCGGTTCGCTGGCCTCGGTGGGCGGTCACGCCGACCCGACGGCGATGTCAAACGCGACCTCACGAGGCTGATCGTTCAGTCATGATCACCTGCACGCACGTCGGCTATGACCGGACGCAGCACCTCCGCGAGGGCATGTCGCGGAGGGGCGCGCTCGGTCGGCGGCAGGTCCGGATGGCCGCAGCGCACCCGACCTGCGACATGGGCGGGCGCTCTCGGCAGTGCTGCAAGTCGACGGGATCACGTCCAACGACGCGACGTCACGGATGCTGGGCGGCTATGACCCGAACTTCTTCCATTGCCCTTCGGAGACCACCTCGACGGAGCCGTCGACGACCTTGATGGCCGTCTGTTCGTCGATGGCGTAGGCCGGGACACCGATTTCGGCGGCCCACCGCTCTGCGTCGGCCAGGGTGTTTGTTGGGAAAGCGTCCAGGTGCGGGAAGATCGAGAAGTCGACGACTCCCAGGGTGCGGTCGTCCGGCGCGGACGGCCACTCGACGAAGTACGTTCCGATCCGGGGCGTCATCACCATGCTTCCGGCGCTCACTCCCACCCAGACCGTGTCGGGCAGCGATGGCAGCAGATCGGCCAGCCCCGACTCCCGCATCCAGTGGCACAGGTACGTCGCGTCGCCGCCGTCGACCAGGAGCACGTCGGCCTCCCGCACCCACGGGATCCATCGCTCCGCGCCGATGGTGGGCAGTGCGGTGAGCTCAAGGACACCGAGCGACGCCCAACCCAGGCCGGACAGGTACTGAAACACGGGCTCGGCGGCTACGAAGCCCCGCACCGATTTCGGACCGCACATCGGGTGACCCCACTGTGCGGTCGGGACGCAGAGGGCGTGGCACTCGGCGATCGGCTTGTCGAGGAGCTGCACGAGCGCCGAGTGGATGCTGGGGTTCGTGACGCCGCCTGACGTAAGCAAAAGCTTCAAGGTGCCTCCAAATTCACGCGCGGAAGGTGGATGTGCCTGAAGACCCGGGACCGTGCTGGAACTCATCGGACGCCGGGCAACCTCTTCAGAGGTCCCTCAGGTCGCCGGGTGCGATTGCCCACTAATCTTCCACCCGGTCCTACCCCGCACAACACGTGCACCCGACTGACGCACGCAGGATGCGCATGTCGCGGCGACCGCTCATCGACAAAGCCGCGAGCGCTGGCTATGCCCCGGAGGCCATTACGCGGCCAGGATGTGGTTGGGTTTGCGGGTCTCGCCAAGGTCGGTCGAGGAACTCGACGTCGGCATCCAGCTGGTGCAGTGGGCTCAGGTCGGTCAGGTGGAACAGGCCGGCCACGCTGAGGCGGCGAAGATGTGGGAACCTACGCAGGAACCGCAGCGCGGACAATTCGGCATCAAAGCCATACGCGCGTGGGGTGACGGACGGATGCTCCGCCAGAATCGCGGCGAGCGTACGGTAGTCCGCCTCGGAGAGCGGCACCTGCAACTGAGCCCCTCGCACCCGTGTCGAGCCCGGCCGGAGCCGCAGCACGTCGATCGGACTCAATGCCTCCATCAGGCCACCCAGAGCCACTGATCTTCCCGGCTGGGGTCGTCGCCCTCCAACTCGTAGCGGCGACGACCTGCTACCCGATCGCCAGGCCATGCGCTAAGCGGCCATGAGCGGATGCCAAGATCGTGAATCCAAGTTGTCGTGGCTGTTCGAGTGCAAGACCGGCGGGATGCGCATTTAGCCGTTTCGGCCGACGGGTTCAGGAGCTCTCGCGATCCTCCAGCCCGACCGCGTCGCGTAGCTCGGTTACCGCGTCGTGCAGTCCCCGGCGATCGTGGATCTCGGCGGTATGGGTCATCAGTACCGCGACCGCCTCGGCCAAGGCGTTGAGCTTGTCCTGGGTCGACTGGTCGTTGCGGGTCTGGGTGTTCTGCAGGAGTGCCACCAGCAGGAAGGTGACGATGGTGGTCGCGGTGTTGATGATGAGCTGCCAGGTGTCGACGTTCTGGATCACCAGGATCGACGGCGCCCAGATCAGCACCAGCAGCAGACAGGCGGCGAAGAACCAGGCCCGTGAGACGAACCGCGCAGCGTGGGTGGCGAATTTGTCGAAGAACGACAGCTGGGACGTGACATCGCTGGGCATGTGGGGCGCCCGCCGCTGATGGGCCGCGACAGGTTGGCTGGTACTCATGTGCCTACTGGTACCCGAGCATGGGCCGCCGCGAAACGGTGCCTGTAAGTAATGAGCGCGCACCTGCCGTCCGGCTTCGGTGGCTGTTCCGTCAGGGCAGATCCCGGGCCAGGACGTAGTTGAAGCCGAACTCTGTCTCGGTGGAGCGGACGTCGATGTAGCCGAGCCGGCGGTAGAAGCCATGCGCTGTGATGCTCGCGCCGGTTTCCATGTGGTCGTAGCCGTCGATCACGGCCAGCGCCTCGATGTGGCGCATGAGGAGCCGTCCTATGCCGCGACCAGCGGCCCGGGGGTGCACGAACATGGTGTAGACCTTGTTGCCGTCGCGGGACACCGTGCCGGCGATCCCGTTCGCTTCGGCGACGAACATCTGCCGTTGCGTGGCGAGTTCCTTGATGCGTTGTTCGGTGAAGTGGTCGCACATCCGCTCGATGACCTCGCTCGGATAGTCGCGACTGTTGACCTCACGCAGGCAGCGTTCGATGAGGCCCGCGACGGCGAGGGCATCTGCGTTGTCGAACCGTCTTATCGTCGCCATCGATCCATCTTGCCTGCATCAAGCGCCAAGACGCCGGGGCGAAGTACCGGAGGGGGCGTTCTCTTCCGGCACACGGGTTTGGTAGCTGGCGCGGTCAGTGCTGACGGCCAAGACACCGCGGGCGGCGCGCCCGTGCTAGCGTGAGCGTGTTGCAAGCTTTGGTTTGTCGCATACTTTGCCAGCGCCTGGTGGGTATCCAACCCGCCGGGCGCTTTTTGTTCTGCCGGTTCTTCCGGACGAGCAGTGGCGACCACCGGGGGCCGTACATGGCTCCATCAGCTACTCAAAGGAGAAGACATGGCATTCGGTACAGTCAAGTGGTTCAACGCGGACAAGGGTTTCGGCTTCATCACGCAGGATGACGGCGGCGCTGACGTCTTCGCCCACTTCTCCGCCATCTCATCGAGCGGATTCCGCAGCCTGGACGAGAATCAGCGGGTCGAGTTCGACGTCGAGCAGGGCCAGAAGGGGCTTCAGGCCGCTAACATCCGTCCGGTCTGACGTTGACTCCGCGAAGCCGTGGCGGCGAGGCCTCGCCCGTCGCCACGGCGGCGGCTGAGACCACGGACCGGCGAATAGTGGTCCGTTCCGACGCCGCGGTGCCCGGCCTCGAACCGCTGGTGTTGTACGCGCTGTCCGCCCCCGAGCGCACGCCCGGGACAGTCAGCATCGATCGGCTCCGGCTGGCCCCGGTGCCGCTGGTGCCAGAGGTGCGACTGGTCATGGCCGAGGACGCGATCGTCCTCTGGGCCCGGCTCGAAGCCGAGGCGGGGCACGTCCTCCCGCCGCCGTTCTGGGCCTCGGCCTGGACCGGCGGACAGGCTCTCGCCCGTTACATCCTCGATCACCCGGACACGGTGGCCGGTCTCCATGTCCTCGACGTCGCCTCCGGCTCCGGACTGGTCGCCATCGCCGCGGCGATGGCGGGCGCCGCCGGTGTCACCGCCAACGACATTGACCCGTACTCGATCGCGGCAATCAGTGCCAACGCCCACGCCAACGGCGTCGACCTGACCCTGTCGTCGAGTGACCTGCTTGACGGCGACGGTGACGGCGTGGATGTGGTGTTGACCGGTGACGCGCTCTACCACCCGTCTGTGGCGGCCCGGATGCTGCCGTTCCTCGCCCGTGTCGCGGCGAAGGGCTCTCGGGTCCTCGTCGGCGATCCGGACCGAGGCCACGTGCCCCATGACTGGCTCGAGCGGGTGGCGACCTACAAGGTACCAGTGAGCAGCGCTCCGGAAGACGCGCAGCTTCACCTGACGAGCGTGCTCAAGCCACGACGCGAGCAGGTGGACGACCGGTGGGGCCGGGCCATGCAACTGCGGGCGTGAGGCGCCGGGCAACTCTCCTAGCCCGGGGTGCGGAAGGTGTTGCGGCAGGCCCGTGGGTATGTTGTGGCTGGACGCCCCGAAGACCGATCGTGGCGATCGGGTTTCGCGCCGCCGGCCCTCTACAGCCGACGAAATAGGCGCACCGCACTGACCGTTCAGCATGTCTCCAGCCGGTGCCGCTCAGCAACGCGTCCGGCCGACGGCTCGCTCTGGGCGGACGAGTCCGACAGCATCCAGATTCATTGTGCGCGAAGGGAGCCGATACAGCCGATGAAGATCGATAAGAGCAAGGTCCTTGAGGCCCTGCGCGAGCGCGGCCAACACAGCCGGGCCGATTGGGTCGACCGGGAGCTGCCGGACCGCATCGACACCACCAAGCACTCAGGCATACTCGCGACCCTCGATCTCAACCCGGCCGATTTCGCCGATCCGCCGTCGTGACGGCGCTGGCCTCGACACCTCTGCACGGACGACGGCCCCTGGCGGGTGAAGCAGCCGCCGCCGTGCAGCCGCGCGTCCGTCTCACCGGCCTTCTTCGCCGCCGAGACGCTGGCGAAGATCCACGGCGCACAGCCGTTGATCTGACTGGCGCCCAGGTGGACCAGCGACAGCAGGCGCCGGTCCAGGGTGCGACACAACTAACACAGGTCTCAAGATCAGGTTAGGCGGGGCGGATGGACAGACAGGTCCAAGCGCCGACGAAGACGCGGTCACCGGCGGCGATCGGCACCGGGGTCTCGGCCGGGACGGGCGCCGAGTGCGGGTCGTTGAGGTACGTGCCGTTGGATGAGCCGAGGTCGACCACCGCCCAACCGTCGGGCTGCAGGACGAGGAGCGCGTGGGTGTGTGAGACGCCTGGGTCCTCCGGTGGGCCGCTGAGGTCGATGTCGGGGTGTATGCCCCGGGACCGGCTGGACCGTCCGATCAGTAGCTGCTGGCCCACCAACGGGAATCGGCGCTCGGCGGCGAATCGAGGAAAGGTCAGCCCGTCGGCGTCCTCGCCACCCATGCCGAGGACCGCGTCGAAGTAGCCGCGGTCGGTGCCCACCACGACGACCAGCGCCGCCGACGTGGCCGAGGATGGCGGTCCGGCAGCCGTCTCACGGCCCGCCGCGGGGACGGCGACACCAGTGGTCGAGGTGGACGGACTCGCCGCGGTCACCGGCGGGGCGAGCAGGAAGTCGTAGCCGTCCTCCTCACAGAAGCGGCCAGTGCGGGGCGTATTGCAGACCGGGCACGGCGTACCGGCGACGGGATCCGCGGGCGGGGCGGCCGGCGCCACGGCCGGCGGGGCTACGGCGGCCGGCGGAGCCGGCGTCGAGGTGCCGGGCATCGGGGCACCGCACTGGTCGCAGTAGTCGGCGGTCGTCGATTCGTGCCCTTTGGGGCAGGTGGCCATCGTGTCGCTCCCGTCAGGCCTGGGGCTTCTTCACCCGGATGGTCTTCACCGACCGCACGTTGGTCAGCTCGGCGTCCACTCCGGCCACCTGCTTCTTGAGTCGGACCGTGCCAGTCGGCGCGTCGACCACGTCCACCACCCGGGCCAGCAGCTTGGCGGTATCGACGTGGCCGGACTCGGTGGCCAACTGGACCGCCCGGCCGAGCTTTGCGGTGGCGGTCTCTACGTCGCCGGCGTCCCGGGCCTTCAGCCCGTCCTGAATCGCGGCGGCCAGCTCGGCCTGGCCGGTGTAGTGCGCCACCTGCCGGTTGATGCGGGTGGAAAGCTCCTCGTCGTCAGTCCACCGGGCCAGCACGAGTCGCTCGGTGAGCACCTGAGCGGCGCTGACCAGGCTGACCCGGGCGGCGAGCAGCTCCTCCCCCACCGGTTGTGGCTCCAGTTCGACCGAGATGTGATAGTCCCGGCTCTCGGCGCCCCAGGCGCCGGTCGGATAGTCGCCGATGCGGGCGCTGACCTCGGTGCGCCGGCCAGTGAGGTCCTCGACCTGCGGGAAGACCTGTTTGACGAAGCGGATCCTGGCGCCCGTCGGACTCCACACCCGCAGCGACACGTCAGCGACCGATTTGCCCATCGCGGACGCGGTCATCGCCTGGAATGCCGCCGGCAGGTCGGCCGGATCCTCCAACCCGTCTGCGGTGCCGAGCAGGGTGGACGCTACCTTCCGCAGCTCGTCGGCGACCCAGTCGGCGCCGACGCCTCGGCTGTCGCAGATGAACCGGCCCTCGCAGGCGTCCAGCACCCGCTGCAGGTCCTCCGGCCGCTCATGCTGGTTCTGCCCGTCTGTGAGCAGGATGGCGTGCTTCACTTCGGCCGGCTGGCCGGCGAACAGGTGATTGGCGAGGTTGAGCCAGGCGCCGATGGCGGTTCCGCCTTCGGCTCGCAGCCCGGCCACCGCCGACTTGGCCTGCGCCCGGGTTTGTGGGGAGGCGGGCACCATCCCCGGCTGCGGCGGGTAGACCATCCAGGCTTGCGCCGAGCCGGCGACGACCGCGAAGGGCACGCCGTCGCGGAGGGTGTCGATGGCGACCGCGGTGGCCCGCTTCGCCTGCTGGATCTTCGAGGGGGGTGCGGTCATCGAACCGGAGGTGTCGATCATGATCACTTGCGCCGCGGTCACCGGTCCGGCGGTGCCCCGCAGGTCCGCGCCGGAGGCCGTGACGGTGACGATCGCGTCGACGATCCGTCGTCCCATCGGTAGGTATTCGTTCTGGTCGACCTCGGCGACGAACTCGGGTTGCCCGCTCATGCCGGTGTTCCTCCTGTCTCGGTTACCGGAAACGGCAGTATGGCGACCGCCACGTTGTCGTGGCCGCCGCCCTCCAGTGCCAGCCTGGTCAGACCTTGCGCCACTGCCAGGGGTGTCGGCGGCAGGCCGGACACCGCCGCGGCCAGGTCGTTCGCGCCCGGCAGATAGTGGTGCAGGCCGTCGGAGCAGACCACGACCTGGCCGGGGCCGGTCGGGCGCAGGGTGATGACCTGGGCGTCCTCGTCGTCGCCGTCCACACCAAGCCAGCGGATCAGGGCCGGGGACCGGGGATCCTCCTCGGCCAGCGCCGCTGGCACCGGCCGGCCAGCGGCCACGCGGGCCCGCAACGAGTCGTCGAGGGTCAACAGCGCCTCGTTCGGCCCGAGCCAGTAAGCCCGGCTGTCGCCGATCCAGCTCACCGTCACCGCGTCCCTGGTGACGATCGCGGAGACGTACGTGCAGCTGGGCGGGGTGTCGCGATCCTCGGGTCCGGCGGCGTCCCGGGCCGCGGCGGCGGCTGCCCGGGCGCCTCGTCGGCCGGCCTCGGCCGGGTCCGCGCCGCCGTGCAGGGCGTCCAGCAGCTCTACGATGGCCGATTCCACTGCGGCGGTGGCGGCGGTGTCGGCGCGGGTCGAGGTGGAGATGCCGTCGCAGACCACTGCGACGGTGGCGCCGGCGGCTCGTCCGATCGCCACCGCGTCCTCGTTGCGTGTTCGGCGGGCCCGGTCCGTCACTGCCGCAAGGTCGCCGAGGTCGAGCTCGGCGTGGTCGCGGCCGAGCGAGCGTCGGCGGCCGCACGAGTCGCAGTATCCGCCGCCTGGCACCTGGGCGCCGCACCCGCCGCAGTTGCCCTCGGTCGCCCGGGAGGACAACCATGGTACGACCGGGGCGGTGCCGGATCTCGGGGCTGGCAGCGGGGCTGCGGTAGCCGTCGCCTCTTCGCGGGTGCGCAGGTTGCGCCCGCATACCTCACAGAAGCGGTCGCCCGGATCGCCGGCCGGGCCGTGCTCGGGGCAAGACGGGGCCGTCATGTCAGTGTCCTCGGCCGGACGGTGTTGGCTCGGTCGACCAGTGCGATACGGGTAGGCGGGTCGGCGGCGAGCTGCGCCAGGGTGCGGTAGGCGCGTTCGAGGCCCAGCCTCAGCCCCTTTTCGTGCGGTCCGTGTCCGAGGACCCGGGCGTCCGGCGGCAGGGTATGCCCGGCGGTGACCCAGGCGACGGCCGCCTCGAGCATTTCCACTGTCAACCGGGCCTGCCGCTCGACGTCCAACCCGAGCCGCTGCAGCCGGTCGGAGGCGGCCAGCAGTTCGCCGGCGCCGGCGGGCAACCCCTCGGCCGGTAGGTTGGCCCGGACCGCGGCCACTTGGGCGGCGATGTGGTGGCTGGAGTTCTCCGGCACCTGGTCGAGGACGCGCAACGCGGGGACTCGGCTGCCCTTGACAAGCTGGAGCCGGGCCAGCGCGAAGGCGGCGCTGATGAAGCCGTGGTCGCACCGCCAGACCCGGTCGTACAGCCGCTCGGCGAGTTCTGGGTCCCCGGTGCTCTCCACTGCGGCGGCCAGCGCCAGCCGGGCGGCCGGCTCGCCGGGCAGTTGGTCGTAGACGGCGTCGAAGGCCACCCGGGCGTCTCCGGGCCGATTGGCGGCCAGCGCGGCGAGGCCGCGGTACCAGTCGATCCGCCAGTCGAACGGGTCGTCGGCGTAGAGCCGGTCGAGGTCTGCGGCAGCGCCGGCCAGGTCGCCGCCGTCGATCCGGGCCCGCACGATGCGCAGCGCCACCTCGACGCTGCGCACCGGGGCGTTGCGCAACTGCGCGATCAGCTCACCTGGGGCGGTCGCCGTCAGCGTGGTGAGGAAGCCGGTGCTCGGGTCGAGGATGTCCACCTGCGGCAGCGGCAACGCCGCGGCGACCTCCGCCGGGTCGAGCCGCCGGGCGATGGCGGCCACGCCCACCTCGCCAGCACCGGTGCCGAACGCCCGCCGTTCCGGGGTGAACTGCCGGGACACCGCCGGCCGGGGCACGCCGTCGGCGGCCGACAGCGTCTCCCGCAGCACCCCGAGGAGCTGTTCGCTCATGTCGGTCGCCGACTGGAAGCGCCGGTCCGGATCGAGGTGGGTGGCCCGGCGCAGGAGCCGGTCGTACGACTCCTCGCGGCCCAGCAAGGGCACCTCTGAGCGGTCCGGCAGCCGGTCGGCGTAGGTGCTGGCGAAGCCGCGGAAGTCGAAGCTCAGCACCGCGAGGGTCCGGCCGACGGTGTAGAGGTCGGCCGCCACCGACGGCCCCACCTCGGCGACCTCCGGCGCCTGGTAGCCGGGTGTGCCGTAGACCGCGCTCACCTCGTCGTCGACGTGCCGGACCGCACCGAGGTCGATCAGTTTGAGCTGTTCCTCGGCGTGGATGACGTTGTCCGGCTTGAAGTCGCAGAACAGCAGGTTGCGGTCATGCAGATAGCCCAGGGCGGGCAGGATCTCGACGCCGTAGGCGATCACCTCGGGCAGCGGCAGTGCGCGCTCGCCGGTGGCCGCTCGGCGGCTGACCAGCATGTCCCGCAGCGACTGGCCGCCGACGTACTCCATGACGATGTAGCCGACCGGCACGCCGGTCTTCGGGTCGGGATGCTGCACGAAATCGTGGATCTTGACGATGCTCGGATGGTCGATCTCCACCAGATAGCGCCGCTCGGTCACCGCGGCGGCCATCGCGTCCGGGTCACTGGTGTTGATCAGCCCCTTGAGGACCACCCAACGGTCGCTGACGGTGTCGCTGACGTTCTTGTCCCGAGCCAGATAGATCCACCCCAGCCCGCCGTAGGCGAGCGCGCCGAGCACCTCGTACCGGTCGTCGACCACGTCGCCACGGCCGAGGCGCGGCAGGAAGGAGAACGGGGTGCCGCAGTGGGGGCAGAAGCCTTCGGCGCGGCCCGGGGCGCCGTCTCGTCCCCGGCCGACCGGCTTGTCGCACGCGACGCAGTACCGGCGGGATTCGGCCACCGTCGGCTCGGCCATCACCGCGCTGGCCGGGTCGCGCAGCGGGACCCGGGGCAGCTCGATCAGACCGGCGCCGAGGCCACCGCGGGTGGTCCCACGGCTGCGGCTGGAGCCCCGCGAACCGGTGCGCACCGAACCGCCGCGCGTGCTCACCGGGGTCGAGGCGACGGAGGCGAGTGGCACCGGTGCCGCGCCCGACCCGGACCCCGGCGGCCCGGCACCGGGGGTCGGCTGCGTCGGCAGGACCCCGGCCGGGGCCTTGCGCCCGCACTCGTCGCAGTAGCCCTCCGGCCCGTAGCTGCCGGTGCAGTCGGGTCGTACGCACCGCTGGCTCATGTCGTCCCCCGCTCGCTGAGGTCGTTGAGATACCGCTGATACGCGGACAGGGCCCGGGTCGCCGCGGGCAGATCGCACGGGCTGGAGTAGAGAAGGTCCTCGGCGGCACGGTGCCGGCGGGACAGCTCGGTGTGCTCGGCGAAGCCGAGCCGGGCCGCCTTGGCCCGGTAGGCGGCGAGGCGGCCGCGCAGCTCGGCGCGCCGCTCCAGAAGACCGTCCGCGGCATCCCGCAGCCCGGCGGCCCGCTCGACCGCCGCCGCCGCGGCCCGCTCCGCCGCCGCCAGCTCATCGGCCAGTCGGCTCCACCGCCGCTCCCGGTGAAGTTGGCCGAGCTGCGCCAGCTGGGCCCGAAGCGCGGGGGTGGCATCCGGAACTGCGGGCAGCCCGGTGTTGGCGATCTTCTCCTCGGTGGCAGCGCAGGCCCGGGCCGCCGCCTCCTCGCCGGCCTCGACCTCAACAATCGTGGCGCGCAGCCGCTCCGCCCGTCGCGGATAGCCGTCGCGCAGACCGACCAACGCGTCGACCTCGCCGGCCACCGTCGCGGTCTCTGCGGCCAGCTCACGCAGCCGGGTATCCAGCGCGGTGGCGGCGGAGCCACCGCCCGGCGCCACCGCCAGCGGATCGCCGGACGCCTCTCGATACGCGTCCGCGAGCCGCTCGCCGAGCCGATCCAGGGCGGCGGTGGGCACCCCGTCCGGCCCGAGCGCGTCGACGGCCGCCCGCAGCCGGGTCAACGCCTCGCTGGGCGGCCCGAACCGGACGGCCAGCACCGAGGCGGCCTCATCCAGGACGGACAACCGGTCGATGGCATCGATGCTGCCGGTTTCCAGCTGACGGGCGAGCTCCATCAGCGGCAGCCGGACGGCCCCCGGCGGCGCATCGTCGAGAACCATTCCGTCCGCGCCGACCGGGACCACCGGGGCACGCAGCAACCAGGTGAGCTTGGCCAACTCCTCGTCACCGGGCCGGGATTGTTGCGCCCGCAGGGTCCGGAGCTGGTCCAGGAGCGCCCCGAGTGCGGTGAACCGGGACCAGAGCGCGTCAAGCTGGGCGGCCAGGTCGGCGGCGTACCGCTCGGTCCGTCCGGTCAGGCCGGGCAGCCGGGCCGTCGCAAGGCCCGGGTGATTGTCCAGGGCGTACATGGCCGCGGAGATCCGGTCGTGGGCTGCGCCCAGCGCGACGATGGCCACGTCGACCTCGTCACGGCTCAGCGGAACCGGTGCGGTCACGCCGGTCAGTCCCGGTATCGGGCGGTCGGCGGTTGTGGAGCCGGACCGAGCGCGGCGAGCCACCGGGTGTAGAGCCGGGTCCAGGTGCCGTCCGCCCGCAACTGGGCCAGGACCCCGTTGACGAATCTGACCAGGTCAGTGGCGTCCCGGTTGATGCCGATCCCGTACGGCTCGTCGCTGAACCGTGGCCCAACCACGACGGTGTTGGGGTCCTGCGCGGCCAGCCCGGCCAGAATGCTGTCGTCGGTGGAGACGGCGGCGACCTGGTTCTGCTGGAGCATCACCAAACAGTCGGTCCAGTCCGGCACTCCGACGGGCAGTGGCTTGGCCGGTGCGGCAGCGACATTGCGGATGGACGTGCTGCCGATCGCCGAGCAGACCTTCTGGCCACCCAGGTCGGCGACGCTACGCACCGGCGACCCGCGGCGCACCAGGATCCGCTGGCCGGCGGTGAAGTATTCGGTGGAGAAGTTGACCTTCTGCCACCGTTCGCAGTTCATGGTCATGGTCTGTACGACGATGTCGACCGTCCCGTCCTGCAGGGACGGGATCCGCGACGCCGAGTTCGTTGCCCTGAACTGAATCTTGGATGGATCGCCGAAGATGGCCCGGGCCACCTCGCGGGCCACGTCCACGTCGAAGCCGGTCAGCTCTCCGGTGAGCGGGTCACGGAACCCGAACCGGTAGCTGTTCTGGTCGACACCGACGATCAGCCGGCCCCGCTGGAGAATCCGAGCCATGGTCGAGCCGGCCGGCATCTGGCCGGGGCGGGCCTGGGTGGCCGCTGGGCGGAGACTGGCCCGCGGATCGCAGGAGGCGGGGCCGGCGTTGGCCCCGTCCGGGATGTCCGCCGGGTCCTGCACCCCGACCGGGCGGACCGGCGTGACGGCGGACGCGCCGGCCGGCAGGCGCCCGCCGCCACCGCCGCAACCGGCCAAGCCGAGGGTCACCGCCAGCGCCACGGCCACGGACATCAGTCGAGAGACGTTCATCGGTACTCCGCGATTCGTCGCTGGATGCCCGCCGCAGCGCCGATCACCATCAGTCCGGCCAGGACCACAACCCCGACGTCCATTCCGGAAAGCCCGCGACGGGCAGACCGGGATTCGGCCTCGAACCGGTCGCTGTTGCGGGTGATCGCGCTGGCGAGCATGCCGTCCAACTCGTTGAAGATGCTTGCCGTCGCGCCGGGATCGCTGCCCACCGCGGCGGTCACCGCCTCGGTGTAACGGCCACCGTCGTCGAGCTGCCGCAGCTTCTGGTGTGCGGCGAGCCAGTCCCGGGCCTGTCCCGCGGCCCTGTCGGCCGCTGCCCGCGTCGGCTCGTCGGCGGCCCGCTCGGCGACGTCGCGCAGCAGTCCGCCGTGGCCGTCCGGACCGATCAGCCGGGCCATCACCGCGGTGTAATCCTTGTCGAAGTCGCCGCCAGCGCCGCGGGCGACCAGGGTCAGCGATTCGTCGGCCCGGGCCTGCAACGCCGCGACCCGGGCCTGGACGAGCCGGTCCACCTGCGCCGAGCCGTCCCGGTCGCTGGCGTCCAGCCGGGCACCGATGACGACCGCCGACACGCCGAGCCAGCCAACCAGCACCACCGCGGCCGCGGTCGCCCCCACCAGACCGATGTTGAACACCCGGTTGGTCCGCCTGGTCAGCCACATCTGCGTCCGCACCAGACCGCCTATGGCCACCAGCCCGAGCAGCACGGCGATCCAGGGGAACCCGGCGCCGCCGCCGCGCGCCCGGTCCAGCTCCGCGGTGACCGACCGGTAGAGCTGCTGGGCGGCCGGCAGCATCCGCTGCCGCATCAGCCCCGACGCCTCCCGCAGATACGCCGCGCCGACTGGCAGCCCCTGCCGATTGTAGGCACGCGCCGTCTCGATCAACCCGGTGTACACCGGGAGTTCGGCGGCGATCACCCCTACGGCGCCATCCCTGGCGCCATCTCCAGACCGCCCGGCCGCGATCACCGACAACGCCGCCGCCGCCGCGGCCACATCGCTCTGGTAGCGGTCCCGCTGCGCCACCGGCTCGACACCGCCGGAAAGGAAGGCGCTCGCCGCTGTGGCATCCGCGTCGGACAGGGCCCGGTAGAGGTCCTGCGCGGCCACTACCAGCGCGCCGCTGCGAGACGTCACGCCGTCGATCAGGTCGACCCGCTGCCGTACCCCGGCGAACCCCACCAACCCAACGACGAACCCCAGGGCGACCAGGCCGGTAAGCACGGCGGCCAGCCGGCGCGGCGTGTCCCGGAGGCCACCGACGATCCAGCCCCGCAGACCGACCGACCCGGTAGGCCGCACATCGGTCACCGGCGGAGGGACGAGCGTCGCCGTCACCGGCACCACCCTCTTCAGCATTCGCCTTGGGCAAGTCGTCAACGGAATTGCTGGCCGTCAACGTACTCGCCGGACGCAAGTTGCGGCGTCCCGGCGACAGGATGGACGGGTGGCCAGCCGGGTCACGGACGCACCTGCCACCTAAAAGCGGCAGCCCTCTCGCCCCAAATCGGTAGGTGTACTCGCCGACCTGACGGTCTTCATCGGCGACGCCTTCGATCAGGGTCTCCGGGGCGCGTTGCGCGGGGACAACGGCCCCGCCCTCGAGCCGTTGCGCCGGCGGCGAGGGCGGGGCCGTGCCCGGGGTCAGGGCTTGATGAGGACCTTGAGGCTTTTGCGGTCGTCCATGTCCTGGTAGCCGGCGGGCACACCGTCAAGGTCGGTGGTGGCGTCGAACACCTTGCCGGGCTCGATGGTGCCGTCGAGGATGTCGGGCATCAGTTCCTCGATGTATGCGCGCACGTGGGCTGGGCCCAGACCGCCGACACCCCTCCCGTCCGCGTCCCGTGACCGGCGGGGCTTATGATTGACAGACTTCAATGTGCTACGGTTCAATTACGGTCATGAAGAAGCTTTTCCGATTGACCGTCGCAGCCGTCATCTGCCTCACCCCCCTCGCCGCCATCCAGTCGCCAGCAAACGCGAAATCCGCCTCGGATATGGGCATAGACGGCGGCTGCAGCAGCTTTCCCCCTACTCCCTGCGGTGAGCTGCAGAATGATACCAGCATCAGTATCCGAGTGTCGCTGAACTGGACGTGTCCGGGGGGCACGGCCCCGCTGGGATCTTCCTGCCCGAAGGACATCAGAACCGTCAGTCCAGGTGGGCACATAGGCGGAGGGAGTGTCGACGTCGATGCCTTCGAGGTTCCGTATCCTTGCTGGTTCTCCGGCGACATCGATGGGGTGCCTTTCACTCGAAGCTCCGGCTGGTACAAATTCTCCAGCGATGAGACCGTGACAGTCGACTGGACAGAGTGCAGTGGAGTCCTGCGCAAGTAAAAACGGGTGACACTTAACAGGCGTCGGCGATCAACTGCCGCCGGCGCCTGTTGATTGTCACGGCCCTTGTCCTTCTCTCCGTCGAGGGTGAGCCGATCGCGGCGTAGAACGGCCGGTTCGGCGAGGACGCCCACCACGCCTGATTCGCCAACGTTCGCCCATGCCATGGCCACGCTACGCAACCTCACGATCGCCCTGCTCTGGCTTGCCGGAAACTCCGGGATCAAGCAGGTCATGGAACGTCACCACGCCGACAAGGTGCTCATCCCCGCCCTACTCAACGCATCCCGGCCGGGATCAACCGACTCTGCTTCAGCTGTGGCAGCCAGGGCGTCAACCTATGGGAGATCCGACCAGCAGGCCATGAAAGATCCACACGGGTTTGGGCTGGCCATTCAGGACATCGCGTTCCAACAAATTCGCCGTTGTGTACATTGATGCGGCAGCGGTTGGCACCGCGAGCACCAGCGTCAGTATGGCCAATGATGCCAGGACTCCGGTCCGGAGTCGGCGATGCGAAATCCGCGTCGACCTCCACGCGACCGCCGCGCCGAGTGCCGCGCCGAGCACCCAACCCAGCAAGGTCAACCATTGCACTCTCGCGGGCTCGTGTCGCCAGAACCACAGTTGCAGCGATGATGCCAGCTCCCATTCGGACACCAGGGTGCCACGGCTGGCGACGAAGGACTGGCCTCGCCCGTCCGTGGCGGTTATCTCGGTGACCTCCCAACCGTTGGCAGTGAGACGGCCTCGCGCCTGCTGAAATTCTTCGGCGGTGATCCCGTTGAGCCCCGATGTGGTCACCAACTGCGCCGGCATGTTTTCACCGGACGGGCTCATGTCGGTCGGCAGAACGAAGTCGTGGTAGTCGTCGTGCCAGCCAAGCTCTGGCACTGACACCCCGGGCAGCACTGCCCGGACGATTTCCATGGCCTCAGGGACGGATGTCGTCGGTGTCTGGGTACGCCACGCCGCGAGGTTTCCAAGCGCTCCGCCAACACCTCCCACGGTCACTGCCGTCAATACGACTAGGACTTTCTGCCACAGACGCATGAGGGCATGCTAGTACGGCATCTCAGGTCGCCATATAGATGTTGCCGGCCAGCGGTGCAGCACATTGCTTCCGACCTGGCAGCCCTCGCCCGCGGGCACGTCCGCACCGCCGTCCTCGACTTCGCCCAGCACGCCGGGATCCATGTATGACTCGCGGCCATCTGCAAATCGTCGTCTGCGCTGCCGGGCCCGCCGCAGACGTAACCCATCTGATCGCCGCCGCGAAGAAACAGTCGTGGACAGCAGCGGTCACCGCCACCCCCAGCGCCCTCGACTTCATCGATGCCGGAGCGATAGAGCGGCTGACCGGACACCCGGTCCGATCCACCTACCGGTCGTCCCCCAACACCCGCCGTTCCCTCCCCGCCGCGGACGCACTCATCATCGCCCCCGCCACCTACAACTCGGCCAACAAGATCGCCCTCGGCATCGCCGACAACTATGCGATGACCACAGTGGCCGAGCTGATCGGCCGGCAAGTGCCTACAGTGGTCGTCCCGTTCGTCAACGCCGCCCTGGCCACCCGCGCACCCTTCCAACGCGCCGTGGCCAGTCTCCGCGATGAGCGGGTACGGGTCTTCCTCGGGCCCGACGACGGATGGGAGCCGCACCCGCCCGGCAGCGGCAACAGCCGCCAGCGGGCTTTCCCGTGGACGGCGGCGTTCGAAGCAGCGACTCGAATGGCCGGCGACGTGCCTGCCAACAGCACCGATCGGAGCTGACCCATCTCGCGACGGCCCGAGTGCCTGACGGATGGCCGACAGTGCGGCGGTCGGCGGGCGTCAGCGGCCGGGGGCCCGCTCCCCCGGCCGGACCAGACCCGTCTCGTACGCGAGCACCACTGCCTGCACCCGGTCCCGCAGCCAGAGCTTGGCCAGGATGCGCTTGACATGCGTCTTCACCGTCGACTCCTCCACGACAAGGGTGCCAGCGATCTCGGCGTTGGACAGGCCCCGGCCGATCAGCTCCAGCACGTCCCGCTCCCGCGGGGTCAGCACGAGCAACCGCCGCCCGGCGGCCGGATCCAGCGGCCCGCCCTCCCGGGCCACCCGATCGACCACCATCCGGGTGACCGACGGCGACAGCAGCGAGTCACCCTCGGCGACAGTGTGGATGGCCGCGATCAGCTGCTCCGGCTGGATGCGCTTGAGCACGAAGCCCGACGCCCCGGCGCGCAACGCGCCAAACACGTAGTCGTCGTCGGAGAAGGTCGTGAGGATGAGCACCCGAGGTGCCGGCTCCGCCGACACGATTTCCGCGGTGGCGGCCACCCCGTCCAGCACCGGCATGCGGATGTCCATGAGCACCACGTTCGGGTGCAGTGTCCGGCACAGCGCGACTGCCCGGCGGCCGTCGCCCGCCTCACCCACCACCTCGATCGATTCGTCCACCGACAGCACCGCGCGCAATCCGGCGCGCATCAGGTCGTCGTCGTCGACCAACAACACCCGCCGCTGCTTCACCCCTGGCCTCCGTACGGCAACACGGCCCGCAGCCGGAACACCTCGCCCTCGATGCCGGTTTCCAGTGTGCCGCCCAGCACGGCGGCCCGCTCCCGCATACCGACGATGCCGTGCCCGGCACGGGCCCCGACTGCGGTATCGGCAGGAGTGCCGGACCTGCCCGACGCGGGGACTCGGCCGGTGGCGGCCGCGTCGCGGCCGCCGCGCCACGCCGTGACCGGATTCGTCACCTCGATCTCGACTCGGCCCGGTGGCTGGCGCACCCGCACCGTCGCGCTGCCCGTGCCGTGCCGCGTGGCGTTGGTCAGCGCCTCCTGCAGGATCCGGTACGCCGCCCAGGCCACCCCGGTCGGCACGTCCCGCGCGGTGCCGATCAGCTCGGTCTCCAGACGCAGCCCAACCGCCCGGTGCCGGTCCAGCAACTCCTCCAGGGTGCCCGGGGTGGCCGGTTCCAGTGGAGCGTCCGCCCCTTCCTCGCGCAGCACGTGGACCAGCCGGTCGATATCGCCCATGGTGGCCCGGGCCACCTCCTCGATGGTGGCGATCGCCCGCTTCGACCGGTCCGGATCGCGCTCGTGCAGCAGCCGGGCCGCGCCGGCCTGAACGAGGATCACGTTGATCGCGTGGCCCGCCGAGTCGTGCAGCTCCCGGGCGATTCGGGTGCGTTCCTCGGCGACGGCGAGCCGGCGCTCGCGCTCGGCGTCCCGGGCCGTGCGGGCCGCCCGCTCCTCCAGTTCGACCAGTCGTTCCCGACGGATCCGGCTCAGATCGCCGAGCAACCAGGTGCCCGCGAAGGCGACGGCCCAGAACAGCGTGCCCGAGACCAGTCCGTCGCTCCAGCCCTCGCCGGCCACGTTCGGGCTGGCAGCGACCGGCACGAATGCCGCGGCCGAGGCCCGGGCGCCCCACCGACGCATCGGCGAAGGGTCACCGCCGTAAGCGGCGGCGAGCGTGTACACCGCCACCGCGCAGCCGATCGGAAAGTCCAGCGGGAACCGCAGCGCCAGCAGCGCCGCCGAGGACGCCGCGACCGCGAGGTAGCAGGCGAACGGCAGGCGCCGGCGCAGCGCCAGCGGAAACGCGGCCCCCATGGCCAGGAGCACACCCCGCCCGTCCAGCGGCACCGCCTCCGGCGATGGCGTGCCGAACCCGTGCAACGCGAGCAACACGATCGTCGCGGCGAACGCCAGCAGGGCCGCGCCCGCGTCGATCAGGGCGGCACGACGGGTCACGGGTCCGAGGGTAGCCCGCGGGCGCAGGCCCCCGAGTCACCCGTCGGAGGCATCCCGGCTACCTCCCTGGGGGGACGTCGGGTTCGCCCGGCGGAAGGTTTCGGCACGGTGGTCTCCGTTCGTAGCGTCGGTCCCGCTCTGTCACGCGTACGAGGAGATCGGGATGCACGACAATCCACGAACACCCCCGGCGGGTAGCCGGTTCGCCCGGCTCGCCGGCTGGTCGTACCGGCACCGCTGGCTGGCCCTGCTGGTCTGGGTCGTCGCGGTGGTGGGGGTAAGCGCCGCGGCGCAGGCGGCAGGCAGCGCCTACCGCAATGACTTCTCGCTACCCGGCACCGAGTCGCAGCGGGCGCTGGACACCCTCCGGGCCGAGGCGCCGGCGGCCGCGGGCAGCACCGTGCAGATCGTGCTCGCCGCCGAGGACGGGCTACGGACGCCAGCGGTTCAGCAACGGGTGACCGCAATGCTCGCCGAGGTCCAGGACCTGCGCCACGTCGCGGCGGTGGACGACCCGTACCGCAATCCGGGAGCGCTGTCGGCTGATGGCACCATCGGGTACGCAACGGTGACGCTGGACGTGCAGGCGACGGAGATGCCCGCCGAGGACACCCGGACGCTGGTCGACACCGCGCAGCGGGCCGACGGTGACGGGCTCCGGGTCGAGCTGGGCGGCGAGACGGTCCAGGGCGTCGAGGAGGCCGGGGGCGGCCCGGCCGAGGGCATCGGCATGCTGGCCGCGCTCGTCATCCTGGTGTTCCTGTTCGGCTCGGTGCTGGCGGCCAGCCTGCCGCTGGTCATCGCGATCTTCGCGGTCGGCACGGCGATTGGGCTGGCCATGCTCGCCTCGCACGTGGCCACGGTCGCCGAGTTCACCACGCCACTGATGATCCTGGTCGGGCTGGGTGTCGGCATCGACTACGCGCTGCTGCTGTTCTCCCGGTTCCGGACCGAGATCCTCGCCGGGTTCGATCGGCCCGAGGCGACTCGGCGGGCGGTCGACACCGCCGGACGTACCGTGCTGTTCGCCGGCCTGACCGTGATCGTCGCCCTGCTCGGTCTGGTGGTACTCGGCCTCGGCTCGTTGCAGGGCGTGGCGGTCGCCGTAGGGCTCACCGTGCTTGCCACCATGCTCGCGGCGCTGACCCTGCTGCCGGCTCTGCTCGGGCTGCTCGGAGGCCGGATCGAGCGGTCCATCCGGAAGCGGGCGGTGAAGGCACGGCCCGACGGTCACGGCTGGGCCCGGTGGACCGCCGGCATCCAGCGGCACCCATGGGCGGCAACGCTGGTCGCCACCGTAGCGCTGCTGGCGTTGAGCGCACCGTTGCTGGGCATGCGGCTGGGCATCGCCGACGCTGGCAACAACACCGAGGCCAGGACCAGCCGGCAGGCGTACGACCTGCTGGCCGACGGCTTCGGTCCCGGCTTCAACGGCCCGCTGATCCTGGTGATCGAGGGTGACCGGACCGCCGCCGAGGCCACACGTCGTGCGGTGACGGGGACCGAGGGGGTCGCCGAGGTGCCACCGCCGGTGCCCGCCGGCGACGGGTTGTCCCTGCTGATCGTCGCGCCCGAGACGAAACCGCAGGACGCGCGCACCCAGGAACTGGTGGATCGGCTGCGGACGGACGTGCTGCCCCCCGTCGAGCGGGATACCGGGGCAGACATCCTGGTGGGCGGGCCGACCGCCGCCACAGTGGATTTCGCCACGGCGGTCGCCGACCGGCTGCCACTGTTCGTGCTGGTCGTCGTCGGCCTGTCGGCGTTGCTGTTGCTGCTGGTGTTCCGCTCATTGCTGATCCCGGTCAAGGCCGCGGTGCTGAACCTGCTCAGCGTTGGCGCCTCCCTCGGCGTGGTGACCCTGGTGTTCCAGCACGGTTGGCTCGGCGGGATCCTCGGGGTGCAGCCCGGACCGATCGAGGCGTTCGTCCCGATCATGATCTTCGCGATCGCCTTCGGCCTCTCGATGGACTACGAGGTCTTCCTGCTGGCCCGGATGCACGAGCACTGGGAGCGGCACCGCGATGCCCCGGCCGCGATCCGCGAAGGCATGGCGACCACCGGCCGGATCGTCACCGCCGCGGCGGCGATCATGGTCGTCGTCTTCGGGTCGTTCCTGCTCGACCCTGGCCGGATGCTCAAGCAGTTCGGACTCGGGCTGGCCGTCGCGGTCCTGGTGGACGCGCTGATCATCCGTTGCCTCATCCTGCCCGCGGTGATGCATCTGTTCGGCACGCGGGCCTGGTGGTTGCCGGCCCCGCTGGCCCGCCTGCTGCCCCGGGTCGCGCTGGAAAAGGCCTCAGAACCGGTGCCGGCGCCGGTAGGTGGTCCGCGATGAAGATCCTGGTCTGGGTGCTGCTCGGCGCCGCCGCAGGGTTGATCTTCGGCGTCCTGCTCTCCGAGTTCATCGCGGTTGCGGGCATGCTGGTGGCCAGGGAACCGGTCGGGGTGAAGTTCCTCCCCCTGTACCTGGCCGTCGCGTTCGCCGCCATCGCCGCGCTCGTGGCCACTGTGCGAGGTCGCGGCCGGTGACGAATCGTTGATTCCTGGTGCCGCCATGGCGGCACCAGGAATCCACTCGCGCCGTCGGTGCAGCCGGTCCCCGCGCTTGGCAAACCGCTTGTTGGAGTCAGGGGATCCGGTCGATGGATTCGCAGAGTTTGCCGCCGGATTGCAGCTCGGTGAGGCAGGTACGCAGTTCGGCCGTTCGGCGTTCGGACTCGGCGATCAGCTCGGTGGCTATCCGGCCCCACTCCTGCGGTCCGGGGTTGGGCGGCAGGTCGGCGAAGAGGTCGGCGATTTCGCGGACGGTGAGGCCGACTCGTTGGGCCAGCTTCGCGACTTTGATCCGGCAGGCTGCGATTGCGTCGAAACGACGCTGGTTGCCGCTGTCGCGCTGGGCCGTGATGACACCGGTTTTTTCGTAGAAACGGACTGCCGACGGCGCGACGCCGGCATCGCGGGCAACGTCACCGACGGTGAAAACAGCTTCGGGCGGGGCGATGATGGCGTGGCTCACGCCACCAGGCTGCCACGCGAGCGGGCTTGCCTTCAACATATGTTCAACCGGCAGCGTGGCTCGCATGAACGATCAGACAAACGGATTGAACGAGCCCGGGAACAGGGCTGACGAGCCACCTCTCAACCTCGTTGTCGTAGTGGCCAGCGTCCGCGATGACAGGGTCGGCCGCATCCTGGGCGACTGGGTGATGGAACAAATCCCTCGGGATGTCCGGACCCACATGGTGGATCTCACCGATCTCCACTTGCCACCTGACTCGGATCTACAGCCCGGCGGTGGGCAGCCGACGCCGGCATCCGATCTGATGGCGGCCGCAGACGGGTTCGTGATCGTCACCCCCGAGTACAACCACTCCTACCCGGCGAGTCTGAAGCGTTTCGTGGACTGGCACTACGGCGAGTGGCAGTTCAAGGCCGCCATGGTGGTGCCGTATGGCGTACAGGGTGGGCTGCTCGCCGGTGAGTACCTTCGCCCGGTCTTCGCCGAGCTCTCCGTGGTCACCACTCGTCGCATGGTCGCGCTCCGCGCGCCATGGGCACACCTCACCGAAGGCCGCTATGTCGCTCCTGATCGGGAGGACGACGCGGTCCGGGACGCCATCCGCGAACTCTCCTGGTGGGCCAGCGCTTTGCGGGACGCACGGCGTCGACGCCCGTTCGGCGGCGTCGGCGACACCGGCAACGCCGCGAGCGAGGCCGTGGTTTCCTGGCTGGCGGCACAGCCCGAGACCGTTGACCCGGTGGCGATCGCCGACCTGGCTTCGGATGCCTTCGTCGTCGGGCTCGGCGCCAGCACCCGCGAAGCACACGAGCCCTTCCAGATCGTGGAGCACGCCACCCAGGCGCTGATCGATCGCGGTTTCCGGGTCCTCGCCGTGCTCGACAACCAGCGCGTGGGTGCGCTCTACGACCGCTACGTGCGCGGTGAGGACGTCAACATCGATTCCTCGCTGCGGCAGGGCTGGGGGCCCTGGCAGACGAGCGAGATGCGGGACGCCCTCACGTGGCTCCGGTCCCGCAACGCGACCCGGCCCGACGACCCGGTGCGGGTGATCGGAGTGGGTGGCTCGTGGGTGCTGCCCGCTGACTACGACCGTGTCGTGGACTTGATCGCGGCCATCTCCCCAGGCGAGGTGCCACAGGTCCGTGAACTGCTCGCCGTCATCCGCACTGCTCACGACAATGGCGAGCATGTGCAGCGGGCCCAAGGCACCCACCCAGGCACGCCGTTCGTGGAACTCGCACGCAAGGCCCGTGCGATCGCCGGGCGGCTCGACGACGGTGCCGGGCGCGATGAGGCCGTGCGGCTGCTCGACATGATCGTGGCGCACCACGCGAACGCGATCGGGGTGGGATACGACGCGGAACGTGAGGAGCGGGCAGCCGCCGAACGGATCCTGGAGTGGCACCGGCGTACAGGCGATCGGATCGTCCTGTGGGAGGGCAGCGCTCACGTCGCGGCCCACGGCGGCGTCATGCTCGGCTCCCATCTACGGGAAGCCCTCGGCGACCGATACTTCGCCGTTCACGTCACGTTCGGCCACGGTCTCGTCCGCAACAGCAAGATCCCGTTGCCCGCCCCCGGTTCGCTCGAGGATCTCTTGCTCTGCGGCGGCGGCGAACGGACGGTGAATTTGGCCGCCGATGTCCCGGTCGACGTCGCAACGCGACTCGACGCGCCTTGGCGGACGAGACTGATCTCCGGGGTGTACGACCCCGCCGACGACGCCGAGCACTACTACGAGCTGCCCTCGCTGCGAGACAGCTTCGACGTCGTCGTCTTCGTCCCCACGGTCGCCCCGATTCAGCCCCTGGGAGTCTCTGTAGCCGCCGGCAGGGTTCCGCCTCCGGTAGCATTCGCCGTCTCCGAGCAGGCCAGCGGCCGTGACCGGTGACGGAGGGACGCCTCCACACCGGCAAGGTCTCGAACGAGGTGCGTGGGCAGTCCCAACCGCTCGTGCTCCAACAGGTGGCTCTGGCAGAATCACTGCTCCTCCGTCCACGGCCCGAGCGGCTCGCCGGTTCCCGGGTCGACGCCCTGCCCACGGCCATCGACACCCCGATCCTGACCGCCTGGAACGCGAAAGAGGACCTGCTCGTCACTGTGAGTCGCTGTGAGGTCTTGTCAGGTCGTGACAGGCGGGCGGCGAGTTCGATCGACCTGACAGCCGAGGTCTGGGCGGTGCATGTCATCCATGGCATGCCCGCCCGGTGGGGACCACTCCTTCCGGTGAGGCCCACGGTCTGGCACGGCTGGCGCGGCGTACTGACACCGCAACCCTTCGCCACATGCAAGGGAGGAGCGCCCCCAACCGGATCACACGGTCCTTGCGTCTGGTCCCCACCGCGGCGGCCCGCAGATTCCTTGTGGAGCGCCGCAATGCACACGATCTCCGTCCTCAACGACCTCCTGGCCGCGCCCGCCCCTGACGGCGGAGGCCCCCACTCGATCGCCCAGGTCATCGCCAACATCACCGGCTGGGTCATGGGCATCATCGCGGTGGTCGCGACGATGTTCCTGGTCATCGGCGGCCTGCGGTATATGGCCGCCGGTGGCGACCCGGCGCAGGTCGAGCAGGCGAAGGGCAACGTCAAGTCCGCGCTGATCGGCTACGCCCTCGCTGTGCTGTCCCCGGTCATGCTGCGGGTGCTGCAGGGCATCCTCGGCGGCTGAGGGGGCCGTCATGGTCGACTGGCTGATGAACGGCCTGGTCAGCTGGCTCGGCGAGAAGGTCACCGAGCTTCTCGGCGGTCTGCTGGCCTTCCTGGCATCCTCCATTTTCGTTTCGCCGGACGTCACCGTCCTGCCGCAGGTGATGTCGATCGCCGGCAAGAGCGCGCTGGTCGTCAACGCCTGCTTCATCCTCGCGATCATCGCCGCGGGTATCGCCGCGATGGTCGGCGACTCGGTCGAGATGCGCTACGGCGTCAAGGACCTGATCCCCCGGCTTGTCGTCGGGTTCGTGCTGTCCTCGTTCGCGGTCCCGCTGACCCGTGTGCTCATCGACATCGCCAACGCCCTGACAGTGTCGATGGCCGGCACGTCCGCGCCGACCACCGAGGCGGTCACCTTCGCCCGGGCTCGGATCGCCTCGGCGATGACCGACCAGAGCGCCGCGCTCCTGATGGCCATCATCGGACTGCTCATCGTCGTGTTGATGTTCATGCTCGTCGGCACCTGGCTGGTGCGGATCGGGATGCTGGTCGTCCTGGCCGGCGTCGCGCCGGTGGCCCTCGCGTGCTACGCCACCCCATGGACACAGGGGGCCGCCGAGCTGTGGTGGCGCACCCTGCTGGGTTGCCTGGCCACGCCCACACTGCAGGCGATCGCGTTCTCGGCGGGCATCAACCTGCTGATCGACCCGGAGTCGAACCTGCCGATCCTGCTCGGCCTGCCCGGCTCGGACGCGGTGAACCTCATGCTCGTCATCGTCGTCCTCTGGGTCACGATCAAGATCCCCGGGATGGTGCGCCGGTACGCCAGCCGCGCGGGGTCGCCGAACGCTGGTGGGGTTCTGCTGCGCGCGGTGGTCATCCAGAGCCTCACCCGCCACCTACCGCTCGGCCGGGTCGCGCGTACCGCCGTACGAGGTGGGCGATGACCCATGAGGACACTCCCCCACGCGCTGTCGTCCCCATCGACAAGCCCGTACGACCCCGACGACGCCTTGCTGGCGTGATCAACGAGTACCACCGAGCAGCCTGACGCGGTCTTCAAAACACCAGGTCACGGCCGTTGAACGAGTTTTGGCACGGTACACGCGCGCGCCTTCGCCCGGCTAAAGATCTCTCCGGGTATTGGAGACGATCTCTCGGGCGAGCTCGTCGCGGAGCCGGTACAGGTCCGAGAGGATCCGCGCGGGGACCGTGCCTGACGTCCTGCCCGTCATCCCAAGTATCAGGCATTGCGAGGCGAACTGGATCTCGACCGCGGCACACCACCATCCGAGCCGGCACTCCTCCCATTCGAGAGCAGACCGTGTCTCGGCGGCTCGACGTACCTTCGCCGCGTACCGGCCAGGCACCACGACGGTGTGCTTCGTAAGCCGCGAGATCCCACGCCGTACCACTTCCTCGACGGCCTGAGGGTGGCGGGCGGCCACGAGATGCCCGATCGCCGTACTCGGAACGTGCGGAAAGTCGAGCTGCCTGGGCCAGCTCGACGCCATGATGGCCGCGTGCTCACGGCCGTGGGCGCTGTCGATCAGGTCGATATGCAGGCCCTCCGACAGGCCTGCCCAGGCGATCGAGCCGCTCCGCGCATGCAGCTCGTGCACGAACGGCGTGACGAGTTCCACGGCTCCCAGTTGGCGCTCCGCATGCGTGCCCAGGGTCATCATCCTGGGGCCGAGCAGGTAGCCGCCACCGTTTCGGAGGACCAGCCGTTTCGCCACGAGGTCGTTCGCGATCCGTCGGACTGTCGGCTTGGGGATGCTGGTTCGCGCCGTCAATTGCGCCAGGCCGACGGGCTGACCCGACGGCGCCTCCGCCAGCACCTCGAGGATGGCGAGGACCCTGCCCGTGACGGTGTGGTCGTCCATAGGTGTTCCCTCCCCAGCGGGTCCCACGCGTGGAGTCGCGCCATGTTCAGGATGGCATCGAGCGGCTCCCGGCGTACTCCGATTTTCCAGCCGGCGGGTCACTGAGTGACACGCGCCGGTTCCACCTCGTCAGCAAGCCTGCCACCTTGAACTCCGTGTTCCGTCGTCTAGGGAGGGTGCAGAGCGATGAGTAGGCAGAGTCCACTGAAGCAGTTGCTGTCCAAGGCCCAGTCCGAGCAGGCGTCGGCGATCGTTCTCGACGTCGATGGCGGTGGCGGCATCTCGATGGAACGTGAAACCGCCCAGGTGATGCACGCTTCGACGGCGTTGTCGATGATGCAGAACCTGGCTCGGCAGGCTCTCGGCGAGTCTTCACGTTCGGACGAGATCGCAAAGCTGACCGTAAAGCAGGCCGTCACTATGCACCGGATCTTCGAGACCGCGGCGACGGGAGCCCTGCTCGCCAGCGACGTCGATCAGCGGATCGGGTTCATGTCCAATCTCACCGGATTCATCGCCGGCTGGGGTGATGCGACCGGACTCGAGGGTGTCTACACCAGCGGGCTGAGCCTGCTGGGGCCTGATGTCGGCACTGAGGCACTGATGAGCGCGACTTTGGTCTGGGACCAGCACATCAAGGACGGCGCCTTCCCCAACCAGTTCGGGGCACTGGTGGCCGCCTCGGATTCGGCGACCGTCTCCCTCCTCGGGCCAGGCCGGTTGCAGGGGTTGGGGTTGAGCGGCGACGTCGCCGATGCGCTGCGCCAGCTCGACATGGGACCGAGCGGCTGGGGCTCGCGGCTGGAAACGTTCGGCTACGGACCGGGAAGCCCAGCTCCAGGGCCTATCGGTAGTCTCGACGGGGGCTACCCGTCGGGGTACTTCGACGAGGGCTTCACACCGGGGATCCTGCTCGGCTCCGAATTCATTCCTTCCGGCGCGATCGGAGCGGAGGGCCCCGGCGGCGCGGTCCCGGCGGTCTCGGGGATGAAAGGCCCGAACGGGTTCGTCCCTGGAGCGCTGCTGCCTGTGGACGGGGGTACTGGGTTCTTCCCCGGCGGTGTCGGCTCGGCGACGATCCCGGCGATGTACGCCGGTAGCGGCGGACGCGAGGGCGGAGGCTGCCCGGTTGACGAGTCGTACCTGAGCGAGTCGACCGGCCATGTTGTGCACGACCTCGCGGCCACCGCCAAGGACATCGGGAAGAGCCTGATCAGCTCAGGACTCACCATCGCGACTGGTGGGCTTGCCACCGTCGGAGTAGGAGCAGGAATCGTCGCCACGGCTCCCCCGCCTTTTAAAGTGATAGGAGTAGACATCGTTGGACTCGGCGTCGGCGCGATGGGCGTCGGCGTAGCCACGTCTGTCATGGGTGCATCGATTGCTCTCAATGCAAGCGTTGTGGAGTCGGTGACCAAGCCGGCCCCTCCGACTACGACGTCGACGTCGACCACGACGATGGGCCCGGACGGATCGACCACGACGACCACGGTGACGACAACTGGTAATCCGCATCCCAAGGACGAGGAAGAGTTCGACGAGTACGTCGAGGACGCGCTCGGTTTGCCTGCGTCGTTCAAGGGCCTGTTTCCGGATGTCGGCTGCCCTGACCCGTTCGGCAGCGGCCTCCTGTCACTCGCCGATCTGGCCGCAGGGTACGAGACCGCATGGGTGCCGGAGGTCAGCGCTGAGGCAGTCGAAGTGGTTGCAGTCAACACTGCGACTGACTCCCCGGTGACCTCGGTCCGGCCGATCGATCCCGGTGTGTGGTGGGCGATGGAGCGCTCCGAAGACGAGGTCATCGCTGTTCGCACCCCAACCGTCCGACGGACATCGGAGGAAGGCGAGCAAAGGGCAGCGATGCAACGGGTCGTCGCCAGACTTCGCCGGCCCGTCGCATCCGCAACGAGACAGATCGATGGCTTGGAACTGGAGGAAGACAGCGGCATCTGGGACCCGGAGCACGGCCGGTGGATTCCGATGTCCGAGGTGCTGTAGGCATGTCGGGTGACCTGCCGCGTGCACCGCTGGTCGGGTCCGACAGGCGGATAACTCTTGGCCCGGTGATATCGCCTCGTACGACGACATCACCGCCCGATGCGTGGGCTGCCTGGTTGGTTGCGACCAGGCAGCAGCCGCCGGCCGGGCGGCTGTAACCCCCGGCGCAGGGCGACGGCCATGGTCCTACGCTGTTCGGGCCTGGGGCCTGGGTCGTCATTGAGGTGACGGCGTGCGGGCGTGCGACGCCCTGGCCACCGGTGGGCACGCTGTACGTGCGGGTGGTGTCCCCTGCGGTGGTGTGGCTGGTCTCGGTGTGCCGGGAGCCGGTGGTGTTGAACGTCCAGTCCTGCCAGTACGGTGCCGGACGGGCAACGGCAGACCGCATTCGGTCGTTCAGTTCGCCGACCAACCGGACTGACCGACCGACCCGACCGTGGCGCGCGAGGCTTGGCGGCTTATTCCGTAGGGTGAGGGTGTGACCTCGCAGTACCGGGAGGCCGTGGTCTCCGGACCGGTGGCCTCGCTCGTGGCGCGCGTGTGGGAGCAGTGCGTCAGCCATCGGCATAGCCAGCTGGTAGTGCCCGACGGCTGCCTCGACCTGATCTGGCTCGGCGACGGGGAGTTGGTGGTCGCGGGTGCCGATACGGGCCCGCGGCTGGTCGACCTGCCGGCGAACGCCGAGCTGGCGGGGGTTCGCCTCCGTCCCGGAGCTGCGGGTGCTGTGCTGGGCTGGCACGCTGCGGAGCTGCGCGACCGCCAAGTCGATGCCGCCGACCTGTGGGGCCAGGAGGCATTGCGGCTCGTCGAGACGCTCGCCGTGGTACCCGCCGATTGTCGAGGTCGTCACATGCTCGAGGCGGTGACCTCGCGCGGCGCTACGCCCGATCCGCTGGTCCAGGCAGCGGCACTGTGTCTGGCTCGTCCGCATGCTCGGGTCGCGGCGGCGGCGGCAGAGCTCGGCGTTAGCGAACGACAGCTGCATCGGCGGACGGTGGCAGCGGTGGGCTACGGACCCAAGATGCTGGCGCGCGTCTGCCGGCTCCGCCGGTTCATGCACCTGCGCGCCCCTGACCTGGCAGGCAGGGCACTCTTGGCGGGCTACGCCAGCCAGGCGCACATGAACGACGAGGTGCGGCGGCTCACCGGCATGACGCCCGTCCGATTTCTGGAAGCACTCGGCGGCGCGTCCGCCTAGCGTGGGCACCGTGCCCGTCGACATCACTGCTGCCGAACAGTTCATCCACAACACCGCCCGCCTCCTGGACAGGCACCGACTCGCAGTGCTACTCCACGACGCCTCGGTGGAACCGGTCCTTACGGCATTGCGCGCCTACCAGAACCCCGACCACGGCTTCGGCCATGCCCTGGAACCCGACGTCCGGGACTCTGCGAGCCAGCCGACTGCCACGCTGCACGCACTTGAGGTACTCGCTGAAGTCGACGCCCTGGACGACCCCATGGTCACCCAGGCTGCAAGCTGGGCAGCCCGGAACGCCCGCGCCGACGGGGCCCTGCCCTTCGTCCTCCCCAGCGCGGCTAACCATCCGCACGCACCGTGGATGACGCCCAACCCGGACGGTTCGTTCATCACATTCGGGGTCGTTTCCGTCCTGACCCGGGCCGGTATCCAGACCCCCTGGCTCGATCTCGCGAAATCCTGGTGCTGGTCCCGGATCGATCGGCCTGACGACCTCGACGCCTACTGGGTCAAGTTCGCCCTCGACTTCCTCGACCACGAATCGGACGAGGACCGCGCCCGCGCAGCCATCGAGTCGCTCCGGACCAAGATCGGGGCCGACGGCACATTACCCGTCCCCGGTGGCACGGAGAACGAACGCCTCACCGCCCTCGTTCTCTCGCCACGCCCGGGCCTGCGCAGCCGGACTCTGTTCACCGAGGAGCACATCCAGGCAGAGCTGGACCGGCTCGAGGAGGACCAGCTCGAGGACGGCGGCTGGATGTTCGACTGGCTCGACTGGTCCCCAGGGCAACGCGTGGAGTGGCGCGGCGCCGTGACACTGCGCGCCCTCGCCACCCTCGCTGCACATTGGCGCGCCGGATAATGACGTGTGCGCTCATCGGCAGATTCGCGCACTGCCGCACAGCAGCACTAGCAGTCTTGGCCCTCAGGCACCATTACTTGGCTTTCAGCGAGACCGCCCGTGGTGGGGCCAGTCATGGCCGTCCCGGTGGAGCCCATCTTGTGGTTCTGGCCCCTTTTAGTTGATCGATGTTGGCCCCTGCTGGTCAGGTGGTGTGGAGCACTCGCTGGCGGAGCAGGTCGAAGTTGGCGCGACCGAACATCTGGCGTTTCAGCATCTTGATGCGGTTGACGTGGCCTTCGACTGGGCCGGAGTTGTGGGGCAGGGTGAGGCCGTTGCGGACGGCGTCATAGTCACGTTGCAGTCCGGCGGCGAACGACTGTAGGTCGGGTTGATCGTCGTTGGTGACGGCGGTGATCCAGGCGTCGAGTTCGTGGCCGCGGCGTTGGGTGAGAATCACGGCGAACGCGGCAACGTGCTCGGCGAGGCGGTCCAGGTGCGGGCAGCGGGCTCTGACGGTGGCGATGCCAGCCTGTTCCTCGGGTTGCATGCGTTGCGGGTGGCGTAGCAGCCAGCTGACCACGTGGCGCACCTTGGGTGGGCGAGGTGCAGCGGCCGGGGTTCGGGTGAGCGGTCTGAGGACTCGCAGGTAGTCGCGGAGCACGCTGTAGCTGCCTGGGTAGCCAAGTGCCCGCAGTTCGTGGAACAGGGTCTTTGCGGAGGTGCAGCCGGCGGCCCAGCGGTGGTGAAGGTGTTCGAGGTAGGGGTCGAGGATGCTGGCGCGGGCGCCGGTGCGGGCCGTGGCGACGAGGTCTTCGACGTTGGCGGCGCGGGCGTAGCGGCGGACGGTCTCGCGGGCCAGGCCGAGCGTGCGGACGATCGCTTTGATGCCGTGGCCGTCGTTGAGGAGCTGGTGGACCTGATCGAACCGGTCACGGGTGCGCTGCGCCAGCCGGCTTTCCCGCGCTGCGGCCTCAGCGTGAGCAGCGACGGCGCCTGGGTCGATTGCTGAAGGCAGAGCGGGCTCCAGGGGTGGTGGGGCGAGGCAGCGCTGGTGGCGGCCGACGGCTTTCTCGACGTGTTGGGCGAGGTTGTGCCAGAGGTGCCATCGGTCTGCGACCTGGATGGCGTGTGGGGCTCCGCGACGCGCGGCTTCGGCATAGGCGCCGGCGCGGTCGCGGCAGATCACCTGCACGCCTGGGTGTGCCTGCAGCCAGGCGGCGAGCGTGTCGGTTTCCCGATCCGGCAGCAGGTCGATCGGCCGGTGGGTATCCAGGTCGATCAAGACGGTGCCGTAGCGATGCCCGCGCCGGACCGCGAAGTCGTCGACGCCCAGCACTGCCACCGGTCCAGCCTGTCGCTCCGGCATCGCGCGGACCAGCCGCAACAGCGTGTTGCGGCCTGCGTGTATACCCAGGCTGGCCGCCAGCCGGGCGGCCGGGCGGCCCGCCAGAGCAAGGCCAAGGGCTTGCAGCACATGCTGCGCTGCCCGGGTTCGCCGACCGTATCGGTAGGTCAGATCGTCGATCTGCTCGGCGAACCTCGTGACAGTGCAATCGGGCTGCTGGCAGACGAACAACCGGACCTGCAGCAGCAGCTCGACCTGTCGCCCGCCGACCACGACGTCATCGAGGCGCCGCTGGTAACGGCGGTGCACGCGTCGAGTCAGCTGACCACAGCCCGGACAGCATCCGGCCATCCGCGTCGACCTTGCCCGGATCCGCACACGGCTCTCGGTCGCCTCCACCCCTTCCACTACCGCCTGCCCGAGATGCGGCAACAACGCGATCAGCGAACCGTCAACACACCGGCAGCACCGTACATAGTGGACACCGCCCGCACGGCAGCGGCACCGATCGATCAACTAAAGAGGGCCAGAACCCATCTTGTCCGTCCTAGCCAATGGCGGAAGGGCTTTGAGCCGCCGCCTCCTGCCTCCAGGCCGGGCGGCCATGGGATGGCTGGGCTGCTCCGTGGCGACCGCCTGGCTTCCGACCTGCCCGCGACGTTCAGGATTCCTGAACGTCGCGGGCGTTGTTCAGCAACGCCGCAGGACCAGCACGTCCTCGTGCGCCACCAGGTGCACGGGCACGCCTTCGTCCCTGGCGCGGCGGACTGCCATCAGCCCGAACATGTTGGCCCGGTGCACGATCTGCGCGTCACGAACGGCGGCGAGCATCGCCGCGCACCGTTCCACCGGGACCAGCCCCACCGACTGTGCGACGGCGAGCAGTTCGCCGGGTAGGTCGATCAGGTCGTCCCGCTGGCGGCGTACCGGTCGGCAGGTGATCACCACGGTCCCGCCGGGACGCAGCAGTTGGTAGCTGGCGGCGAGGATCGCGGCGAACCCGTCGAGCAAGCGGGACCATCCCGCATAGGCGAGGTTGCCACGCTCCCGGTCCCCATAGTGGTGGTCCCGCTTGCGTACCCGGTACTCGTCACGCGGACGAGGCCGTGGGTCCCGCGTCCGTACGGCGGAGAGGTGAGCACGAGGCTCACGCGGCCGACCGCGGACGCGGGCACCAGGTCGAGCAGGCCGGTGGCGTCGCCGGTGAGCACCTTCGCCGTGCCGGCAGTCCAGTCCCGATACGTCCGCGGATCCGGACGGGAGGGCAACTGCAGCCGCAGCAGCGCTCTCGCCGGGTCGGTGCCGCAGCGCTCGATGCTGGCCTGCTGCCGATCACACGCGGCCAACAGCAACATCCGCGGAATCCTCGGAACGCCTTCCAACTCGAACACATCCACCGGCAGCCGGCCATTGGCCTTGACGAACGCGGCGACCTGCCGCGTGCGGCCCTTGATGATGCTGGCCGACAGATACTCGCCGCCGGGGATCGAGGCCCGCACCTGATCCCACTCGACGGGGGTGCGCTGACGCGGATCGGACGGCCAGGCCGCCAGGACCCCGGCGGTCACCTCGGCGCGCCACGCCGCCGAACGCAGCGCACGCCCCGCCTGCTCCTGCGCCATCCGCACGACCCGGTCATTGACCCGCACACCCGGCGGCGGGGTGGCGGTCCAGCCCAGGCGTCGCAGCGCCATCCACGCGTTCGACGGCAACCTGCGCCCACCCGCATCCACCCCGGAAGCCAACACCTGCACATCCACGGTGTTCCAGTGCTCGCCGACCAGCGCGGCCACCATGCCCGCCACCAGATCAGCACACCAACCAACCCGCCGCGCCAGCACCGCCGGAGACAGCACCTCACTGGGCGTTTTGATCTTGTCTGCGTGCGATTAGCAGCATTCGGCCTGCCGAATGCTGGGCCAGCAGACCAGCCGACTCACGGCTATCGGCCCTATTTGCCCCGACTGATGCCGCATCGATATGCCAGCTT
>NZ_JBIAFE010000043.1:0-40699 GCF_042869115.1 Micromonospora sp. NPDC007230 | reverse complement strand
CGGTGGCCGGATCTGGTGCGGGCGGCGACATTCGACTCGATGCGCGGCCGGGCGGAGGCTCTGACCCCGGTCGCGGCGATGTGGCGCGATCCGAAGCGGTTCTTCAACCAGGGTGTCAGCGGCCAGTGGCGGGACCTGCTCGACGAAGATGACCTGCGACGATACGAGGATCGGGTCGCGAAGCTGGCCGAGCCCGACCTCATCGACTGGTTGCACCGCGGCCCCATCGTCCCCGCCCGCTGACCCTACGCCGCCCTCCTCCTCGCTATCCCGCCTTAGTAGTGCTTTGTTAGGTCGTGGCGGCGTGTCGCGGGTCTGTCCGGCGGATCTTGGCTGACGGTCGCCAGCAGGTGTTTGACCAGGGGGTTTTGATCGTTCTTGAGCCAGGCGACGGCGACTCGCGTGCGGGCGGTGCTGGGCTCGATCCTGCGGAAGGCGACGCCTTTGAGGCGGATGCGTCGGATACTCGCCGGGGCCAGCGAGACGCCCAAACCGGTTTCCACGAGCGCGCACACGGTCTGCCACTCCACCGCGTGCTGGACTATCTGCGGTGTGAAGCCTGCTGCGGTGCACAGGCCGGTGATCTGGTCGTGCAGCTGTGGGCCGGCCGCACGGGGCAGCAGCACGAAGGGCGAGTCCGCCAACTGTGCAAGCTGCACGGTCCGTTGGGCGGCCAGCGGGTGGGTGGCCGGCAGCACGGCCACGAAGGGCTCTCTGAGTACCGTCCTGAATCCGAGTTCTGCCTCGACGGCGGGGGGTTCGCGCAGCAGGCCGATGTCGATGGTCTTGTCGTGCAGGGCGGTGATCTGCGGCGCGGTGGTCATTTCACGGATGTCCAGGTGCACGCCGGGGAACCGCTGCCCGAAGGTGCGCAGCAGGCCCGGCAGGACGGTCAGGGCGAGGGAGGCGGCAAAACCGATCCGTAGGCGGCCGGCTTGGCCGCTGCCAACGGCCCGGGCTGCGGCCAAGCCGTCCGCAAGGTCGGTGAGCGCCCGCCGCGCGGCGGGCAGCAGTTCGCGGCCGGCCGGGGTGAGCGTGACGCGTCCTAGTTCGCGGCTGAACAGCGCGTGGCCAACCTTGTCTTCCAGGCGGCGGATCTGCTGGCTGAGCGGCGGCTGGGCGATGCCCAGGTGGGCGGCCGCGTGGCCGAAGTGGAGTTTCTCGGCGAGCACGACGAACGCGTGCAGCTGTGGGAGGGGAAGTTCGGGGCGCGCCATACGCCTAGAGATATCACGTCATGCCCGAGGCTGTATTGGACGTATCCGCGCTGGTCACTTAGCGTTCGGCACATGTCAGAGCGACGTGCGATCCTCAGCGGCTCGACCTTCGAGGAGCAGATCGGCTATGCCCGTGCCGTAGTGGACGGCGAGTGGGTGCATGTGTCCGGGACGACCGGGTTTGACTACACCACCATGACGATTTCCGACGACGTGGTGGAGCAGGCCGAGCAGTGCCTACGCAACATCGAGGCCGCGCTCGCCGAGGCGGAGTGCACCTTCGCCGATGTGGTGCGGGTGCGCTACCTGCTGCCCGACCGCGAAGACTTCGAGCCCTGCTGGCCGGTCCTGCGCCGCTACTTCGGCGACGTCCGGCCAGCCGCCACAATGCTCATGTGCGGTCTCGCCGATCCCCGGATGAAGATCGAGATAGAGGTGTACGCGCGGCGGGCCACCGCATAGCAACCCGATCTGCTCGCCAGGCGGTACCACAAACGCGCCTACGTCTACCGCGGCGCCGTCACCGTTGCCGCGATCCGTTTATGGCTCCGACCTTGATCCGCGAGACGGAACCTAGCGTGCCGCAGGCATTCCGTACCTTCGATGTCGTTGTGGCGCACGCTGTGATCTTCCGCTGGGCACGCTCGAAGAACCGTTACGCGCGATGCGTATCACTTTCGTCCGATTTTCCATTTGCTCGCCGCCGGTTCCGGTCGAGGCCCGGCGGGCCGTCACGAGGGGAATACCCGTGAAAATCCGTGAGATCCGCACACACCGTCTCGTGGCTCCGCTCCACACGCCGTTCGTGACCGCGCTCGCTCGGCTGACGACCGTGTCCACCGTTGTGGTGGAGATTCTTGACGATGACGGTCGGTCAGGCTTCGGTGAGGCCCCGGAGGTGTGGACGGTGACCGGGTCCTCGCTGGCCAGTGCCGAGGCGTGCGTGGCCCAGATTTTCCGGCCGCTGCTGGTCGGGCGAGCGGCCGAGGATCTGATCGGGAACTGCCGATCGGTCTCCGCAGCGGTGGTCGGCAACGAGTCAGCGAAGGCCGCGGTCGACGTCGCATTGCACGACCTGGCGGCCCGCCGGCTTGGGGTGCCGCTGACCCACCTGCTCGGTGGTGCCCGACTTACCGTGCCGACCGACGTGACGGTCTCCGCCGGTGACGCCGACGGTCTGGCTGATGCCGCCGTGCAACGGGTCGGGGAGGGCTACCGGGTGCTGAAGGTGAAGGTGGGGACCGACGCCTACGGTGACGTGGCCCGGGTCGCAGCGGTCCGGGCGGCGGCCGGCCCCGATGTCGAGATCCGACTCGATGCCAACCAAGGGTGGACCCCCCGTGAGGCGGTACGGGTCATCCGCGCGCTGGAGGAGTCGGGTGCCGGCGTGGCGTTCGTCGAACAGCCCGTGCACCACCGGGACCTCGAGGGCTTGGCGTGGGTCAGCGACCGGGTCGAAACCCCGATCATGGCCGACGAGGCGGTCTTCGGCGTCGCCGATCTGGTCGAGGTGATCCGCCGCCGGGCGGCCGACATGGTGAACGTCAAATTGGCCAAATCCGGTGGACTCCGGCCGGCCCGCACCCTGCTGGAACTCGCCGAAGCCCAGCAGATGGGCACCATGGTCGGCTCCATGCTGGAGACCGAGATCGGCGTCGGGGCGGCCGCCAGCCTCGTTGCGGCGTACGGCACCAGCGTGGTCAGCGACCTGGACGCGGTCTGGTGGCTTGAGCGTGGCGCCGTGACCGGGGGCATGCGCTACGAAGGCGCAACGGTCGTGCTGCCCGAGACTGCGGGCCTGGGGGTGACCAGCGTCGCGCCCGTGGGCGAGCCGGTCACGTGACGGGTCACCGGGCCGCTGCGGTCAGCTCCCTGAGGAGTGACGGGCCAGCTCGTCAGGCGTGTTCGAGGCGGCGGTTCGGAGTGCCGCGACGCTTGCGGCCACCGCCGGGTGGTCGCCCGCGCCCTCCTGGGCGGTTGCCCGACGGCGAGTTGAGGCACCAACCCGACTCCCCGGCCGGAGGCGACCAGGGCAAGCATGGCGGCGAAGTCGTCCGCGTGGTGACGCACGGTCGGACGGAAGCCGGCCAACTCGCCGGCATGTAGGGCGGCATTGCGCACCTTCTGATATCCGACTCTCCCAATGAACCCCGGGGAAGTGCGCCTAATGCGAGACATCTCGGGTAGTCGTTGCCCTGCCATGTTCTGGGCGCCTCCCGTCTCATGCAACGGCTGCTATCACTCAGGGGGTACCGGCACGGATCGGGCACGAGGAAGGTCGGCGCGCGGACATGATGCGCCGGCCTCCTACGCCTGCACTACCAGCCCGCTGTCCCACCACACGCCGCGTGACCTACGCCCGCCCAACCGGGGCGGGCGCAGCCGCTGTGCGACCGCCAGCCCGAGCTCGGCGGGCAGGGGACCTGTCCGCGTTGAGGTGAGCAGCGCGGAGCGGACGTGCCGGGCGGCAAGTCCAGGGTGACTGTGACACCCCCGTGGGCATCCTGGATCAGGCTGGTGCTGTCCGAGAGGCGGCACCGTCAAGATGTAGGTGATGCTGGGGATCGGACCCGACATCTCGATCACCAATTTCACAGCTTCCTCCCGGAACTGTGGGGAGAGTCCACTCCATGACTTTGATCTCGTTGTTGAGCTGCGCTTCTGCGGTTCGGGTGACCGGTGGGTGCGCCCCGTAGGTGGCAGTGCGCGAACCGCAAGCCCGGCTGTGTGCTGTGACGGGGCCGCTGCTCACGTGGATGACAGAACCATGCAGCGGGTCCCCGCGTTGTTCGCGGGGGCGTGAGCGGACGCCAGAATCAAGGTGGCCTGTTCGCTTCGTCAGTTCGGCCGTGGCAGGGTCTCAGCGTCGCCAAGGCCCTGCCACTTGCGGTCGGAAATGCAGGGTGATGATCCCGGTCAGTGCGCGTGTGTCCGGCGCTGCTACAGCAGCGTGCCGCCGGAGGTGTCGATCCATTGGCCGGTCACCCACCGGCTGTCGTCTGAAGCGAGGAAGGCCACGGTGTCGGCGATGTCCTCGGGCGTGCCGATCCGGCCCATCGGCGACAGGGACGACAGCCAGGCCCGGGCGTCGCCGACGAGCCGTCCCTCGTGCATGTCGGTGTCGACGATGCCGGGCGCCACGGTGTTGACGGTGATGCCGCGTGGCCCGAGCTGTTTGGCGAGCGTCGCGGTGAGCACGTCGAGGGCTCCCTTGGACATGGCGTAGGTGATCGACCGGGGCATGGCGGAGCCGCGGGTCAGCATCGTGGAGATGTTGATGATCCGGCCGCCGTCCCGTAGTCGTCGCAGGCCATGTTGGGTGATGAAGAATGGGGCCCTGGTGTTGACCGCGAACACCCGGTCGTAGTCGCTTTCGCTGGCATCCTGGAGCTCAGCTTGCTCGCTCAGGATTCCCGCGTTGTTAACCAGGATGTCCAGGCCGTCCGCCTGCGCGTCGAACGCGGCCCACAGCGCCTCGGCGTCGCCGGCTACGCCGAGGCGGGTGTGGACGGTGAAGGCCTGCCCACCGGCGGCTTCGATTACGGAGACGGCTTCCTTCGCCGCGGCTTCGTTGTTGCCGTAGTGCACGGCGACGCGGGCGCCGTCACGTCCGAGGCGTTCGGCGATGGCCCGGCCGATTCCTCGGCTGCCGCCGGTGACCAGCGCCGTCTTTCCGGCCAGTGTCGTCATGTCTGGTGCGCCTCTCATCGGGTTGTGCTTAGGGGTTGGTAGGGGGAGGTGTTCCTGGCGTCCTTGAGGGCTCGTGCCCACCAGGTCACCTGGTCGAGGAGGATGTTGGCCGCGGCGGCCGGCCGGTGTGCGTCCTTGGGGTTGCCGTCGCCGTCGAACTGTTCCCACACGTTGTGGAAGCTGACCGTGTCTCGGGTGGTGACGGCGTGCAGTTCGGTGAAGACGGCGCGCAGGTGCTCCACCGCGCGTAGGCCGCCGGAGATCCCGCCGTAGGAGACAAACGCCACGGGTTTGGCATGGAACTGGGTGTTGTGCCAGTCGATGACGTTCTTCAACCCGGCCGGGTAGCTGTGGTTGTACTCCGGGGTTACCACGACGAAGGCGTCGGCGGCGTCCAGACGTGGGGTCAGTTCGTGCAGTGCCGCCAGCACCTGCGGCGGTGGCGTCATCGTCGGCGCGGCCGAGCCGATCGGCACGTCGGCCAGGTCGACGAGGTCAACGAGGATGTCGTCGCGGTGCCCGGCCTCGCCGACGAACCAGTTGGCCACGGTAGGGCCGGTCCGGCCGTCTCGGATGCTGCCGAGGATGACGGCAAGCCGTAGTCGGTGGTCAGACATGAGTCTCCTCCAGAACGGGTGCAGGGGTGGAACGTTCTTCCCGTAGCGGTGTCTCGCGGACGAGCCAGGCGAACGCGAACGCGACGGTGCCGAGGGCCGCGCCGGCGAGGGCGATGGCGTGTACGCCGCTGGTGACGGCAGCGTGTACGGCATCCTGGGCGGCGGCTGGGAGTTGGTGGACGGCGCTGGCGGTCAGCTCGCCGCCGGAGAGGATCCGGCCGGCCTCGGCGACACCGAGGCGGTCACGGAGCGTGTTCTGCAGCTGGTTGGTGTAGAGGGCGCCGAGCGAGGCGGCGCCGAGCGAGGCGCCCATGGTGTGCCAGAGCGTGACGGAGCCGCTGGCCGCGCCCATGTCACGCGGCGGCGCGCTGTTGATAGTGACGATCGTGGTGCTCTGCATCAGCAGGCCCACACCCGCGCCGCCGAGCAGCGTGAGCACTGATGTGAGCGCCACCCCGGTGCCCGGCCCGAGTGCGAGCAGGACGAGCATCCCGCCAGCCAGCAGCGCGCCGCCGAGGATCGGGTAGGCGCGGTAGCGGCCGGTGCGGCTGATGAGCTGGCCGCTGCCGATCAGCACTACGACCATGCCGAGCATCGCCGGCAGGATCAACATGCCGCTCGCGGTCGCGGAGGCCCCCTTGACCAGCTGCATGTACTGGGGCAGGAACGTGGCAAAGACCATCATCCCGGCGCCGGCCAGCAGGCGCAGGATCTGGGCGAGGGTGAAGTCACGGTTGCCGTACAGCCGCAGCGGGACGACCGGCTCGGCGGCGCGCCGCTCGACAGCGACGAACGCCGCTAGGGCGGCAAGGCTCACGACGGCGAGCGCGGCGACCGGCGCCGACATCCAGGCGTACCGGCTGCCGGCCCAGCTCGCCAGCAGGCTCAGCGCGACCAGGGCGGCGGTGAGCAGCAGCACGCCGGGGACGTCGATGCGGGCCTTGATCCGTCGGGGCGCGCCTGGAACCGCGGCGGCGATGAGCAGCACGGCGGCGACGCCGACCGGGATATTGACGTAGAAGGCCCACCGCCAGGTCAGGTGGTCGACGAAGAAGCCGCCGAGCAGCGGGCCGGCGATGAAGGCGACCGGCATCATCGTGCCGAACAGGCCCATGAGCCGGCCACTCTGGCGGGGCGGCACCAGCTCGCCGATGAGCGCGAGGGCGCCGACCATGAGGCCGCCGCCGCCGAGGCCCTGCACCGCCCGGAAGCCGATGAGCTGGGTCATGTCCTGGGCTGCCCCGGACAGCCCGGAGCCGAGCAGGAACAGCAGAATCGCCGACAGGTACGCCCGCTTGCGTCCGTACAGATCGCCGAGCTTGCCCCAGATCGGCGTTGCGGTAGCCATGGCGACGAGGTAGGCCGTCACGACCCAGGAGAAGTGCTCCAGGCCGCCGAGATCACCCACGATCACCGGCAGCGCGGGCCCCAGCATCATCCCGTCGAGCGGGGCCGTGATCATGCCGAGGACCACCCCGACCAGGCCCACATGAAGAGATCGACTCATGATCCACCCCAATCGCGTACGTTGTACTCGAAATGCAAGCTAGCGTTTCGAGTACGATGTACGCAAGAAAGGAAGGTGTGATGTCCGCCGCCGAGCAGCAGGTCAGCATCTGGATGCGCCCGGAGAAGGTTGAGCGATCCGGTCCGGGCCGTCGACCCGGGTACAGCCGGGCCCAGATCACCCAGGTCGCCGTCGAGATCGCCGACCGCGAAGGGCTGGACGCCGCCACCATGCGCCGCATCGCCCAAGAACTGGGCACCGGCGCCATGTCGCTGTATCGGTACGTGCCCAAGCGGGACGACCTGATCGACCTCATGCTCGACGCAGTGGTCGGTGAGATCGAGTTGCCCGAGCGGGCCAGCGGTGACTGGCGGGCGGACCTCTCGCTGGTGGCCCAACAGACCCGCGCGGTCGGTCTGCGCCACCCCTGGCAGGCCACGCTAACCCGGCGCCCCACCCTTGGTCCCAACTCGCTGCGGGTCTACGACTTCTCGCTCAGCGCCCTCGACGGGTTCGGCCTACACATCGACGAGATGACCAGCCTCTGCGGCATGGTCGGCGACTACGTCGCCAGCGCCGTGCGCGACGAGATCGGCTGGCTCGAACATGCCCGGCACACCGGCATGGACCGCAAACATTGGATGGCCGAGTACGTCGGGCCGTACGTCAAGCAGGTGGTCGAGTCCGGGAAGTACCCGATGTTCAACCGCACCATTCGCGAGGGACGGCTCTCCCACATGTCGCCTGACACGCGCTTCCAGTACGGACTGGACCACATTCTCAACGGCATTGCCGCCGCCCTAGGGACTGTAAAACGAACGGTGTAACTCCTGATCAAGGAGCAGCACCTGATGACGGATGCCGTGATCATCGAGGTCGATACTGACCAACCGGACCGCGGCAGGGCTGCGGGGGACGGCGCTGGTCGTCGGCGTGGCTGCCGAGGGACTGCCAAGCGGGCTCATGGTCGTATTTGCATGTGACCGGGACTGCTCGGCGGGGCTTTCCTGCGTACCGCAGGCGGCCAAGATGCTCACCACCAGCAGGGCACGACTTGCTGCCAGGTAACGCTGGGGCATTGCGTCACACCTCTTCGAATTGGTCACCGGATTTACCACGCTGAAGACTGAACCATTGCTTGCTGCTCGCAGAGTACTGAAGCACGATCGCTGGCACGGCAACGACCGCGGGACAGAGAAAGAGACAGCAGATCACTCCCAGTACGGTCAATATGGTGCGGCTATCCCTGCCGTGCCGGAGCGCCTTGCTGAGGTTCCAAAAGCCAACCCCCATTCCCGTGACGACGACCATGAAGATCAACGAGCCCACCGTTGTCGGAAGGTAGCCGTATTCCAGCGCATTAAGCACGATCCACAGCCCGTATGGGATCAGCATCGCTCCGACGATGATCCACAGGATGGATGCCGCGGTCACGGTGTCTGGCCGCGCCGGCACGGTCATTCCTCGTCCTCCCGGCGTCATCGCCCAGCCGTCCCGTCTAGGTTGCTACCGCGCTGTGGTCCCAGACGACGAGCGCGTCGCGCCAACCCGAGCGGGCGGTGCCCGCGTACCGGACGTCCGCGACGGAGAGCCGTCGCACAATGTGAGGCAGAGCAGTGCGATAAGGCGCATCCGCGCGGCGCACAGAATTCCATCATCGTCATTCCTTTCGGCCCGTGTTACCAGGCTATGAGTTCCCCGCACGACCACTCCCCGGGGTGTCCGGTTTCGGCCAACCCGTACGGCAGCCGAACGGAACATCGCGGTCGCGATCAAACTCGTCAGCGCACGGCGAGGTGCTGGACAGATGGGTTGGCTCCGGTGTCGCCGTCCTCGAAGGCTGGCCACTCGATCGCGGCCGATCGGAAGCCCACACCAGTCGGCATGGCAGTCGTTCAGCGGAGCAGGTAACCGACGCCGCGTACCGTGTGTAGCACGGGTGGCGGGCCGAGCTTGCGACGCAGCTGTGCGACCAGTACGTCCAGCACGTTCGAGGCGGGTGGGACCAGTTCGTCCCAGGCGACGGCGATCAGTTCGGCGCGGCGTACCGGCTCGCCGTCGGCGGCCAGCAACCGGCCGAGTACGACGAACTCCTTCGCGGTCAGCGCGAGCAGCCGGCCGCCGCGCCGAGCCTCGTGCCGGCCGCTGTCCAGTTCGATGTCGCCGTGCCGCAGCACCGGTGCCGGGTCGGGCCCGCTACGTCGGCACAGGCTGCCTACCCGCGCGACCAGTTCGGCCACCGCGAAGGGCTTGACCAGGTAGTCGTCGCCCCAGGCCAAGCCGTCGATCCGATCACTGACCGCGTCGCGCGCGGTGAGGAACAGCACCGGCACCGACCAACCGGCTCTCCTCTGGTCTGCCACGTAGCGCAGCGAGTCGCCGGCCGGCAGCGTCCGGTCGAAAACGGCGCAGTCGTAATCGTTGACGCTCAACGCCTCGTCGGCCTCGGGCAGGTCGACGACGGTGTCCACGGCGAACCCTGCACCCCGTAGTGCGGCGTCGACGGCGACCCGAAGTGCCTCGTCGTCCTCGGTGACCAGTACCCGCACGATTGAACACAGTATCCGGAAATGCGCGACCGGCGGGTCCGCGGGCGGCGCGTCGCGGGTCAGCGTGCGTTGGCGCTTGCCAGCCAGCCACCCTCGGCGGCCTTGATGCCGGCCTGGAACCGGCTGCGCGCACCGAGCCGGTTCATGATGGCGGACATCGTCCGACGCACGGTCCGCACCGAGATGCCGAGCCGGGCCGCAGCCGATTCGTCGGTGTAGCCCCCGGAGAGCAGCGCGAGAAGTTCCCGCTCCCGCGCGGTCAGCTCATCCCCTTGCGGTACGTCGGCTGTGGTGAGCGCGACGGCCGCCGGCCACAGCCGCTCGAACAACCCGACGATGGTGTTCACCACGCTCGGCAACCGGAACATCGCGACGCCGCCCTGTCCGCCGTCGGGTCGGTCGCTGGCGAGCATGGCCAGCGCCCCGTCCAGCACCACGGCGTCGGTGGGCACATCCGGCACCGTACGCACCTCGGCCCCCGTCATCGCGAGGCTGCCCAGCCGCATGGCCAGCATCGGCATCGTCCGGACCCGGTCCGGAAACAGGATCCGGTAGCGCACGCCGCGCCGCAGGTTCTCGTGGTCGACCCGGCGCAGCATCCCGATGGGCCCTTCCGTGCCCCCGGACAGGGTGCAGGTGATCAGCACCTCGCGGGAGGCCGCCGCCAGCGTGGCATCGATTCCGGCATGGGTCGAAAGCATCATCGGCTGGATGGCCCGCGGCGTCGATCCCGACGGTCGTCCGAGGTCGCTCCATCCGTCCCGATGGGGTGGGCTGGATATTGTCTGGACTGTCATTCGAGGTTCCCTCCGATCGGCAACGAGGCGGCCACGGCCGGCCCGTGTCGGCCGTCCATCCGCTCCAGACGTATTCCGAGCCGCGGCGCGAGTCCCGCGAGCAGTCCCGCCGCAGCATCCGCCGCTGCTGGCGAGCTGGCGGCGACCCGTAGCATCCCGGTCAGCTCGACGGGGTCCGCGGTGACCGCGACGGTGATGGCGACCTCCGGAACCGCGGCGAGCAGTCGGTCCAGCACGTCGATCCGGGCGATCGAGGCGGGGTCGGCGCTGGACAGCCGCAGCACGATCTGGGTGACCGGCCCGGCCCGCCAGTACCGCCATTCCTCGCGGAGGACGCTCCTGTCCGGCGCGGCGTGGGTCAATGCGGTCAGGGTGGCGAGCACCTCACGATCCGGCAGGACGGCCAGGTCGAGGCCGCCGCGACGGAGCCGACGGATCACCCGGCGTATGGCGTTGCCGAGCACGACGTGCAGCGTCTCGTCCTCGGCGGCGTCCACCGTCCGGGGCACCCGTACGGCCAGCCAGGCGCGCGGCTGCGCCTGCCGGGGACCCCGATGCAGCACGAGCCGCAGCTCGGGGCCGGGGGCCGCCTCGTCCCACCCCGGCGTCGCCTCGACCCCGGCGGGCCGTCCCGACGGCGGCTCGGCCCCGCCGGTTTCCAGCGTGCCCGACAGCGTGGCCCGCAACAGCTCGGCCACGTCGGTGTCCTCGGGGCGCAGGATCGCGACCACGCCGTGGGGCCCGCTGACCACGCCCGCCGGCGCACCGCCAAGCTCCACGACCCCGACCCGCGCCCCCCGGACCAGCAGGGCGAGCAGGGCGGCGGGGCGGTCGGCGGACTCCGGCAGCCGGTACGACCGAGGACGCGCCAGCAGCCGTATCCGCCGGGCGAGCAGGGTGGACAGCCACGTGCCGCGTACCCGGATCCCGGAGACCGCCAGCAGGACGGCGGCCGATCCGCCGAGCGCCGCCGCGACCGGCCAGTCCCGACCGACGGCTACCGCGAACGAGATCAACGCCAACTGCCAGCCGACGACCCGTAGTACCGGGGGCGCGCTGGAAGGCTGGGGCCGACCCGTCCTTCGCGCGCGGGACGATCGGCTCGCCCCCGGCTGCTCCCCGGCTCCGGTGCCGCCGGTGCCGATTGGGGGTAATCCGACAGTGGCTCGCGCGCCGGCCGCCCGTACCAGGGTGCCGCGCCGGGCCGCGGTGGCGACCGTGCTGGCCTGGGCCGCGGTGGCGACCGCGCCGCGCCGGGCCACGGTGGCGACCGTGCCGCTCCGGGCCGCCGTGACGACCGTGGGGGCCGCCCGCATCGAGGTGGCGATGATCGGCTCTGCCTCGGGTTTCGGGCCGCCGCGCTGGTCTGCCGGTGCGCGACCCCGCGCCGCGCTCACGCGACCCTCCGGCCGACCCCGTGCGGTTCCCGGACCCGGCCGGTACACCTGGCGAGCCGTCGGATCAGCACGTGGCTGCGGTAGCGGTCTGCTGAGACGAACTCCAGCAGTCCCCGGTCGACAAGTACCTCCAGAGCCGAACGGGCCGCATCGACGGTAGCGCCGATGACGCGCGCCGCCGCACCACAGCCGAACTCGTCGGGCAGCTCGGACAACGCGTACCAGGCCGCCAGTTCGTGCCCCGACAGCCCGTCGCGAGCGGTGGTCACGGATCGCCGCATGACATCGGACAGGACCTGGCACGGCTCGTCGTCCAGTTCCTCGACGAGCGTCCGGATAGTCCAGTGTGGTCGCGTGCGCAGCCGCGCCGCGGCGTCCCGTAGCGCGGCCGGGAGGCCGCCACAGCGACGGACGACGGCCGCCACTGCCGTCCGCTGCAGGCCCGTCGCCCGGCCACCGGCCGCCGCCCGGAACAGGGCGGTGGCTTCCTCCTCACCCAGCGGGCGCAGGGTGATCCGCGCCGCATCGTCCGGGTGCCATCCCCGGTTCCTCGTGGTCACCACGGTCAGGCAACCGGCCCCCGAGGGCAGCAGCGGCGCCAGGTGCGCGGCGTCCGGCACATCGTCCAGGACCAGCAGTACGCGCCGCCCGGCCAGCTCCGAGCGCCACAGTGCCGACCGCTCGTCAAGGTCGCCGGGCAGGTCGGTGCCCCGCACCCCGATGCCCCGCAACAACCGGCCGAGCACGTCCACCAGCTTCGCTGAGCCGGACGGCCGGGGGGTGAGCGGGAGCCGGACGAAGAACTGGCCGTCCGGGTAACGCGCCGCGAGTCGGTGGGCGGCGTGCACCGCGAAGGCGGTCTTGCCTACCCCGACCATCCCGTCGACCAGTACGACCGGCGCGCTGCCGCCCGCGGCCCGCCGTACGGCGGCCAACTCGTCCGCCCGGCCGATGAGCGGCACGTCCCGCGGCAACTCCCGGCGCGTCCGGCCGGGTCGCGCCGCGCCGCCCGCCCGCCGGTACGCCTCGGTGAGCGCAGGCCCCGGCTCGACCCCGAGTTCCGTGGCCAGCACCTCCCCGGCCTGCCGATAGGCGGCCAGGGCAGCGGCCCGTGCCCCGGTCACGTGCAGGGCACGGACGAGGTGCGCCCACGCCCCCTCCCGGAGCGGGTCGGTTGTGGTGACCGTCCGCAGCGTTCCGATCGCCGCCTCGGCTCGGCCCAGCGCGAGCTGCAGTTTCGCCTGGCACTCCCGCAGGTCCAGATGCAACTCGTCGAGCCGGTCCACCACGTCAGCCGACGTCGCCGCGTCGAAGCCGGCAAAGGGCCGTCCCCGCCAGAGCCCCAACGCCTGCTCCACCAGGGCGAGCGCCCGGGCGCTGTCGCCGTTCGTCGCCGTGACCCGGGCCTGCGCGGCGAGTTCGGCTGCCTGGTGGGCGTCCAGTTCGCCGGGCCCGACCCGCAACCGGTAGGCGCCGCGCCGGCTGTCGATCCGCGGGCCGCCGTCGTGGTCCGGGAGCAGGCGCCGCAGTCGCCACACGTACGTCTTGAGGTTCGCCTCTGCCGAGCTGGGCGCGGCCTGTTCCTGCCAGGTGCACTCGAGCAGATGGTCGACCGCGACCCAGGCGTTAGGCTGCACCAGCAGCGCCGCCAGCAGCGTCGCGGGCTTGCCCGCGCCGAGCTGCTGTCCCGGTCGACTGTGGACCTCCAGCGGCCCCAGAACATGGAAGAGCGCCATGCCCGAATCACCCCGATCGTGCCGGCGGGAAGCGGTGGTTGTGCCAGCTCTACGATGCGGATGGGTACATGAGGTTCCGATGACACGATGTCCGGGAGGCTCCCCGTGCGCGTGATCGTGGTCGAGGATGACGACGACCTGCGGCTCGCGTTGACCACCGAGTTGGCCGGTGCCGGGCTCCGGGTCGATGAGGCGGCCGACCTCGGCACCGCGCACGCGGCGTTGTCCGTCGGACGTTACGACTGCGCGGTCTTCGATCGGATGCTGCCCGACGGTGACGCGATCACTTATGTGGACCGGCGCCGGCAGCAGGGGTGGGGGGTGCCGGTGCTGTTCCTCACCGCGCGGGACAGTCTCGCCGACCGGGTGGCCGGCTTCGAGCACGGCGGCGATGACTACCTGGTCAAACCGTTCGCCATGGCGGAGTTGACCGCCCGGGTGGTCGCGTTGGGCCGCCGCACCGGCGGCGGCCGGCCGTCGGTGCTGCGGCACGCCGACCTGACGGTGGACTGCGCCCGCCGTGAGGTACGCCGAGCCGGTGTGCTGCTCACCCTCACCGCGAAGGAGTTCGCCGTGCTGGAATACCTGATGACCCGGCCCGACCAGGCGGTGGCGCGCGCCGAGTTGATCGAGCACTGCTGGGACGCCAGCACCGACCCGATGTCGAACGTGGTCGACGTGGTGGTCCGCCGGCTGCGCGGCAAGCTCCGCGAACCGGAGTTGATCCACGCCGTACGCGGACACGGGTACCGGCTCGGCGGTCTGCGGCCGTCGGCATGACCGGGCCCCAGGGCGGCCGGCGTGGCGGCGGCCGGCGTGGGCGGGACCGGGCCGCCCCGAGCGGGTCGGCGGCGGACCGGCTTCGTGGGCTGCGCCGGTGGCTCACCGTGCTGTTCACCGCGATGAACGCCGTCGGGCTGGTGGCGCTTGCCTGGTTGCTGGTCCGGGCCGACGCGCGCGAGGGCGAGCAGCGGCTGGACGGCGACCTCCGCCGGGTGACCACCGCCGTGACGCGGCTGATCCAGTACGACGGCAGCCTCGTCACCGCCTACGTCGTCGAGGACGAACTCAACACCCAGTGTCCACAGTTCGCGATCCTGCCCGGCAACTCCGCGCGGTTCACCCCTCACCTCAGTCAGCGGGCCTGCATACCGCTGGACGTCGGACTGCTCAACCAACTGGCCGCGGAGTCGGTGCGGACCGGCCGGCTGCTGAACGCCTACGTACGGGGCGCCGGGGGCGAACTGGTCCGGGTAGGGGTCGAGCCGTTCCGCAACGACAGCGGGCAGTACATCGGGGCGGTCGTGGCGGCGATGGACGCGAGACCGGAGCAGGAGCGGCACAACCGGATGAGCGTACTCGTGATCGGCGGCTGCCTGCTGTTGGTGGCCGCCGTCGGCGCCGCCGGGCATGTCCTCTCCGGTCGGGCGATCCGGCCCGCGCTGGCGGCCCTCGAGCAGCAGGAGGTGCTGCTCGCGGAGACCGCGCACGACCTGCGCACGCCGGTAGCGGCGCTGCGTGCGCTCGCCGAGACGGCGCTGGACAATCCGACGCGGCGGGCCGACCTGCTGCCCCGGACCGTGACGCTGGCCGCCCGGATGGGCAGCATCATCGACGGCCTGCTGGTGCGGGCCCGCCTGGCCGCCGGCGTCGAACAGCTCGCCATCCAGGCGGTCTGGCTGGATCAGCTCGTCAACACGGTGGTGGAGGAGACGCCGACCGACGGGGCGCGGGTCACCGTGATCGCCGCGCCGACGAAGGTGAACGCGGACCCCGTCCTGCTCCAGCGGGCGATCAGCAACCTGCTGGACAACGCGATGCGCCACGGCCGGCGGCCCGGTGACGAGGCGGTGGTGCACATCACAGTCGCCGGTGGCCGCGTCATGGTCGCCGACCACGGACCGGGCATCGACGCCGCGGTGGCGCAGGAGAACTTCGACCGGTTCACCAGTGGCGGCGGGTCGAGCGGGCTTGGCCTTTCCATCGTGCGCTGGGTGGCGCAGGCGCACGGCGGGATGTTGCGGGTCTACAACGCCGAGGAGGGCGGGGCGATCTTCGAACTCGTGTTGCCGGCCCTCGATTCCTGAATCGCTGTATCGACTATGGACCGTTTGTGTAACCGTTCTTCTATTCTCGGTTACGTGACCTTTCTCCGCCCGCGGCGCTCCGCCACCCGCCTCCGCCGGGATCGTCGTCTCCGCTGGCCCGGCGGCCTGAGTGGGAGCCATCGTCTTCGCTGGCCCAGCGGCCTCAGCTTGAACCGCCGACCGTCACTGCGGGGCCGGCTGCCGCTGGTGCTGTTGATCGGCATCAGCCTCACCGCCGTGACCGCGGCCGTCGCCGGAGCGGCGAGGCCGGGGCCGGGGCTGCGGTTCAGCCAGGCTGGGCACTGGGTAGCGAACCCGGCGTCGAACTCGGTCTACCACGTCAACGGTTCCGCGCGGAGTGTTGACGCCCGGGCGGAGGTGCCCGGCCTCGAACCGGGCAGCCAGGTGGTGCAGGGTGACACCAGCGGCTATGTGGTCGGCCGGAGCAGGATCATCGAGTTCGGTAAGTCGGACCTGTCGGTGGAGCGCACACTGACCCCGCCGACCGGCGAACGTCCGGTCGCTGTGGAGACCGCCGGTGGGCCGTACCTGGTCTATCGGGAGGCCGGCCGCGTGGTTCGGCTCGGTGACCCGCCCGCGACCATTCCGGCCGGCGGAACGCTCGGCGAGCCGGTCGCCACCCGGGACGGCACGCTGTGGCTGCACCGGGTCGACTCCGGGGTGCTGTGCCGGCTGACCCGCGGCACCGACCGGATCTCCTGCCCGGCCGCCGCGCCCGCCGGACACACCGGCGCGCTTACCGTGGTGGACGAGCGCCCGGTCTTCGTCGACACCGAGACCGATACGCTGAGCCCGGTCGCCGACGACGGCCTCGGCCGGCCGACGTCCATCGGGGTGGATCTCCCTCCGACCGCGCGGGTCGCCCCCGCCGACGTCTCCGGCCGCATCGCCATCCTGGACCCCACCTCCCGGCGGATGCACCTGGTGAACGCCACCGGGCTGGGCCGGGACCGGGCCGCCCCTCGGCCGGTCACGGTCGCCCTGCCCGACGGGAACTACTCGGCGCCGACCGTCAGCCGGTCGTCGGTGGTAATGCTCGACCGGCAACGCAACGCGGTGGTCACCTACAACAGCGCCGGCGAGCAGCAACGGGTCATGCCGCTGCCGCCGGAGAGCGGCGAGCCCAGCCTCAGCCGCGGCGAGGACGACCGGGTCTACGTCGACGGCGCCGAGGGGCGACACGTCCTCGTGGTGGACCATGACGGCGGTGCCGGGGTGGTGCCGATCGCCGGCGCCGATCGCCCGGCCGCCGCCGGCTCCCCGCCCTCGCCGGCCGGGCCGAGCCAAACGCCGAACCGGGACGGGCCCAGCCAAAAGCCGAACCGGGAACCGGGTCCGCGGACCGGCGCCCCGCCACCAGGTCGCGACGACGGCCGGGACCAGCCACGCCGACCAGCGCCGGGCCCCGCGCCGCTGCCGGCCAGCCCACCCGGGATGCCGGCCAACCTGAAGGCCTCGGCCCAGGGGGCCAACCTGCGGGTGACCTGGAGCGCCGCCGCTGCCAACGGCGCCTCGGTGAGCGCGTACCGGATCTCCTGGCAGCGCACCTCTGGTGGCGGAGGCGGCTCCGCCACCCGGGCGGGCAGCGCCCGTTCGATCACCCTGAGCGGGCTGACCCGGGGGGTGGCGTACCGGATCACCGTGGTCGCGCAGAACTCGGCCGGGCGGGGCACCCCGGCGGCTGTCCGGGCAACCGTCCCGCTGCCGCCGCCTACGGTCACCGTCTCCCGGGGTAGCGACACCACCTACCAGGACCGCTGTGACGCCCCGGACTGCGCGTTCTTCCGGATCGTGCTGCGGGGATTCGAGCCGAACACCGCCTACCTCATCAAGCCGGATTCCGATCGATGGCCCGACTTCAACCCGGGCGCCACCCGCCGGACCGACGACAACGGAAACCTGACCTTCGAGGATTTCCCGTTCGACTCGGTCGGGGCTCGGGTCTGGGTCACTGTGGACGGCGTACGGTCCAACCGCTTCCTTTGGCCGGCGGGATGAGCGGCGGCACGGCGGCGGAGATCGCCGCGCGGATCACGGACAACGTCCAGCGGGTGATTCTCGGCAAGCCGGAACTGGTCCGGCTGGCCATCGTCGGCCTGCTGGCTGAGGGGCATCTGCTGATCGAGGACGTCCCCGGGCTCGGCAAGACCACCCTGGCCCGGTGCCTGGCCGCCAGCATCGGCGGCAGCTGGAGCCGGATTCAGTTCACCCCGGACCTGCTGCCCGGCGATATCACCGGGGTCAGCGTCTACCACCAGCGAGACGAGCAGTTCACCTTCCACCCGGGCGGGGTGTTCGCGAACATCGTGGTGGCTGACGAGATCAACCGCGGTACGCCGAAGACCCAGTCGGCACTGCTGGAGGTGATGTCCGAGCGCCGGGTCACGGTCGACGCGAAGACCCACGAGGTGCCCAGGCCGTTCCTGGTCATCGCCACCCAGAACCCGATCGAGCTGGAAGGCACCTACCGGCTGCCCGAGGCGCAGCTCGACCGGTTCCTGCTGCGACTGTCGGTCGGCTACCCCGATTTCGACTCGGAGGTGGCGGTGGTGCTCGGCGACCGGGCGGGATCGGCCGTCGAGGAGCTGCCGTCCGTCGTGGAGATCTCCGCGCTACGTGCGGCGATCACGGAGGTACGTACCGCACACGTCGATCCGGTACTGGCCGGGTACGCTGTCCGGCTCGTCGCCGCCACCCGGGACCACTCGGCGGTACGCTTCGGCGCCAGCGTGCGCGGCAGCATCGCGCTGGTACGTGCCGCCCAGGCCCTGGCCGCGACCGAGGGACGGGGCTTCATCACCCCCGACGACATCAAGCAGGTGGCCGGACCGGTGTTGGCACACCGGCTCGTCCTCACCGCCGAAGCGGAACTCAACCGGCGCAGCCCGGACGAGATCGTCGCCGACGTGCTCGCCGCTACTCCCGTACCAGCGGTGAACGTGGGGCGCTGACGTGCGCCTGACCGCACGCGGCCATATCGTGCTCGCGCTCGGGATGCTGTCGCTGGCCTTCGGCCTGTGGGGTGGCTACCCGTTCCTGCGGGCGCTGGGCGGGATCCTGCTCGGTGCCGTAACCGCCGCCGTGCTGCTCACGGCGCCCCGCCGGGCGGTGACGGTACGCCGCTCGGTCTACCCCGACCGGATCGAGCGGGGCCGACCGGCGGTGGCGAGCCTGTGGGTGGCGAATCCGAGCGACCGCCGACGCTTCGGTTTCGTGGCGACCGACTCCGCCGGCGGCGCCACCAGGAGAGTCCAGGTCCGGCCGCTACCACCCGGCGGCGAGGCGGTCTACCACTACGAGCTGCCGACCGACAAACGGGGCCGGCTCACCGTGGGACCGCTGAAACTCCACCGGGCCGACCCCTTCGGGTTGGCCCACTCGGTATCGCCGGTCGGGGATACGGCGACGCTGTGGGTGCACCCCCGACAACTGCCGGCCCGGCCGTTCGCCGGAGGACATCGGCGCCACCACCACGAGGGTGACCGCACCGACGACGCGCTGCGGGGATCGGTGGACCTCAAGGACGTCCGTGAGTACCTCCCCGGCGACGAGGTGCGGCACCTGCACTGGAAGGCGACTGCCCGGACGGGTCGGCTGATGGTGCGGGACCTGGCCGATCCGACCCAGCCCCGGCTCACCCTGCTGCTCGACGATCGTTCCGGCCCGCTGACCGAGGCCGGTTTCGAGGAGGCGGTGGACCTGGCGGCCTCGCTGCTCGGCGCCGCCGCCCGCGCCGGACACCACACTCGACTGGTCACCTCGTCCGGCCTCGACCTGGCCACCCCCAGCGGGGCATCGGGAGTACGCCGCCTGCTGGACGAGCTCTGCGAACTCCAGCAGGACGGAGCCGGCGACTCCGCCCTGTCGCCGGCAACCCTCAGTAGGGGCCGGACGGGCGGTGGCGCCCTGGTGGTGGTCACGGCCGGGGCCGGGCTCGGCTCGCTGGCCCGACTGCGAGACCGGTACCCGCGCATCTTCCTGATCGCGTTGACCGGGCTCGACCAGGCCCCATCGGCACCGGTGCCAGGAGCCCGGGTGCTCGCCGCGGCCGATGCCGCCGAGGCGGTACGCCGATGGAACGAGGTCGTCCGGTGAACACGCGAAGCGAACCTTCGACCCGCCCGGATCGGCAAGCTCGATACCAGCCCGGGGCGCCGGGGCGGATCCCGCCGCTCCGCGTCGTTCCGACCGGGTGCCTGGTGCTCGCGGCGGCCGTCGCCGGCCTGCTCTTCGCACCGGTGTTCGGTGGGGCCGCACTGATGGCGCCGATCGGCGTACCGGCGGCGGCGATACTGCTCACGGCGCTGGCGACCAATCGTTGGCCGGCCCTGCTGCCCTGGTGTCCGTTGCTGCTCCCCGCCGTCGGCCTGCTGGCCGTCGCCGAGACAACGCTCTGGTCGACCACCGCGGCCGGGGTGCCCACCGGACGTACGCTGCGCGCGCTGGCCGCCGGGACCACCGAGTCCTGGCAGCTCGCCCTGCAGTCGACCTGGCCCGCCCGGCCCGATCCGGCCCTGCTGCTCTTCGTCCCGTTGCTGGTGGTACTCGCTGGGACGCTCGGCATCGAACTGCTGCACCGGCTGGGCAGCCCGCTGCTGTCGCTCGCGCCGAGCTTCGCCGTTGCCCTGCTCAGCCAGTGCTACGCCGCGCTACCACCCGGCACCGGTGCCGCGGCGGCGCTCGGTTACGCCACCGTCGCCGGGGCGTTGTTGGCGGCTACCCGCGCACCTGCCGGTGACGTCGGGCCGGCAGGGCGGGAGAGGTTCCGCCCGGCGTCGGCGCTGTCCCGGGTCGCCGTACCGGTGGCTCTGGCCGCCCTGGGTGCGGTCATCGCGGGTGCGTTGCTGCCGGCCGGCGCGCCGCGATACTCGCTGCGGCGCGACCAACCGGCGCCACTGCCGCAGACCCTGGTGGCCAGTCCGCTGGACGAGATCGCCCACCGGCTCAGCCACCCCGGCACCCCCGTGTTCCGCGTCGAGGGCGCGGACGGGCTGACCGGAGCGGACGAGCTGACCGGGGTGGACCGCTGGCCGCTGGTGGTGCTGGACAGCTTCGACGGGGTCAACTGGACTGCTGGCGCCCGGTACCGCCGGATGGGCACCGAACTCCAGCCGGGCCCGGCGGTGACGGTGCCGGTGCGAGCCCGTACCGCCGTGCTCGAGACAGCCGGGCTGGCCGGCGTTGACGCCCCGTGGCTACCGAGCCAGACCTGGCCGGCCCGGGTAGGTGGCGTCGAGCCGCTGGTCGAGGAGCGCCACGGCACGCTGTTGCTGCCGGAATCGGCCGGCCCCGCCCGGTACACGCTGACCTGGTGGCAGCCGCAGGTCGACGCCGCGACGCTCAGCTCGGCCGCGATCGACCCCGCGGCACCCGGCGGGCTCGGCGAGGTCGGTGCGGTCCCGCCCGGGGTGGCCGAACTCGCCGAACAGGCCGTCGGCGGTGGCCGGCCGTCCTTCCAGGCCGCCCTGCTGCTGGAGCGCTACCTCGGGGAGAACTACCGGCTGGCGACCGGGGCGGACCTGCCGACCGGACACGCCTGGCCACAGCTGGCGGACTTCCTGCTGCGCGGCAAGCAGGGCACCAGTGAGCAGTTCGCCGCCGCGTACGTCGCACTGGCTCGGATCCGGGGCATTCCGGCCCGGCTGGCGGTCGGCTTCCGGGCTCCCGCTGCTCGGGATCCGGACGGTGGCTACACGGTCCGCAACGGCGACATTCTGGCCTGGCCGGAGGTGGCGGTGACGGGGATCGGCTGGGTGCCGCTGGATCCGAGCGGAAGCGCCACGGCCGCGCCGGGCGGACCCAGTGCCGGGCTGGCCGGGCTCACGGCGCAGGCCCGGGCCCAGCTCCCCGCGGCGGACGAGCTTCGCGATCCGCCGATCGCACCGCGCCCCGGACCGGTGACCAGCAGCGACGACGCCGGTGCGCTGAGGCCGCTCGGCTGGCTTGGCGCACCCGCGTTGCTGCTGCTGGTGGGATGGCTGTTCGGCGTCCCGGCGGCGCGGGTGTTTCGGACCTGGCGGCGGCGCCGCCCGGGATCGGCGGGGGTGGTGGGCGCCTGGGCGGAAGCCCGGGACCGGCTGCGCGGGCACGGGCTCAGGGTGACGGCCGGGATGACCGTTGGTGAACTCTCCAGCGCGGCGGCCCGGGTGGCCGACGAGGCCACTGTGGCGGAACTGCGTCGGCTGGGCGCGATCGTGGACCGGGCACTCTGGTCCGGGGTGGTGCCCGGACCAGCGGAAGCCCACCAGGCCTGGGCCGCGGTGCGGTCGGTACGGCGCGGCCTGGCGCGCCGGGGCAGGTGGGCACGCGTGCGGGCCATGCTCGACCCGCGCACGCTGCTGCCGCCACGTTGACGCCCCCGGCTCACTGCACGCAGCGGGCCCCACGAATCGGCTTGGGCTGGCTCTCGTACACCTGTAGGCCGTCGCTGCCCTGGATCAGGAAGCAGTACTTGCGGACCGGGTCAACCGGGACCCGGTAGGTGGTAGCTCGCTTCGCGAGCAGCACCTTGGCCCGCTCTCCCTCCTCCGCCACGACCACGGCGAAGTCCAGCGGCTCCGTGCTGCGCCAGGAGAGCTCGACCACGTTGCCGCGATCGACCGGGTCGGTCAACTCCAGTTGCACGACCCGGGCCGGGGTGGGCGAGGCGCTGGTCGCCATGACCGGCGGCGGTGCCGGAGGCACGGCGAGTTCGCCAGGCCGGTTCAGCATGAGCAGCACGGCCGCGACGGCGACCAGCGACAGGCCGCCCGCGGCGACCATCAGCGATGGCTTCCGACCGGTCCAGCCACGGGGTTCCGGCGAGCCGAAGACCAGGATCGGTTCGCCGGCCGGGCGCGGTGGCGGCAGATCGCCGGGAGACGTGGGCGCAGTGTCGACCCCGTCGGGCGGCGCGAAGTCGTCGAACAGCGGCCCGCCCGGCGGTCCCGGCACCGCGTTCGGCCGCCCCGTCTCTGCCGTCACGGTGGCCTCGGCCGCCGGGGATGCTGCTGACGCGGTCTGCGGGGTGGATGGTTGGTCGCCGGCCGACGCGGTCGCCCGGTGCAGTTCGGCCAACCGCTCGGCCACCGCCAGGGCGTCGCCGGGGCGACCGTCCGGGTCCTTGACGAGCAGTTCGGACACCAACTCCGCCAATCGGGGTGGCAGATCGGCGCGACCGAGCGGTGGGACCGGTGTGCCAAGCACCCGCAACAGCCGTTCGCCCTGCTGCTCACCGGGCGGTCCATGGTACGGCGACCGGCCGGACAGGGCGAGGTGGAGAATCGCGCCGAGGCCGTAGAGATCGGATCGCTCGTCGACGGAGCCGTCCCGTACGGTCTCCGGGGGCAGGAAGTCCAGGCCAGGCCCCGGGTCCCGAGGAAACGCCCGGCGCAACGTGAGGCCGAAGTCGGACAGCAGCGGTTCGCCGGAAGGCCGGAACAGTACGTTCCCCGGCGAGACCCCACCGTGTACGAGGCCGACCCGGTGACCGACCGCCAGTGCTGCCGCGAGCGCGCTGCCCAACGCCAGAGCGTCCGCCACGGAGAGCGGGCCGAACGAGCCGACCAGCTCCGGCAGCGACTGGCTGCACAGCTCCATCCGCAGGGCTGACCGCCCGTCGTCGAGGTCCTGAACCCGCTCGGCGACCAGGATCGGGGCCGCTGCCCGGAGCGCCGCCAACCGGCCCAGCTCGTCCCGCAGCTTCGCCCGGGTGCGCCGGTCGAATCGGCCGGGAAAGACCTTCAGCGCGTACGCCCCGCCCGTCTCGGAGATGCCCGCGAGCACGGTGGCCACCGGCCCGTGGGCCAGCGGGACCAGCTCGTGATCTTCCGGCTCCGCGCGGCCCGCCATGGGGACTCCCTTCGCCGACGTGTCCGCTACCTGCCGCGCCCGTTCCATCCGCCCGGCCGGATGCCCATCGTAAGAACCGGAACGGTTCGGCGGGACCCGGCGGCAGCTTGCTGCCGCGGTGCCGGCGAGGAGGAGACGGGACTGGCCGGATGACGACCACTGGTCTGATACGGGTGACAATCGCGGCGCCACGACGACGGATCGACCTGGCGCTGCCCGAGCGCTCGCCGGTCGCCGAGATCCTGCCCGCGCTGCTCCGGCACGCCGGGGAGGACCTTGCCGACGACGGGGTGCCGGACGGCGGCTGGGTGCTGCGCCGCCCGGACGGCGCACCCGTCGACGAGGGCCGGACGCTCGCCGCGAACCGGGTACGGGACGGCGAGGTGCTGCACCTGGTCGCGCGCCGCGAGCCATGGCCGGAGTTGGAGTACGACGACGTGGTCGACGCGATCGCCCGGGGCGCGGGCCGGTCGGGCCGGCTCTGGGGTCCCCGGCACACCCGGCTGGCCGGGCTGGTCGGTGCGACGGTGGCGATGCTGATCGCGCTGCTCGCGGTGCTCCGGGCCGGGCCACCGTGGCCCGGCCCGGCTGCGGCGGGGCTCACCGTCTCGGCGGTGCTGCTGGTCACCGGCGCGGCGCTGGCCCGCGCGTTCGGCGACGCCCGGGCCGGGGCGGTGCTCGCCGGGCTGGCCATGCCGCACGCGTTCGTCGGCGGTGCGCTGCTGCTCGGCGGTCGGCTCCCGCTGTCCGCGTTTGGCGCCCCGCAACTGCTCAGCGGCTGTGCGCTGCTGCTCCTTGTCGCCGTGGTCGGCCATCTCGGGGTGGTGGACCGGGCGGCCCTGTTCGTCGGCGCCGCCACCGCAGCGCTGCTGGTCGGTACGGCGGCCTGGGCGGTGAGCACCGCCGTGGTGGACACCACCGGCGCGGCGGCCGTGCTGGCGAGCCTGATGCTGCTCTTCTCACCGCTGTTCGGGCCGCTGGCGACCCGGCTCGGTCGGGTGCCGATGCCGGTGCTGCCGCGCACCGCCGCCGATCTGGTCCGCGACGATCCCCAGCCGCCCCGACACGCCGTGTACGCGGCCGTCTTGCGCGCCGACGGCTTGCTCACCGGCCTGCTGGGCGGTGCCGGCATGGCGGCCGGGCTCGCCCAGGCGCTGCTGGCGACCCGGGCCGGCACCGCGGTGACGATTCTTCTGGTGGTGCTCACCCTCGGGTTCGGCGTACGAGCCCGGCTGTATCCGGCGCTCCGGCACCGGCTGCCGCTCCTTCTCGCCGGCCTGTCCGGGGCCACCGCACTGGCGGCCGGTCCGCTGATGTCGGACCCGACCCGGCTGGCCTGGATCGTGCTGCCGGCACTGGGTGTCGCCGGAGCGCTCGCCCTGGTCACCGGTCTGGTCTTCAGCCGACGGGCACCGAACGCCTTCCTCGGCCGGTACGCGGAACTGGCCGAGTTGCTGCTGGTGCTGGCCTGTGTGCCCGTACTCTGCGCGGTGCTGCGGCTGTACGGCCTGGTCCGCGGCCTCGGCGGGTGAAATGACGACTGCGATCTGGACGGCTGGACCGACGACCACGGGCAGGGCCGCCGAGGCGACCGGACGGGACATGTGAGATGGCGACGAAGCGCGATCAGTTGCAGGCACATCAATTCCTGGGCCAGCGGGTGCTGTCCGCGCTGGTGACCCGGGAGACGGATCCCGAGCAGCCGCCCTTTCGCCGGCCGATCGGCGCGGCCTTCGGCAGCGTCGCCCTCGCCGTGCTCGTGCTCGCCGCGGTCGGCATCTACGGCGTCATCGTGCCCGGCGGCAACCGGGCCTGGCAGGGCGGCGACGCCGTCATCGTGGTGCGGGAGACCGGCACCCGCTACGTCTACCTGAACGGCAAGCTGCACCCGGTACTCAACTACGCCTCGGCGCTGCTGGCGCTAGGGCGGAACGCGCCGACCAAGGTGGTCTCCCGGGAGTCGCTGGTCGGTGTGCCGCGCGGGCCCCGGATCGGCATTCCGGACGCGCCCGACGCGCTGCCCAGGCCGGACGGCGTCCTGGTCGGCGGCTGGACCCTGTGCTCACGCCCCGCCACGAACTCAACCGGGGCCACGGTCGACGCCTCGGCGTTGCTGGTGGGGACAGAGCCGACCGGCGGGCGCCCGCTCGGCGACGCCGCCCTGCTGGTCGAGGTGCCGGAGACCGGTGACCAGTACCTGATCTGGCGCGGATACCGGCACCGGATTCGGCAGCCGGACATCGTGACCGTCGGCTTGGCACTGCGCGTCGAGCCGCGTGCCCGGGTCGGGCTTGCGGTGGTGGACATCCTTCCCGCCGGCGAGGCCATCGCGCCGATTCCGGTGCCGAACGCCGGCAAACCCTCGACTGCGGTCCCAGGCCGCAAGGAGCTGCGAATCGGGCAACTTCTGGTGACGCGGACCTCCGGCGGCGGGGTGCAGCACTATCTCGTCGAGTCCGACCGGCTACGGATGATCTCGGAACTCCAGTACGACATTCAGTTGGCGTATCGGGAAACGGTGCAGGCGTACGGCGGCGCCGAGCCGGTGGGCGTACCGCTCGGGCTGGCCGCCGCGACGGCGGCCCGTCAGGAACCGTTGCCGACGCCCGGGCCGGGCAGGGCGCCGGCCCGGCGGCCGGACTTCGCCGGTGCCGGCCGCGGCCCGGTGGCGGTCTGTGCGACGTACGACGGAAGTGCCGGCGTCCCCCGGCTGCGGATCGACGCGGCGCTGCCCGCCGACGACGCGATGATCGCGACCGGGGGGCGGACCGCCGAGGGGCTGCCGCTGGCCGACCGGGTGTACGTGCCGCCGGGGCGAGCGGCCCTGGTGGAGGTGCTGCCGAGCGCCCAGGCGCCTGCCGGCACCCTGATGCTCGTCACCGATCAGGGCTGGGTGCACCCGCTCGGCGGTCGGGAGGTGCTGGGGATCCTCGGCTACGACCAGGTCACTCCGGTGCGGCTTCCCGCCGGGCTGGTCGCCCGGCTGCCGAAGGGGAGCGGCCTGAACCCGACGGCGGCCCGGGCGGTGTGAGTTGGGTCGGGTGGGAGCGTTCGCCATACTGGTCCGCCATGGACCTGGACGAGTATCAGCGCGGCGCCCTCCGTACTGCCGCTCCAAGTGACAAGAGGAACGAGCTGCTCCATCTGGTGCTCGGGCTGGTCGGTGAGTCGGGGGAGATCGCCGAGAAGTTCAAGAAGTGGGTCCGAGACCTCGACAGCGACGAGTCGCGGATCGACCGGGCCGACATCGCCAAGGAACTCGGTGACGTGCTCTGGTACGTGGCGGTGCTCGCCGACTACCTCGATCTGTCGTTGGACGACGTCGCGGCGGCCAACCTGGCCAAGCTGCCCAGCCGTCAGGGCCGTGGCGTGCTGGGTGGCAGCGGCGACAACCGCTGAGCCCGGTTTCCTACGTGGTTCACAAGCCGCGTGGGTGCCGGTACTCCTCGGGGATCACCACGTCGAGCATGAGCAGCTGGAACGGCTGGGCGCGTTGCAACTCGTCGAGTGCCGTGGTCGGCATGAGGATCCACGGCTGTTCCCGTCCGCAGCAGTGGTGCAGCCGGTCCAGCGCCGAGTACGCGAGCAGCGCCACCCGGCCGTCCCTCGTCTCCCGCATGGCGATCTGCGCCGCTGCCGGATCCGTCACGTGCTCGGCACAGGGCAGGTAGAGCGCGGGTGGAAAGTCAGCGGGGATCGGCGTACCGGTCGATATGCCTGCTGAAGTCATCATGTCCCTCCATCGGATCACCTGGTCGGGTTGGGCGGCCGGCACCAGGGGAACCGGCTGGGCGGCCGACACCAGGGAAGACGGCCGCCGGGGCTCCGTCAGAAGGCGGTATCCCAGGCCTCGCCGACCGCCCCGCCGAACTCGACGACGGCGTCCGCGCCGTCGGAGATGGTTTTGCCAAGGTCGCCGCCGTTGGCGTACAGCGAGTCGATCGTGCCGGAGGTGAGGAGGCCGACGACGAGGCCGCCCGCCGCGCCCAGCGCCGTACCCAGCACCGGCACCGGGATCATCGAGCCGATCAGCGCGCCGGTCGCGGTAGAAGCCAGGAAACTCGCCCCGTTTGAGACAAAGGCCTGCTCCCACGACTTGCCGCCCACGGTAGCGTCGTAGATGACTCCCAAGCCGGCGACGCCGCCACCGACTCGCATGGCCAGCCGTCCCGCGGCGAGCCGCTCCGCGATTTCGTCGGGCAGGTGCGCTGGATTTTGGCTGAAGCGGTGTGCGGCGACGGTGCTGGCGGCGCTGTTCACGGCATCGCCGGCGGTCATGAACCACTTGTCCCGCAGGTCATTTTTGATGTTGTCGGCCGTGTCATTAACGATCTTGTTGAGCTGTTCGATGGCGGCGGCGGTTGCGCTGCCAAGCTTCCCGGTGGCCTCGACGCCGGCATCAATCACCTGTTGCACGGCGGTCGCGAGCTGCCGGACGAACTCTTCCTGGGCCGCCTCCCGGACACCGTCCAGCAGCTGCCACGTCCGGCCGAACGCCTCAAGGTTTTCCTCGACGAGCCGCCGGATGTCCTCCTTGACCGTCCGCACGATGGTCCCGAACTGCTCCGCTTTCGTGGAGAGCTGGTGCATGAGTTCGGCGGTCTGCTCCGTGATCCGGCGAAGCTCGTCCGTCCGGAGACGGAAGTCCGTGCCAGCGGTGTCCGGCCAGGCCGACTGCAGACCACTGATGCTGGTGCCGGCGGCGGCGCGGAACGCACCGCCCGATTGCTGCCAGGCGGTGGCCAGGTCGCCCAGCTGGACCTCGTTCGTGTCCGGCCACCCTGAAAGGGCCCGGACCCGGGGCCACAGGCCATACGCCTCCGAGGGCTGTGCGATCACTGTGCCAGCTCCTGTTCACCGTGGCGGGGGGAAGGCGGCGGCCGACCGCTGGTCGGCCGCCTGGTAGTCCTGCAGGCAGCGCATTCCGACATCGGTGAGCGCCTGGAAGAGCGGGGGAATGGCCGAGGCGTTCTGCCGTACGGCCTGGCTGTCCGGCAGGTAGACGGCCCGAAACGCCTGGCCCAGCACGTCGGCGCCGATCCCGCCTTCCGCGGCGGTAGCGGCTCCTTCGGCACCGCGCCAGTCGCCTGCCAGCGTGGTTCCGGTCTCCGCCAGCACCCGCAGCTGCGGTCCGACCATGGCGGTCTGCATTTCCAGGAAGCCACCCGGGCCGGCTGGGGACATCACCAGCCTCCTCTCCGAGTTTCGCGGTCAAGGTGCTGCAGGAGAGGGTCGAAGCCCAGGTCGGTCTCGGCGCGGTCCGCCCCGGGCGCGAGCACCCGCCGGGTGAGGGCAAAGGCCTGGTCCGCGGCCAGTTTCCGCGCCCGATGGATCGTGTCGGTGATTTCCCGGGCCAGTGCCCGCGAGTCCGGGTCCCGGTAGATGCGTGGATCCAGCGCGAGTTCGAGCAGCTCCCCGCGGCCGCCGACCGTCGCGCTGATCAGCCCGTCGTGGGACTCGGCGGTCGCCCGAACCTCGGCGAGCCGTTGCTGGACGGTGAGCAGGTCCTGATGCAGTCGCCGCCGGTCGATTCCGGTGGCGTCAGCTATGCCGGTGGTCGAGCCCACGAATTCCTCCCTACGAGACAGGTGGCCGATTGCGGACGGATCAGTGCGGCTGTCGCCGGTCGACGATCGGAGCCGGCGGGGTTTCCACCTGCCACAGCTCCTCGTCGAGCGGTTGCTCCGGGGTGTTCTCCGGTTCGCCGCCGCGCCGGGTAGCCGACCTGCCGGCGAGGAACGCCGGGGTGCCGGCGAGTTGTCCGGCTCGGCCGCGCAGCCGGGGCGGCACCCCCGGCACCGCACGCAGCGGTCGGGTGCGGTGGCGACCGTCCCGGTTGTCCGGCGTACCGGGTTTGGGGGCAGTGCCGGCCGCCCCGCCGCCCGTCGGCGGCATCATCATCGGTGGCACCAGCCGACCCGCCCCCGTGCCGGGTTTGCCGTTGGTGCCGGTCGCCGGCGGGGCGGGTGGGGGCGACGCCGGTGCGGCGGCGAGTGGCGAAACGCCGCTGACCGGCCGACCTGCCCGAGGAATGGCGGCGCCGGGGCCTCCGGCGATGGCCGGAATCCCGCCGCCGAGCCGCCCGGACCTGTAGCCGCGGACACCGATCGGCGGAACAATCGGCGGCAGAGCTGACGTCGTCGGTGTCGCCACCGGTGGGATCGTCGGGACGGTGGGCATGGTGCCCGGCGCCAGGCCGGCCGGGGCTGGTGCGGCGACGCCGGCCAGACCCGGGTTGCCATCCGTGCCGGCCGCGCCAGCACCCGCACCAGGGCCGCCGCTCGCACCGGCGCCACCACCCGCGCCAGCGGCGGCACCCGCACCCCCGGGCGCGCCGGTCGCTTGGGCGCCGGCGGCGCCCGTGGCTTCGGCCGCTGCGGCGGCCGTGGTGCCGCCCGCCTGCGGGCCGTCCCACGGTGTACCGTTCAACGCCCTGGTGACCTGCTGCGCGGTGTCCGCGAACGCCTGGTCGAGCACCTGCAGCCTCTGTCTGGCCTGCTCCACCTTTATGCGCAGCTGCGCCAGGATTCGGTTCACCTCCGCCACGGCCTCCGGGCCGTTAGCGATGTTGGCGAGTTGGCCGACCAGCTCGTCGAACTCCTGCTTGAGCTTGCTGACCTCGTCGGCGGTGGTGGTGACCGCCTCGGCCAGGTCCGTCAGTGCCTGGCCGAGGTTCGCCGAGGCCAGCGTCTGCTGCCAGGCCTGCACCACCGCCGCGCTGCGGTGCAGCCGCTGCGCGTACTGGTCGCCGGCCTCGTCCTGCCACTCGGGCCCGATCTCGCTGGCGCTGCGCCGCAGGAGTTCGCCGGCGGCCACCAGGCCGGCCTGGATCGCCGCCCAGCCGCGTGGACTCTGCGACAGGTGGTCGGAATGCTGGCGCTGCGCCTCGGCTTGGCCGTGGAGCCTGTTCATTTCAAAGATCAACTGACCGATGTCCATCCGGTCACCTCCTATCACTGTCCTGGTTGGGGCGTCTCGGGGAATGCTGGCTGCGCGGCCAGCGCACCCTGGATCGCATTGCGCCCCGCTTCGTCGCCGCCCACGTAGTCGGCGGCGCTACCGCGGGCGACCGCCGCGTACGCCGCTATTCCCTGCTCGACCTCGGTGCAGAACGCGATGATCTGGTTGGTCGCGTCGCGTACCGCTGCGTTGTAGCGCTGGCAGCCCGGCAGCGGATCGCCGCAGTCCTGGGCGCTGCTCGCCACCTCGGCAGCCGCGGTCCGGACCGCGACGACCGGGGTCGGATCGAGTCGGCCGGCAAACTGCTGGAGAAAACTGGTGTTGCCGTGGATGAGCTCCGAAACGGCCGCCATGTCTCCCCTCCCATCAGCGAGGTCGTCTGTCTACCGAGCCAACCACGGCGGGAACGGGTGCGGCTGCCGCGCGACAGCAACCGGCCATGATGACCGACCCGGTCGGGCGGGGCTATTCGGCTGGTGGCAGCCAGGCCAGTTGGAGCAACCGGGGCGGCTGACCCCGGTGGATCAGCCGGCCACGCCCGGCCGGCAGCGGCTCCGGTTTGAGCCCGCCGAGCAGCGGGCCCTCGCCCGGATCTCCGGACAGCAGCAACCCGGGCGACCCGAGGTCCCGCAGCCGAGCGAGGAACGGCTCGAACAGGCCCCGCCCGGCACCACCGGTACGTCGAGTGAGCACGACGTGCAGCCCAAGGTCCCGACCCTGCGGCAGATAGTCGAGCAGCGGTTGGAGCGGGTTGTCCATCGGGCTCGTCACCAGGTCGTAGTCGTCGACCAGCACGAACAACTCGGGACCGCGCCACCAGCTGCGGCTGCGGAGCTGCTCGGGGGTGACGACGGGACCGGGCACCCGTTCCGCCATTCCCCGGGCCGCCTCGGCGATCAGTCGGCGCGTGCTGATCGGATCGGTGCCGTGCCCGAGCAGGTGTTCGGTGGTGATGTCGCCGACCATGCTGCGCCGGTGGTCGACCAGTATGATCCGCGCCTGGCTCGGCGAACAGTTGTCCACGATCCGCCGGGCCAGCAGGCGCAGGAAGGCGGTCTTGCCGGACTGTGCGTCGCCGAGGAGCAGGACGTGTGGATCGGCGTCGAAATCCAACCGCACCGGGGCCAGATCCTGCTCGGCGATGCCGATGCTGAGTCGTGGCCCGCCGTTGCCCGATCCGCCACCGCGAGCAGCGGTCTCGTCGCCGGGCGGAAGATCCGCGTAGGCGACGGTCGCCGGCAGCAGCCGTACCCGGGGGGCCGGCTCGCCCGGCCACGCCGCCGCGACGGCCTGCACCAGGGCAGCGGTCGCGTCCGGAAGCCCGTCGCCCACGGACCCACCGTCGATCCGCGGCAACGCCAGCAGCATCTGGTGCTTCGAGGTGGTGATGCCACGTCCTGGCGTGCCCTCGGGGACGGCGAGTGCGGCCATCCGGTCCACCGTGGTGTCGATCGGGTCACCGAGGCGCAGCTCCGCCCGGCTGCCGAAGAGGTCCCGGACGGCGGGCCGCAGGTCGAACCACCGGGCGCAGGCGGCCAGCACGTGCACGCCGTGCGCGAGTCCGCGTACGGCCAGGTCGGAGAGCTGTTCCTCGACGTCGGCGAAATCCTTGCGCAGCGTCTGCCAGCCGTCCACCACCAGGAACACGTCACCGTACAGGTCATCGGCGAACTCGCCCCGGGCCCGGGCCGCTCGGTAGGCCGCGATCCCGTCGATCTCGTGCTCGGCGAACCGCCGCTCCCGCTCGGTCAACACGCCGAGCACCTGGGCGACCGTACGCCGAACCGCCCCGGCGTTCTGCCGCCCGGCCACCCCGCCGACATGCGGTAGGCCACGCAGCGCCCCGAGCGACCCGGCGCCGAAGTCCAGGCAGTAGAACTGCACCTCGCGCGGAGTGTGGGTCAGGGCGAGGCTGGCGATCACGGTTCGCAGCGCCGTGCTCTTGCCGCTGCGTGGCCCGCCGATCACCACCATGTGCCCGGCGGCGGCGGACAGGTCAAACGTCAGCGGATCGCGGCGCTGCTCGAACGGCCGGTCCACGATCCCGGCGACCGCGCGGAGCCGTCCGGCGAGCTCGTCACGGGTGCTGGACAGCCCGCGTACCGGGTCCGTGCCGAGCGGGCCGAGCAGACCGTCCAGGGTGGGTGGCTCCGCCAGCGGCGGCAACCAGACCTGGTGGGCCGGCGTGCCCCGCCCGGCCAGGCGGTCCACCAGGATGTCCAGCAGACTCTCGGTGTTGCCGTCGTCGGCCTCGTCGTCGTCGCCTGCCTCGCCGGCGCCGCCCCCGGCCACAGCGCCCGGACCGGTGGGTGGCGACCCGGTTGGACCGACCGACCCTGACCCGCCGGGGTCGGCCTGGGCCGGCGGGAGATAGCCGGTGGTGTACTCCAGCAGCTCCACCGCGTCCTGGCCCACCGGCTCCGCCACGGTGCCCGGCCGGCGATGCGCCCCGGAGACGTACGCGGCGCGGAACCGGATCAGCGGCTCGGTACCGAATTTGAGGAAACCGTGCCCGGGGGCACGCGGCAGCTCAAAGGCGTCGCTCACCCCGAGTACGATGCGGCTCTCCACCGCCGAGAAGGTACGCAGGCCAATCCGGTACGACAGGTGTCCGTCCAGGCCGCGTAACCGTCCCTCCTCCAGCCGCTGGCTCGCCAGCAACAGGTGTACGCCCAATGCCCGGCCGACGCGTCCGATCTGGACGAAGGTTTCGATGAAGTCCGGCTTGGCGGAGAGCAGTTCGCTGAACTCGTCACAGATGACCAGCAGGGTCGGCACCTCGGGCAGCGGCGCGCCGGCCGCTCTGGCCCGCTCATAGTCCCGCATCGAGGAGAAGTTGCCGGCCGCCCGCAGGAGTTCCTGACGGCGGATCAGCTCGCCGTTGAGCGCGTCGGTCATCCGTTCCACCAGCGGCAACTCGTCGGCGAGGTTGGTGATGACTGCGCTGGTGTGCGGCAGCGCGTCCAGCCGGGCGAAGGTCGCGCCCCCTTTGAAGTCGATCAGCGCGAAGTTCAGCGAGTTCGGCGGATGGGTGACCGCGAGCGCCAGCACCAGGGTGCGCAGCAACTCACTCTTGCCGGACCCGGTCGCCCCGATGATCAAGCCGTGCGGCCCCATCCCGTCCTGCGCCGACTCCTTCAAGTCGATCTCGACCGGCGTTCCGTCCGGCTGGAGACCGAACATCACCCGCAAACGGTCGCGGTTCGGCCGGCGCTGCCAGGTCCGGGCCGGGCCGAAGGAGTAGGGGTCGCCGAGTTCCAAGAGGTCAGCCAGGCCGAGGTCGTGGCTGAGTGCCGGCTCGCCGCGAGCGCCGCCGGTCAGCCGTAGCGGGGCGAGCTGCCGGGCCAGCGCCTCGGCCCGCACGGCGTCGAGGGCATCGGCCCGGCCGAGTTCGGTCCGGCCATCCAAGGTGCTGGCCAGGAGTGCGCCGTCGCCGGCGACCTCGAAGACCAGGGTGGCCCGGTCGAGTATCCGCGGTTGCCGGACGTCGGCCCTGGAGCCGGCGGCGACCGGAGCCGCCGAGGCACCCGGACCCGGCCAGCCCACCGACGCACCCGCACCGACGATCGAACCCGGCACCACCGGCGGCACGCCGATATCGATGATGACCACGCCCTCGACGCCACCCCCGGTCATCAGGTGATCCGACCCGGTCGGGTCTCCGCCGTCCAGCACGACCACCAACTGCGAACCACTCGTACGCCGGCTGTCCGGGTCAAACCGGGGGCGGGCCGCAAGCAGGTCCTCCAGCATGGCCTCCACCCCGACCAGGGTCGGGGCGACCAACCGCACCGGGCCGACCGCGTCGGTCTGCTCCGGGTGCAGGGCGTGCGGCAGCCACTTGACCCAGTCCCAGTCCGTCAGCTCGGCGGGACCGGCGCAGACCGCGATGCGTACGTCGTCCGGGGCGTGCAGGGTGACCAACTGAGCGATCATCGCCCGGACCAGCCCAACGGCGGTGGCACGCTCCCCGCGTACGTGTAGCCGACTGAATCCGGTCAGCGCCACCGCCAGCGGCAGGTCGGGAACTTCGCTGTACGTTTTCAGGAATCGGCGCAGCGCGAGCGCGGAGAGCGGTTCGAGTTGCTCCAGCGGCTTGGTGTCCGGGGCGACCAGGGTGGTCGCCAGGCCCTGCGGTCCGACACCGATCCGGGTCACCGCGAAGTCGGCGTCGTCGATCCGCCGTTCCCACAGCCGGTAACTACCGGCCAGGGACCACAGCTGCTCCGGGGCGGGGTGCAGGTACCGCAGCGCCTCTCGCTGCCGATCGACGGTACGAAGCAGCCGGAGCCGGTGCTGCGCCAGCCGGCGCAGGTAGAGCCGGCGGGCGTACCCCATCTCCTGCCGGCTCGGCCCGCTGCCGCGAACGACAGCGACCAGCACCATGGCCACCATCGCCACTCCGAACAGGCCGAACACCACCATCCGCATTGTCCCGGTGGTGCTGCCCGAGAACATCAGCAGCATCGCCGCCATGATCACGAACATGGGCAGCATGCTGAGTGCCTGCGTCCACTGCCGACCGGTCGGCGCGGGTATCTCCGGAGGCGCCTCCAGAAGCAGCTCCCCGGACGGCATCTCCGGGGCGGGCCGGCGTGCGGGCCGCCTTACCACCACTGTCGCCACCATTCCTCCTCGCTTGCCGTCGGGATGGTCGGACGTGGCCACCGGACCGGCTGTCAGGAGGGACCCTTCCGATACCGAAAGCGACGAGAAGGGGCCCTTCCGTGCGGTTTCCTCGACGGCCGATCCTCACCCATGTCGGCCGCCGCCTCGGGGCTGCTGGCAGGAAGGTGACGAGCGGTGCCGACCGTGGCCGGCCCGGAACTACCGTCTGAATCGTCCCCAGCAGCCGTGGGGACGACCGGACAACGACCGCGGTGTGCACGCGCGGACGATGGGAAGGAGCGAGCCCATGGCGGCGGGAGACCAACTACACGGAGTAACCGAGACCCTCGAGCGGGCAGCCGCGATGGCCGGCACCGTGTCGGGCAGCATCGAGGGGCACCGGGCCACGCTACGACCGACGGTGGAGGCCCTCCGGGGCCAGTGGGAGGGCACTGCCCGCCCCGCCTTCGATGCCGCACATGAGCAGTGGGAACAGGGCATCACCCGGCTGGTGGCGGCGCTGAACAGTCTCGGCGAGAACACCCGGTTCTCCTCCAACACCTACCTGGTCGCCGACGAGGCCGGCGCCGCCAGCCTGAACTCGGCGGCGGGGCACAGCCCGTTCGGCGGGGCCCTGCGGGCCTGACGAGCGACAACGGAAGGATCGACAGCATGCTGATCAGAGGGAACTTCAGTCAGCTCGACGGCCTGGCCGACCAGATCGTCGCCACGGTCGCCCGGGTGCAGCAGGAAATGGACACCTGGCAGAGCACCTCCGGCGCCACATCCGCGGATTGGCTGGACCGCGCGGGTGGCGAGTTCGAGGAGATCAGCCGAGCCTGGCAGCAGGTGTCCGCCGCGCAGCAGGCCATGCTCGATGCGCTGCGTGGCGGCGTACAGACCGCCAACAGCGAGTTGCAGCAGGCACTTGCCTCGGCGGTCGCTCGGGTGGGCAGCACCTCGATCTGACCCCAGGTCTGATCGGGGCACCAGCAGCAGCCGAAGCGGCACAAGCGGGAGCGGCGGACCGGCCGCTCCCGCTTCCTTGGGTTTCGGCGCCGCCGCACCGCCCCGCACGGCACGCCGGCACTGGACACACGTAGGGCGCTGTGGCGTGGGCGCCGCCGCTCCGGTCAGCGTTCGGCTCAGGGCGGCGGCAGCAGGAACAACTGCTCCGGTGGCTCGACCGGGGCCGGCCCGGTCGGCGTGGGCGCGGCCCGCCGAGCCTGCCAGCGGGCCCGCCGTCCCCGACCGGCCACCAGCGCCGCGACCATAGCCAGTCCGGTCGCTCCGCAAGCCAGGAGCATCGCCAGTCGGGCGTGCTGGCCGGTGTCGTCCCACCAGGCGGCGGCGCGGACCCGGGCCGGATCGACCGGCGGCAGGGTCACCGAAGGGGAGGGGTCGGGCGGCGCACTCACCAACCCGTCCGTGACCGCGCGGTATGGGTTCACCAGACCGGCGCCGTATCCGGGACCGCCGGGCGCCGGCGTGGCGGTGGCCACGATCCGTTCGGCCACCTGGTCGGCGGTGAGCTTCGGCCACGCCGACCGGACCAGAGCGGCGGTCGCCGAGACGAACGGCGCCGCGAAGCTGGTGCCCTGCCAGTACTGGTGGCCGCCGGCCCGGGTTGCCGCCAGCACACCACCGCCCGGGGCGACCAGGTCGACGTGCGACCCGACCTGCGAACTCGGCAATCTGATCCCGAACTGGTCGACGGCACCGACCCCGAGCACCCCCTCGTAGGCGGCGGGGAAGGACTTTCGCCCCGCCGTGCCCTGCTGCTGATTGCCGGCGGCGGCGACCAGCAGCGCGTCCCGGGACCGGGCGTAGGCGACCGCGTCGCGGACCTGCCGGTTGTCGCTGACGCCGGCCAACGACAGGTTGATGACCTTGGCGCCCTGGCCGGCCGCGTACCGGATGGCGTTGGCGAGCAGAGCGGGATCGATGGTCTCGACACGTCCGGTGTCGGTGAGGTCCCGCTCGCTCACCCGTACTGGCAGGATGCGGGCGTCCGGGGCGAGCCCGGCGAAGCCGATCCCGGCCACCGGGTCAGCCGTGACAATGCTGGCCACCGCCGTGCCATGGGACACACAGTCGAAGTTGCCGGGCAGGTCGCCGACGAGGTGGAAGTCCGCCCCCCGGAGCACCGCGCCCCGGGCCCGCAGCTGCGGGTGGTCCGAGTCCACTCCCGAATCGACCACAGCGACGAGCACCCCCGCGCCGGTGCTGTGCGGCCAGACGGAGGCCGGATCGAGCACCCGCTGGGCCCACGGCAGCTCCGCCACCGGCGGCTGGGCCGGGTCAGCGTGGCCGCAGGCGCCGGGGGGCGGTGCGGCCCAGGCGGACGGAGCGAGTCCGAGTACGCCGGCCAGGACGGCGGCCGCCAGAGTGGCTGCCGCCGAAGAACGCCAACCGCCCGCAGGTCTGCCGCCGGCCGTCGAACTCGTACCGACCATGAGCTCTCCACCTCCTCGCTGGCCCGGCGGCACCGGCTCACCAGCTCGATGCACAGGACGGGCAGGTACCGCCCGGGCTGCTTAGTCGTCGCTTGAGGTCACTTGAAAAGCGGCCCGAAGGCGGCGCGTACGTGGGAGGTTGACGGGGTGACGTACACCTCCGACGGTGGGCCGATATTCGTTAGGCCGGAGAGCGTTCGGTATTTCAGGACCCGGGGGCAGCTAGAGCCACGGAGGTGCACCTTGATGCTCTTTACGAGCCGCCCGGTCCGCAATTCATAGACGCGGACGGGAATGATTACCTTCCGGAACGTCACGAAACTGTAGCCCTGGATGAGGAAGTCGTTCTCGTACGGGCAGGTGTTGACCCGGGCGCCGAATTGAGTCTCGCCGGCGCAGATCACCAGGGTGGCCTTGGTGACATCTCCGGTGAGCCAGCTGGCCGGAAGCTTGCCCCGGTAGTTGTAGCTGTTGTGCGCTGAGGCCAGCTCCGGCCCGTACAGGAGCGCTCGATTCACCATGTTGCGGCGATAGGGGGCGGCGCCGCTGTACGGTGCGGGCTTGTCGCAGTAGCTGGGCAGCGAGCTGCCGTACCCGTCGTCAAGAAGGTCACGTACGTTCGCCAGCTCGATCGCCAGGGTGGCCTGCTTGACTTTGTCTCTGGCCTTGGTGGCGAGCTCATGGTCGGGATACTGGTCGAGCAGCTGCTCGTATCGCTCTCGTGCCTGCTGCCAGTCGTTGGGCTGACCTTGCTGATCGGCTACGACCAGCGCCTGCGCCAGGAAAGTGTCGGCACATCCGACGATCGCCGCGGGGGCGACCCGCGGGACGACCTCGACGGCTCCGCTCAACACGCCGTCGCCAACTCGCTGCTGGCCGCCGAGCCAGTCGGTGACCGCTTTGGTCTGGCAGGCGTCCCCGGTGGGCAGCCCGGCGAGGAATCCGTCCAGGACTCTTTCGACGACTCTCTCGTGGCCGGGCAGTTCGGCGAGGATGGTGGAGAGTTTGCTGAAACCGGCGTCCAGGGCCTCGATGTCGCCCGTCAGTCCGTAATGAAGATCCGCAGCGGCTCGCCGCGACAGCGCGCACGCTTGGACGGTGTCGTCGCCACGGTCAGCCAGGTGAGCGGCCACGTGATGGCCACCCGACATTCTCTTCAGCGCGGCGAGTGCCTGGGGGCAGTCCCCGGAGCGGCGGGCTTCGGCCGTGTCGCGCTCGATCCGCCCGGCGTCGAACCGAAGGAGCCCAACGGCGAGCAGCACCGGAACCGTGACGCCGAGGGCGACGAGCCGCTGCTGTCGCACCCGGCTCCGCCGGACAGGCCGCGGGCTGCGGTTCGCCAGATACCAGCCGTGCACGATGACCGCCGCCCACCACAGGAGTGCGGCGACCACGAACCACACCGACGGCGCGGCCGAGGCGAGGATGGTGACGAGCACGACCGTGACGAGTCCGGTGCCGAGGGCGAGACTCCACCGTCGCAGCATCACGTAGCCGGCGCCGAGCAGGGAGGCGTTGGCGAGCCCGACGGCCAGCGGGTCAGGGGACTGAGCTGCGAGGTCGGGCTCCGGCTCAGCCAGCAGCGTCGCCCGGTCCATCATGGTCGCTCCCCTCTCTGGGCTCGCGGATCCAGTTCTATTTCGGAATGCCGATTTCCATTCCTGATTACCGATGCTGGCAATGGTTCCAAATCGGCGTCTCTCCTCCCGTTGGCTGGCCGCAAGAGGACAGCGGATGGGCAACCGTCGTACCGGATGCGATTTCCGCCGGGCTCGAAAACGCCTTGTTGTCTGGCTGGCCCGTGTCTACGGTGAGGCGATGCTCGCGCGACTGCTTGCGGTGACCATCGATGCGCACGACGCGGCTCGCCTGGCGCAGTTCTGGGCTGACGTGCTCGGCCGGGAGGTCGTCGAGGACGCCGGTGGCACGCTCCTGCCCGGCGATGACACCCAGCTCAGCCTCCGGTTCGTGCCCAGCCGTGCGGAGAAGGTGGTGCCGAACCGCATACACCTTCACCTGACCAGCACCAGCCACGCCGATCAGCAGCAAAGGGTGGCGACGGCGCTGGGGCTCGGCGCCGCCCACCTCGACGTCGGGCAGCTCCCCGAGGAGGAGCACATCGTCCTGGCCGACCCCGAGGGCAACGAGTTCTGCGTGATCGAGCCGGGCAACGCCTTCCTCGCCGGGTGCGGCTTGCTCGGGGAGCTCACCTGCGACGGCACCCGGGAGGTCGGCCTCTTCTGGAGCGAGGCGCTGGGCTGGCCGCTGGTGTGGGATCAGGATCAGGAGACTGCGATCCAGTCACCGCACGGCGGCACAAAGATCGCGTGGGGAGGCCCGCCCGTGGCCCCGAAAGAGGTGCGGAACCGGCTGCGCTTTGACCTCGCCCCGGCCGGTGGCGACCAGCAAGCGGAGGTCGACCGACTGATCTCCCTCGGGGCCACTCGGCTCGAGGTCGGCGAGGACGGCAGCGTCGTGCTGGCCGACCCCGACGGCAACGAATTCTGCGTGCGAGGAAACTGACCGCAGCGCGTTGCCCGACATCCCCACCGCCTGGCTCTGCGGGCCCTTGCGAGCAGTCAGTCGCCGCCTCGCCATTGACGCAAGGTGGTGACGGCCGACACAGCACTCGGATGGTGCGGGCCGAGGAGCTGCTTGGTGTCGTTGGCCGCCCGTTCCAGCAGGGGGATCGCCTCGGTGGTTCGTCCCGCCTCCCAGTAGGACTGGGCGAGGTTGACGCGGCCTCTCATCGTGTCTGGGTGTTCGTCACCGAGGGCGCGCTGTCGATCGGCGAGGACACGCTCGGCTAGGGTGATCGCGTCTGTGGTGCGTCCGGCCTGTCGGTAGGAGGCAGCGAGGTTTCCCCGGATGGTCAGGGTCTCGGGATGGTCAGGGCCGAGGAGGCGTTCGCGTTCGGCCAGGACGTCCTCCTCGATGGCGATCGCTTCCGCGACCCTACCGGCTTCTCGATAGGAAAAGGCGAGGTTGGCGCGCGCATGCAGCGTGTCCGGGTGGTCAGGGCCGAGCGAGACCCTGCCCGCCAGCTCCGAAGCCATGATCCACATTGCCTCGATCGACAACCTCACCAAACGCATAACAGACGAAGCCACACCAACTTGGCGAGGCACCTACTGAGGTGATCTCAGTAGCGCATAAGGGTTGATCGGCGCGACACGGACGAAGGCGGCGATTCGGTCGGCAGTGGAAACAGGCGTGGAGCCATCGAT
>NZ_JBIAFE010000042.1:0-42868 GCF_042869115.1 Micromonospora sp. NPDC007230 | reverse complement strand
GCACGCGCCTGCGTCTCATCGTCATACTTCTTCGGTGCTGGCATGATCCTCTCCCTGTTAGATCATGCCCTCCGGGAAACCCAGGCCGATTCAAGGTGCTGTCTCAGGCGGTGCTGGCGCAACGGGTCGGTTGGTGTGCCGACTTGGTGGCGGGCATGGTGGCCGTGCTGGTCGGTGAGCATTGGAACAGCGTGGATGTGGGGGTGTTGGCGGCCGGGGTGGATGCGGGTGGGCGGCGGTTGCCGTCGAACGCGTGGATGGCGTTGCGGCGGCTGGGCTGGGCGGTGGCCGCGCCTGGGGGTGTGAGGGTCAATGATCGGGTCGTGCGGATGGCGCAGGAGCAGGCGGGCCGTGTTCTGCGGTCGGTGAAGTGGCGTGCCGAGGTGACCGTCAGGGTCCTGTCGACGTGGCCGGCGGATCCGCGCAAGCGCACCCCCGCCGAGTGGGATCAGGTTCGGGCCTCGATCCCCGGCGGGCAGTATCTGCCATCCAGCGTTATCAAGGGCCGTACCCGGCAGGTCGTCACGTTCGTCAAGGCCAACGGTCGGCTGCCGGTGGACGTGTTCGAACTCGAAGGCGTCCCGAGGATCGGGCGGATGTTGCTGCTGGCCGCGTGTGACCGGCAGCAGGCCATCATCGAGCGCTGCGACACCGACTCGGGCAGGGCGCTGCTGCGGCTGCAGCTTCCTTTACGACCGGATCCGCAGACGTATCGGGACTGGACGTGGGTGGCGTGTCCGATCAGGCTGCCGTCCACGGTTCCCGCCGCGGCGGTGCTGCACCTGCCCACCCTCCGCCTCACCGACGGCACGGTCCGCGCCGACATGGCATACACGCACGCCGTGCCGAAAGCCCGGGCCACCGGTCACTCGGTGGCGCTTGGCGTGGACTGGGGCCTCAACACCCTCCTCAGCGCCGGTGCCCTGCGACTACAGGCGGACGGGCGGGTCACGGCGTTGGGGGCGGGTGGACAGTTCCGGGCCGCCGGCATCCTGGCCAAGCAGCATCGCCTGCGGCGCCACAGTGAGCGGCTGCATGCGAAGGCCGACCAGTACGCGCGGCTGCTCGGCGGCCGCCCCGACGAGCAGTTGAGGGCGAAACAGGAGGTGCTGGCCGGCGAGATCCGCCACGTGTCCACCCGCCGCCACAACTTGAACGAGGCGCTCGCCTGGGCTGCCGCCCGCTGGGCGGTCGACCAGGCGATCGCCGCCCGGGCGACCGTCATCTACCTCGAAGACCTACGATCGATGGAAGCCAAGGGCATGGGGCACAGCCTGAACACCCGCCTATCCCAACAGATCCGCGGAAAGATCACCGACCGGATGCGGCACCTCGCCGCCGAGGCTGGGATCGCCGTGGTCACCGTCCCCGCCCGCAACACCTCCAAGCACTGCCCTCAATGTTTGACCCCGCTACAGCACCGTAAAGCCCCCGACCGCCCCACCACACCGGGATGGAAGTGGGCCATCTGCCCCGACCAGTCCTGTCGTTGGCAGGGCGACCGCGACCACGGCGCCTGGCGGCGTATCGCCGCCCGTGGCCTCACCCATCAGGGCAAGACCGTCATCGACAAGACCAGCGGCGCGATGGTGATCCGCTCGATCGTCGACACCCTCGAAGCCGCAGCCGTCGTCACCCCCAGCACCTCTAATGCCACCGGGAGAGACCGGTCGAAGACCAGCCCCACCCGGCATCAGCCACCACGCCCCGCGCCCAGGCGACGCAGGGCACCCTCCCCCACCCGGCGCCACAGCCAGGCGGGCAAGCGTCCGGAGGGACACGCACCAACGGACCGGAGGCTGCCCCGCGCAGCCCTCCGACACCAGGACGTGAACACGACCAGCACACCCACCACCACCGGCCACCGGCCACGCGGAGCCGCACTGGGCGCAGGATTCCACCTCCACGCCCATGCATCTCCACCACGGTGGGAAACGATCCCGGAAACCCCATCCGACACAGGATCGCTAAGCTGATCAGAGACGCTTGGACGGCCCATGTCCTGGCCCTGGTGCACGGTGACCGTCGCGGGCGGCGCCACCAAGCCCAGCTCGCGTAGGTAGCCACCCAACGCGGCCGCTGCCGCACTGGTCGCGGGGTCCTCCACAACACCACCGGGTGGGAACGGGTTACGCGCGTGGAACACCAGCGGGGACTCGCGGTGGACCAGGTCGATCGTTGTCCAGCCGCGCCGAGACATCAAGCTGGCCAGGGCCGCCATGTCGTAGTCCAGGTTGGCCAGGCGCTGCCGGCTCGCGGCGGCCACGATGGGATGCCACGCCCCGGCGAAGGCGATCCGCGGCGGCAGCGTCACGTCGAGGTCACCCGACGTCCATCGCAGCGCTTCGAGCAGCGCCGCAAGGTCGCTGGCGGAGACAGGTTCGGTTCGGGGTTCGACACTGATCAGCGTGGCGGTGGTGGTGCCGTCCGCCTGCACCTTGGTGGAGACCTCGACCAGGCCGGCGCGGGTCTCCAGGTGCAGGACTCCCGGACCGTGCCGCTCGGCGTAGGCAGCTGTCGACGCGATGGTTGCGTAGCCGCAGAATGGGACCTCTGCCTTCGGGCTGAAGTAGCGCACCTTGAAATGCCCATCCCCGACAGGCACGAGGAACGCCGTTTCGGAGTACCCGACCTCGGCCGCCATTCGCTGCATCTCCGCGTCACCGAGCCCGGCGGCATCCAGCACAACACCAGCCGGGTTGCCGCCAGCCGGATCGGCACTGAACGCGGCGTACCGCAGGATCTCCGTGATCATGATGCTAGGAGGGAAGCCCGCCAATTTCGAGTGCAATCCACCCTCGCGGCCGCAAGAGCAACCGGGTAGCCCGGCATCCGCTCTAAAGTAGCCGCGCCACCTGGCAGGCGTGATCGATCACATCACGGGGAGCCATCCCGGTCTCACTCCAGCGTTCCTGTGCCTCTGCCGTCGACGTCGAGCAGGTTGAGCGCCTCGGCGGCAAGCTGATAGCCGCTGTCGGCGGCCTTCGTCCACCACGCGAGGGCTTTTTCGCGATCCCCGCGCTGATGCGCGTGGTATCCCAGGGGGATCTGGCAACGGGACGAGGCCGCCGGGCTGGGCGTCTCGTCCCGTTGCCAGAGGGCGAGGGTCAGGCGTTGGCGTACTGGGCGGCGACGTCGAGGATCCAGGTGATGCCGAAGCGGTCGGTCAGCATCCCGAACCCGGGTGCCCACTGCGCCGGGCCGTACGCCTCGACGATGGTGGCGCCATCGGCCAGCTTCTCCCACAGCGCGCCGACCTCTTCGACGGTCTCGCCGCGGACGGACAGGAAGAACGGCTCGCCGGTCAGCGTCATGCCGGTCTCGCGTCGCGTGGAGGGCGCCGGCGCGATGCCGGCTCCGGCCTGACTGGGCACGTCGTAGGCCATGACGCGGAAGCCGTCGTCGGCCGCGACCTGGCCCCAGACGACCTTGCTGGCGTCGGGCAGGTCCTTCGGCATCCCGAAGTCGCTGTACGTGATGATCGTGATCTCGCCGCCGAACACCGAGTGGTAGAACTCCAGCGCCTGCCGGGCGTTGCCCTGGAAGTTGAGGTGGGCGGTGGTGGTGATGCTCATCCAAGGCTCCTGGTGAGAGTTGTTTCCGGTCACGGTGTCCGGCCGGCGTCGTCACCAAGGTTCGTCGGCGTAGGTGACAGGTTGTGTCATCTACTGCGGGTAGATTTCAGCCTCATGCCGAAAGCCTCTGGTCGATTGCTGGCCATGTTGTCGCTGCTGCAGACGCGCCGTGACTGGCCGGGCACGTTGCTGGCCGAGCGGCTCGACGTCAGCCTGCGGACCGTGCGCCGCGACGTGGACCGGCTGCGCGAGCTCGGCTATCCCATCGCCGCCGTCAAGGGTCCCGACGGTGGCTACCGGCTCAGCGCCGGCACCGAACTACCGCCTCTGCTGTTCGACGACGAGCAGGCTGTGGCCCTCACCATCGCGTTGCAGATCGCCGCTACCGCACTGGGCGACGGCACCGGCGAAGCGGCAGCGCGCGCGTTGAACACCATCCGGCAGGTCATGCCGTCCCGGCTGCGGCACCGCATCGACGCCGTCCAGATCACCGCCGTCGACCGGCCCGCCGCCCGACCTGCCGCCCCGGTCGACGGCGACGTGCTCCTGGCGGTCAGCTCCGCCGTGCGAGCCCATGAGATCCTCCGCTTCGACTACGGCTCCGAGACCGCGGACAAGCGCCCGCGCCGCGTCGAGCCGCACCACGTCGTCACCTGGGACGGGCGCTGGTACCTCGTCGCGTGGGACCTCGACCGGTCGGACTGGCGCACCTTCCGCGCCGACCGGATCACCCTGCGCATCCCCAACGGGCCCCGTTTCACGCCCAGGGAACTGCCCGGCGGCGACGTGACCACCTTCGTCACCGGCAGGTTCCGCGGCGCTGACGACGGCACCATCGGCTGGCCCTGTCAGGGCACCGCGATCCTCGACCTGCCGGCCGCCACCGTGGCGCTCTACACGCGCGACGGGATCGTCGAGGAGCTCGGCTCGGACCGGTGCCGGCTCACTCTCGGCTCCTGGTCCTGGCCCGGCCTCGCCGCCGCCATCGCCCGGTTCGACACCGAGATCGAGGTTGTCGGCCCCGCCGAGCTTGTCGACGCCTTCGGGCACCTCGCCCGCCGCTTCGCCAGGGCCGCGGCCGGCCCCACTCCCGGCGGGACTTCTTGATCGGGTGCTCGCTCATGCCGACCTGGGCGGAGCGTGATGTCCCCGGTGCTGCATGCCCGGTCGTCGCTCAGAACAGTGTTGTCCGACGAGGAACTCGGACGAACTCGTCCTTCATACCGTGATGGAGCAGAGCCGCCATGGTTTGGCGGCAATGCTGCAACGTGCGGCGTGGTACCCGGCAGCATCCGGCGACAGCGCTTGCGGCGGTCAGCTCTGCTGGTAGTTCACTGCGGCGAACCCGCACGGCTGGTGCAGGTGCAGGTAGTAGGCGCCCTCGCCGAACTCGTCCAAGTCTGCGCCGCCGATCAAACCCACGTAGTCCATCGGTTGGCCGCAGCCTGGGCAGTCGGCGTGCTCGGCGTCCTGGATCCAGTCGGGCCTGCCGCCCAGGGTTGAGCCGCCGCGATTCCAGGCGCTGGCCTGGTAGGGGCTGGGCAGAGCCGGTCCTGGGACCGGCAGCAGCGCTGGCGGGTCCTCCGGTTCGGCCGCATCGGGTAGGTAGCTGGGGCGGGTGTTGCCGGCCCACCAGGTAGCGGCACCGGCAGGTGTGACCCGGCTGTACAGCGTCGTATAGCAGGCGCAGAAGTGGCAGCTCTCGATCACCAACCGGCCGGACCAGCCCGTGTGGGCCATGGCGGCACCGATGGCGGGGTCTGCGGTGTCGAGGTCTGCGGCAGTCCAGAGCGGCGACGCGCACCACGGACAGTGGGAACGCTCTACGCGTCGTGATGTCTCACGCATGACCCACCGGTACGCGGTGTCACCGCACAGGTCACGTCGGTTGCCGTCCGGGCCGACCACCCAACCGCCCTCCTGCGCGTAGTGCAGTGGGCCGACGTGCAGCTTGTCCACGCCGGGCGGCGGCTGTGCCGACCAGCGACGCATGGCGCTCTCGGCGAGCGGGTGAGCACTGTGCGCCAGGACAAGGAGCAGGTGATTGAGCCGGTCCGGCGTCCGCCCACCGTCGATCTGGTCGATGACCCGGCGGACCACGTCGGCATCTGCCGCTCGGTACAACTTCGCCGGCCACAACACGTCGAGGTCCAGCAGGAGGCCGTGGTGCGGAGTCAACCGCGCCGGATCGCTGTCCGCGATCGCGCACAACTCCTCGATCGCATCGTCGTCCTCGGCGGCCGTCCTCCTGATCAAGTCCTCGATCACAAGGGGATGGTAGCCATGCCGATCAGCCCGCCCCGTAATGGACCGACGTCCTCGGCATCGCAGCACGACGGCGCCGTTGCCCTCATCCGCGGCCGACCGGGTGCTACAGAGTGCGACCCACGAGCGGAGGCGCTCGAACGCGCGGTCGTGCCGAAGACAGTGTGTCCCCAACGCCGTCACCCGGGTTGTCGCCCCGACGCGGCGTGCGTGCTTGCGCCCGGGTCGGATCCGGCGTCCTATGTGGCGAAGTGGCCGATTTGCAGTGAAAGCCGACCAGAGCCGACCGCGATCGTGCGATCGCGAATGGGCCCGGTGCATATCATGGATGGTCACTGATGGTCTTCGGCGGGCGGAGAAGGGGGCGGCATGCAGATACGGATCAGCATGGACGACGCCGCAGCTTCGGCTGAGCTCTTTGACTGGCTGCGCGTCGACGCCAGCCTGATCCGAGGCGCTGAGGTACGGCCCGGTCCGGCCGACCCGGGGAAACTCGGCGCACTGGAGATCATCGACGTGGTGCTCGGGCAGGCGACGGCGATCTCAAGTCTTGCGCTGGCCGTCGAGGCATGGCGCCGTTCCCGCCCACGTCCCGGGACCGTCACGATCACGCGGGCGGACGGCGCCACCCTGACCCTGCCGAGCGGCGACGCCGGGAACGCCGACGTGATCCGGCAGTTCCTGGCTGGGGAGAACGGCGGATCGGATCAGGCCACGCAGTGACCACGGCCGCCTACCTGCCCGATCCGGCGAGGTCGCGGGCCGTGCTGATCGGTGTCTCGGCGTACACCCGGATGCCGGCCATCCCTGCCGCCGCGGCCAATGTAGCCGCCCTGTCCGCCGTGCTCACCGACGCCGACCGGTGGGGGTTGCCCGCGGAGAATTGCCGCCTGGTCGTGGATCCGGTCACTGCTCAGGACATCCTCGATCCGATCCACGAAGCGGCCGCGGAGGCCACCGATGCGTTGGTGGTGTACTTCGCGGGCCACGGGTTGCTGGACAACGGCGAGTTGGAGCTCGCGCTGGTCGGCGGTGGTGCCGACGCGCTGCATCATGCGGTGCACTTCGCCCAGGTACGCCGGGAGGTGGTCACGACCGCGCGGCGCTGCCGGGCGAAGGTGGTGATTCTGGACTGCTGTTTCAGCGGGCGGGCGATGTCGGGCTTCATGGCCGCACCGGGGCCGCTGGCCGACCACGCCGTCATCGACGGCACGTACCTGATGACTGCCACCGCTGAGACGACACTGGCCCTGGCCCCACCGGGAAACAGGTACACCGCCTTCACCGCGGCGCTGCTGAGCGCCCTGGAGAACGGCGTACCCGGCGGCCCCGATCCGCTCGACATGGACACCCTGTTTCACCAGGTCGAATCTGAGCTGCGCGGCCGGGGCCAGCCGATTCCGCAGCGTCGCAGCCGCAACGGCGGCAACCGGATCGCACTGGTCCGCAACCGTGCCGCGGGCAGCCCAGGCGAGACTCCGGCAAGAACCTACGAGCAGTCTCGACGGCGCCGCGTTCTCCCGTGGTCGGTAGCCGCAGGTCTGGTGGTCGCCGCCGCCGGGCTCGCGAGCGCCCTCGCGCTCGACTCCGACCCGAGGAAACCGCAGGTGATCGGCTCCACCCCTCCCGGCGTCTCGGCCGGCCCTGCCACGAGCAGTCGCACCCCAGAGGCACCGACGATGACGAGCACCACCCTTCCGCGTACGGAGAAAGTCACCGCAAGCTGGCGCCGCGACGTCCCGACGGCCGACGGCTCCGTCCAGATCGGACTGACGGGGGTCAACCAGGATGGCATCTTCTTCTACGTGGTAACCCCCGAGGGCAGCTGCAGGGTGAAAGGTTCCCAGATCGGGGAGTCGATCGTGGTACCGCAACGCGACGGCGTGTGGATCCGTTTCGTGCTGCTGAAGCGGCTATACCCGAACGCAAATGCCACCAGCGACGCCTTCGACACCCCTGTGGAGTTCCAGGTGCAGTGGGGCCGAGACAAAGCCCCCCGCAGTAGCCGCCCTTGCCAGTAGCGCCGGCGGCGTGGCACCTACTACCGCTTCCCGAGCGACGCCTGGTCGACGTACGGCTCGGAGAGGATCGCTGCTTGCCAGGGACGAAGCCAGAAGACGTCCCGGAGGATTGCGTTGCCAACACGTCGGTAACCCAGGTGGCACCCCTGCACTCGAAGGGAATGCCGGAGCGGCAGATCAGCAGCGTGGAGCAGTGAGGCTTTTCCACCCTGATCTTGCAGGTCGGGGTGAGTGCGCCCGGGCCGGAGGTCGATGAGGGTGAGGCTTCAGGTGAGACAGGCAGCCGACCAAGGTCAGACGCCCCGAACAGGTGCCTCGCTGCGTTGTCTTACCCCGCCGCGATCCCGCTGTCCAGCCACGCCTGCGTCTCACGGGGGCACTCGGAGCTACCGGCGTTGGCCGACTCGGAGGCTCTGAGGAATGGCGGGGCTTGACGAACCCCGGTGGTAAGTCGTAGCTTACCGTTCGTGGCCACTTACCGAATTGAGGATGGGTGGGACGCCCTGGGCGACCCGACGCGGCGGGCGATCATCGCGTGTCTCGCGGAGCGGCCAAGGGCGGTCGGCGAGCTGGCCGCGGTGCTGCCGGTCAGCCGGCCGGCGGTGTCGCAGCATCTGCGGGTGCTGAAGGACGCTGGTCTGGTGACGGACCGTACGGCGGGCACGCGGCGTGTCTACCGACTCAATCCCGCCGGCGTGGCCGCGTTACGAGATCAGCTCGACACCTATTGGAGCCGGGCGTTGGACGGCTTCAGGGACGTTGCCGGGCGTCATGACGAGGAGGAATCATGAGTGGCACGGATGCGGTGGTGCGGCGGCAGATCGTGGTCGACGCGCCAGTTGAACGAGCGTTCGCGGTGTTCACGGAGCGGTTTGGCGACTTCAAGCCGAAGGAGCACAACCTGCTGGGGTCGCCGATTGCGGAGACTGTGTTCGAGCCGAAGGTCGGTGGGCACATCTATGACCGCGGCGAGGACGGCAGTGAGTGCGCCTGGGCGCGAATCCTCGCCTTCGAGCCGCCGGACCGGGTCGTGTTCAGCTGGGACATCAGCCCGGCATGGCAGGTCGAACAGGATCCGGACAACGCCAGCGAGGTCGAGGTCCGGTTCGTCGCCGAGACACCGCAGCGGACCCGGGTCGAGTTGGAGCACCGTAACCTGGACCGGCACGGTCCGGGCTGGGAGTCGGTTCGTGACGGCGTCGCTCACGACCAGGGCTGGCCGCTGTACCTGGACCGCTACGCCGGTCTGTTCATCGATGCCAGATAACGCGGAGGCGATGGGGACAAAGACGGTCCGCATCATCCGCGGACCGGCCTGCGGTGGCTGGCCCGGTGGGGCGGCCCGCCGCACTGGTACATCAACGCCGTCTGGACCAGCCGGGAGCGCCAGCTGCGAAGATCGCCGTAACGCCGGGAAAGAACATCGCGGGAACGGGGTCGTTGAGACCATCCCGACCACCCACGGTGCCCAGTGGCTCTCGTGGTGACGGGTGCCGCTTGCCGCGCTCCGCGCCATCTCCAATCGCCTGTCGATCTTCACCTGTGATCGCGCCGATCCAGATCAACGCCGGGATCCGGCCGCCGAATCGGAAGCCACGGCCCTTGACGAACGTGGCGTTCGATGCGCGGTCGTGTCGATGAGCGGACGTCTGGTCGGTACCGCTCGGATGACGTCCCCGCCCGCCCGGCTCGCCCGGATGACAAGCACGTAAGGTCCGGGCATGATCGAATCCCAACGCGAAGCCGTGCCGCGCAACGACGGTGGCGAGCTCGACACCACCCTCGCGTTCTTGTCCTTCGCTCGATCGTGCGTGCTGAAGAAAGTCGCCGGGCTGAACGAGGAGCAGTTGCGGCGCCGCTTGGTCGTCTCCGACACCACACTGCTGGGCCTGGTTCAGCACCTGACCGACGCCGAACGGTACTGGTTCGGCTACACGTTCGCCGACGATCCGCGCTACGCCGACGTCGACTCCGACATGGTGGTCGAGCCGGACCGGTCCCCGGATCAGATCATCGCCGGCTACCGGACCGCGATCGCCGAGAGCGACGCCCACATCGTCGCAGCCGCTGGCCTCGACGTCCTCACCGCGCAACCCGTCGGTGACACGCCTCGTACGCTTCGCTGGGTGCTCGCCCACATGACGAGCGAGACCACCCGGCATGCCGGTCACGCCGACATCCTGCGAGAGCTTATCGACGGTGCCACCGGCCGGTAGGAGATCGCGACTGGGAGCCGTACCGGGGTGAATCTCGTACCTCCGCCACACTGCGAAGGGCCGGCCCCACTGGGACCGGCCCTTCGTCGCACGCGCCCGTCAGTTCACGTTCGTCCAGTATGCGACGTCGTGGAAACTCGGGACGCTACCGTCCTTGTCCAACCAGATGGCGAACCTGAACACGTTGCCCTCACGCAGGTCGTACGGGCTGCCGAACGATGCCCGAGCCTCGATGCAGTTGCCATTGCCGCCGACACTCAGGTCGTACTTGTGAAGGTTGCTCTGGGTCCAGTCGGAGACCGTCAAATAGACCTTCCACCCGTCGGCCTCAATGTCGCAGAGCTGCACGACGTCACCGTCGGCGCGGAAGCGGACGATCCCGCCCGGGTCGCCGTCATCGGTGTACATCCAGTGGTCCCACGTGGCGGCGGACGCCGGGGCCGCGAACGTCAGGGACGCGGCGGCGGCGAGCGCCGCTACGGCCAGACCGGACAGGATGCGTCGAGATTTCATGAGTTCCCTTCCCGATGATCAACAGGTTGATCCGCGCTAGAAATGGGCCCGCAAACACGCACCCGCGCCTCAGCTGCGGATATCCGCACTGGGAGCACGGTATGACGCGGCATTCTGGAGGAGCCACCGTGCACGGTGCCCACATTCCTCATCGGGCTGTGCACGGTGCACTCTCACAGCGCGGAGAACGCGGACAGCAGCCGCACCTGGCTGCCGTCCGCACGGCGAACGCCCGTCGATCTTGCTGTCGATATTCCCCGGCGACAAGATCTGCTACCAGCTCCGCCCAACGCCCCCGTCTCTGCTTGACGAAACCCACGGGGACATCCCCGGCGCCGACCGCTCGCGCTAAATTCTCAACGGTGAAGACGAAATCTTCACCAAAGCCACCGGCGGTCAGAGATCATCGTTCACGCGACACTTGCGGCTGCCCTCGCGCCCCCGTCCCACGTCTGGCCAAGTGGTCGATCATGGGCGCAGCCAGAGCGCCGGCTCGCGCGTGAAGCGGCCGGTGGCAGTGTCGCGCAGGAGCGCGATGCAGTCGACAGTCACTGGTTCGTCGGACTCGCCGCCCTCGCCCTTCATTTCATCCGGAGCGGTGCCTTGCAGCACAGTGGTCGAATCATGCGCGTCGCCTTTCATTTGGCTCAGGGGCGCGGGGGAGGGGCGCAGCAGGTGGCGAGTGGGGAATCCGCGAAGTTCGGTCTGGTGTACGGCGCAGCTCACCTCGATGGTGTCGCCAGCGGTGAGTCGGGGTAGTCGGCTGGCGCGTGGACCCAGCACCACCGGCTCGGCTGGGGCGCCGTCCTTGCCCGTTATGGTCACCCGTCCGCTGGCGAGCGGCTCGACCCGCACCCCTTCGGCCTGGAGCCACTCGGCAAAGGCCAGTACGCAGTAGCGCTCGAGCGCCTGGTCGGTCGGCTCGCCGTTCGGATGCAGATCGCCCGGCTGCACGACGACCTGGGTCCATACCCGCGGAGGAGCCTCCGGCGGCGCGGGTCGATTCTCGGCCGCCGCCGCTTCCGAGTGGACCAGCAGCCGCTCGACGTCTTCCGCCGTGCAGTACGCCGAGAGTTCCAACTCATTCAGAAGATCGAGAAGTCGCCGAGCGTACTGAGCGGGTACGGCTTTTCCGGCAGATTCGGCGGCGTCCTGGGTCTCGCCGATCTGGCGCTTCTGCCATCTGTGCAGGTGCCTGTCGAACTCCAATGCCTGGTCGCGCTGAAAGCCGAGCCACTGCATCGCCCGTACGAACTCGCTGTCCGGCACGAGGCTCTTCGGACGGTTCTGTCGGCCCACCTTTTCGATGAACGAGTCCGGCCACGGGATGCAGAACCGGTAGAGGCAGATGAGCCGGGGCAGCACGTACTCATGTAGTTGGCGGGGCCGCTCGGTGAGTAACAGGCCGTGGATTCCCCAGTGCTCGATTCGACGGGCCAGTGCCTTGATGTCGGAACGGACCCGGTCCTGCCGCCGCACCTTCATCGGAGCCGCCCGATCCCACAGGTCGGCGAAGCGTCCGGCCAGGGCGTCATCGAGCTCGGCCCAACGCTGCCGGTTCGTCGGGGCGTCCTCGGGTTTGGCTGGCGGGCGCCGCGCGCTGCCAAGGAAATCCTCGAGACTGTCGGTCGAGGCGTCCCTCAGGAAGTGCCACACCCCGTGGCCGTCGCGCATGACGAGCCGGCGGCGTGACCCGTCATAGAGCTGGCGAAACTGTCGAGAGCTCAGCCGACCCGAGGACCTGAACCTGACCCAGACATATAGCGCTACGCCTAGGACGGCGACGCCGCAGGCAAGGCTGAACAGGGCTGCCTCGTTGGCGTGCCGGGACAGCCACCCCAGTGCCTGATCATGCAGCCAGCGCAGCCAGTTGGCACCGGTCAGCCCGCCGGGGGTCGGCGTGACGCCCTGCGGGGTTTTCATGTCCGTCGTCGCGTCGAGCACCGTCACCAGGCTGACCAGTCCCACCGCGAGGCTGATCACCACGCCACCCTTCTGGATCACGTCCGCCTCGCGGACCCGCCGCTCGTCGAAGGCGGAGGTGATCGCGGCCACGAGGTCGTCGTACCGAGACTTGACCCAGGAGGACAGCTCGACGATTTCCGCGCCGTGCTGGCGTACCCGGGCGAACAGTCCGGTCTCAGTGATCGCTCCGCGCAGTCCGCGCACGCTCTGCCCGTGCAACTCGGTGAGTTTCGCGTCGAAGTCGTCCTGCAACCGCTCGGCCGCCGCGTCGATGTCGGCACTGGAGGCCCGCGTCAGCGCGCGCAGATGACCGAGGTCGGCTACGCCTTGGAGCAGGATCTGGTGCAGCAACTGCACCGCGCGGTGCGCTTCGTTGAGTGTTCGACCGCGCCGCATCGGCAGGTGGGTCGAGAGCGCGTCCCACAGAAACGCGCCACGTTCAGCCATTGCGGTGTAGACCTGAAGATGGTTTTTCCAGATTTCCAGGTCACGCCCCACCGTGTACAGATCGCTGCCGCTTTTCGCCTCGAGTTCACTGAGGGCGATGACGATCCCCGCCGCGTTCTCCTCCTGACGGCGGATCGCGGCCGCCTGCCGGTCGGGGTTCCGCTGGCCTCCGGCGTCACGGGCCGGGTAGCCGTTGCGGGACGGCAGGATCAGGTAGTGCGGAGTGTAGGTGTCGTCCTCCCGCCGGAATCGGCGCAGCACCATGAAGTCGCCGTTGATCACGGCGCGGCTCACCACGGAGTCCCGAGCGGTGCCGGTCAGTAGCAGCTCACGCGCGAGCCGATCACCGACCCGGTCGCTCTGCTCCAGATAGCGGTAGGCGTCGCTGCGCAGCGACGCCGGGACGGCCACCCAGAACGTCGGTAAGTCGTACTGCCAATCGAAGATCCGGAACTGGACCGGCAGGAGTTGTGCGGCGAGCAACCGCTGCAGGCTCTCGCCGACCCGCAGTAGATAGCTGCGGTAGGCGGGTAGCTGCTCGGCGGGGATCTGCACGTCCTGCGCGGCGTTCACCGCCAGCAGCTCCTCAGGGGCGTGCCGACGGCTACGGGGCAGCGACGTCCATACCGAGATGCTGGCTCGGCACAGCGGCCGCTCTACAAGGTAGGAGAAGGAAATGTCGACGACCGCATACAGGGGCCGGTCCGGGTCCGCCGGATCGCGCAGCGACCGCAGCCGTCGCGGCTCCAGGAATATTTGATGCCGCAGCTCGGCTAGCTGGTCACGGGCCGTTCGGTTTTTGTCCAATGCGGCCAGACACCCCTGCCGCACCTCGGCTACCAACTCGGTCATCAGTGACCGGCCCGCATCACTGTCGGCACGTTTGTAGTCGACGGCATCGTGTCCATCGTGGACCCGTCCCAGCCAGGCCGCGTCGTCCGGCACCCCGTCCGTCCGGAGGAGGGCGCCGAGTAGGCGACGGTGCGCGGTGAAGTCCACACCGCTCGGTGCGGTGGTGAGACTGTCCGGAGAGCAGTCCGGGTCCCGCCGCAGCAGCTCGACTTCTGGGATGCGCCAGGCCGAGGTACGAACCATGATCAGACGGTTGAGCGCACCGTGTCGCTCGCGGCCCGTCCGCGGCTTCGCGCGTTGCTGCCGCCGCGAGCCGCCGTCCCCGCCCCCAGAGGCCTCCGCCGTCACGGGCGCGTCCGCCGGTGTGACCGCTGGTGCCGGCTCAGGTGCCGGCCGTGGCGACGGGATTTCGCCCAGCACCACCGAATCAGTGGGGGCAGCTTGGGTCGGCTCGACGATCTCCCCTTGCTGGTAAGGCTTTCCCACGTTACCCTCCGGCATCGTCACCTACCCCCACGGTAATCGGCTGCATCGACGCGGGACGAGATCCGCTCGGACGAGTGCTGGGGGACCGTCTGGTGGCGTGCGCACGACCTCTACTCGGCCTGGACGAGCACGGCGTGGCCGAATTGGCCCGGCAGGCGGTGCGGCAGTTGTTCCTTGACGAACCTGGCAAGTCAGCTGTCCTGGCCGAGTTCGACGCCTACGTCGCGCACCGAGCCTCGGCCGCGAGCTGAACAGAGTTGCCGGATCCGGCGCCCGCGGCTGCGCAACGATGACGCCACGCGCCGCAGCGTCTTTGCCCCGAGATGGCGGGCTGTGGTGTTGTCCGCTCGTGTCACCTGTTGAGCGTGGCGCTGTCGCTCGGCTGCGCGACTATGCCGCTGACCGGGTAGGCGTGCATGCGACGCGACTGCAATGGCCGTGTTCCTCGATGCTCCGGTCGCAGACGACGAAGCCGCCTGTGTCGGGTTGTCGGCAAACTTGGCCTGTGGACCTGGTTTTCCGCCAACCTGACACCGGCGTGCGAGAGAGGGATGGGTTGTGGGTCGTGGATCCGGTACGGCGGTTCGGACAGCCGGCGTCCGGGTCGCGGCTGTCGTCTTCGCGCTGACGTGGCTGGTCTTTCCCGGGTTCGGCCTGCCCGACCTGGCGGTGACGTGGGACCCGGCCTGGGCGGTGGCGCTGGAGGCCGGCTGGGGGCTGCTGTTCACCGTGCTCGTCGCGGCGGCCTTCGTCCGGATCGCCGCGCGGCCTCGGCGGTCAGCACCAGCCGTCGTGCAGTTGCTGTGCGTCGCGGCGGCCCTCGCGGTATCCGCCGCCGCCTCGCTTGAATGGGCCTTGGTGCTCGTCGCCCTGGCCGTGGCCGGGGAGGCGCTCGTCGTGGCGTTCGCGCCCCGGGCGCGAGCCGCTGACGACGGGTGGTGTCCGGGTGGACCGGCCGCTGGCGGTCCTGGCCGGGCTCGCCGCGCTGCCCTGGCTGGCGTACGCCCACCGGATGTACGCGGCGAACCGGGCGGGGCTGCCCGAAGACGTCACTATCGGGATCGACCACTACGCCGTGCAGGGCGCGGTGGGCCTCGTCCTCGTGGTGCTGAGCGGGACGGCGGCGTGCTGGGTGCGGGGCCGACGGTTCGTCGGGGCCGGGGTCGGGCTTGTGGCCGCCTATCTCGGTCTCGTCTGCCTCGTCTGGCCCGGCACGCCCGGCGGGTTCGGGCCGGTCTGGTCGGCGCTGAGCATGGCCTGGGGCATCGCCTTCGGCACACTCGCCGCCGTCCGAAGCGCAGGTCCTGGCACGACCCGAGGCGCCAGCCGGGAGGGTTTCCGCGGTTGTCGGCCCAGTTTGGGCAAGTCGGAGGCGGCGCAGCGGGCGTAGAAGCGGTGCAGCAGCCGGTGGACGTGTTCGCGGTCGGGCTGGCTGCGGGCGGTGGCGGGCAGGTCGAGCAGATCCTCTTCGCGTTCCAGGCAGTCAGGATCGGGGCGACGATGGCCGTGGGCAGGGCGTCGAGGGGTGTCGACGAGGCGGTCGACGTGCTGCCGTGCATGCGGCGGAGCGGGTGCGGCCGGCGTCGGCGACCGCCGCCCCGGCCGCCTCACGCAACCGCGTGGTGAGCCGGGAACGGGCGGTACCTGGGCGACCTGCTCGGTGAACGACGTGCGTGGGCGAGCGGCCGCCGGGCAGTACCAGCGGCGTTTACGCCAACGCAGCCGTACCGGCCGGCCACCCGCCGGCAGATCCCGCGGCCGGGTCGTGGCCCACTGCTTCACCCGAGCCGCCCGCTGCCCACACCCCGGGCAGCATCGTGCCTGCTCATCGCCGGTCGACAGGTCCACCACCGGGACGCCCTCGGCGTCCAGTTCGACCCGCTCCACCACCAGGCCGTACAGGCCCAACAGCCGGGTCGTATCACGTTCTGGTGGGCTCCAGCCGCGAACCTTGGTCAGCTTCGACGAGCCGCGACGAAGTCGACCTTCGTCCCCATGGCTCAGATCGGGGGCAGGTCAGGGCTTCACCACTTCACATGGAGTTTGCCCTGGTCGTTGACCACTTCGACCTCCGCGTCCGCCACGTGGTTGCCCACCATGTATGTGCAGGTGAACGTGGTTCCCGCCTTGACCACCACGGAACCAGGGCACGACAGCACCTTTACCGGCTCATCCCGAATGCCCTGGATGTTGGCGGCCACTGCCTGCTGCACCGCCGCCTGGTTCAGCACCCGCTCTTGTCTGATGGTGACGACGTCGTCGGCGCTCAGCACCTTGACCGTCACCGCCACCGCACAGGCGGCGACCACAACCGAGGAGATCGCCACTACGGCCCGCGCCAGGTTCCCTTGATCAGCCACGCGAACAGTTCTATCCAGACGGACAGAGGTTGACAAGGTTCATTGGCCAGCAATCCTCACCCCGAGGAACAGGACGCGCTGGCGCCGTCTTCAGTGATCACATAGGTGAGGTACAACGAGAACAGCCACCTCGGGCCGACATCCATGACGCGCCGCACGGCGCCGGGGCAGCCATTCCTGGTGGCTGCTGGACAACCGCCACCGCTTCTACGCCTGCTGCGCCGCCTCCGACCTGCCCGAACTCCACCGGCTCGCCACCACGATCGAAACCTGGTGGCAGATCCACGCATTCCTGTACACCGGCATCACCAACGCCGGCTCAGCAGGCACCAACCGCGTCATCAGGTTAGGGCCCTGCGTTCTCGGCGATTCCGAGGATGCGGAGCACCGTGTCGGCGTGTCTGCGAGCCTGGGCGCGGGTGGGCGCTGGGGCCAGCCCGAGCAGGCGACGGCGGTGGTGCTCGCCCAGCAGTAGGCCGAAGATCGCTTCTGCGCGCTCTTCTGGTGAGCTGTCCGGGAACGTCGGCGACGCGAGTGGCGAGGAGTTCGATGTAGCCGCGGGGCCCGCTGGTGTAGAAGCGTTCGGCCAGGCCGGGAAACTGAACGGCCTCCGCGATCATCAAGCGGTGTAGTCCGATCGCCTCGTCGGAGTGCAGGGCGAAGACGAGCCGTGCGCCGAGCTCCGCGAGCGACTCGTCCCGGCCGGTGAGATCGGTGAGGGCGGCAGCGCGGAAGCTCTCGATGGCGGCAGTGAACACCTCCGCCTTGTCGCCGAAGTAGGTGTAGATCGTTCTCTTGGTCACGCGGGCGGACGCCGCAAGCTCATCGATCGACGCCTGGCCGTAGCCCTTTGACACGAACAAGGTGACCGCGGCATCGAGGATCTGATCGCGCCGTCGTTCGCGCTCCTGAGCAGTGGGCCGGCCGCGTTTGCGTGGTGTCGTCTCACCTTGTGCCATGTTGCGTCCCTCACTCGTGCGGTCGCGGTGGGCGACCGTGGCACCTGGACCGAGTCTGGCCGGACACCGATCCTGGACCAAGTCTCTAGTGCCGCGTCTTTGAACGTTGATCGTGTAATCCGTCGGTTCTGAAGGCCCGTCGGGCAGGCTGTCTCTCAACGCATGAGGCTGTGGGAGGTGGTGCCGGGTGGGTAGACGCCCGGAGGTGTTCGTCCGGCAGGTGTCGATGGCTGAGGGCCAGCGGTTGCAGCGGATCACCCGGACCGCGAAGGACCCGGTGAAGCTGCGCCGGGCGATTGTGGTGCTGATGTCCGCGCAGGGGCAGCCGGCGCCGGACATCGCTCACCTGCTCAAGACCAGCGAGGACTACGTGCGGGACGTGATCCACGCGTTCAACGAGCGGGGGTTCGACGCGCTGGACCCAAAATGGAGCGGGGGCGCACCGAGACGGATCGATGAGCAGACCCGTGACTGGATCTGTGTCATTGCCAGGTGCGACCCCCGTTTCCTCGGCCGACCGTTCTCCTGCTGGTCGCTTGCCAAGCTGCGCGACTACCTGATCGAAGCTGGCTACGTCGCGGCCATCAGCGCCGAGAGCATCCGGCGAATCCTGCATGAACGCGGGGTCACCTGGCAGGCCACCAAAACGTGGAAGGCCAGCACCGACCCCGACTTCACGACCAAGATGCGCCGGATCCTGGACCTCTACGACCACCCGCCAGCGGGCGGGCGGGTGCTGTGCGTGGACGAGTTCGGGCCGCTGAACCTGCAACCCCGCCCCGGCCGGGCCTGGCGACCCCAGGGCCAGCCGGTGCGGCTGCGTGCCACCTACACCCGTGACCAGGGGGTACGCCACATGATCGCCGCCCTGGACCTGGCCACCGGGAAGTTGCACTACCGCATCCGCGACCGCAAACGCTGGCGCGAGTTCCTCAGTTTTCTCAAGACCCTGCGCCAACGCTGGCCCGACCAACGCCTCTACCTGATTGTGGACAACTTCTCCCCGCACAAGCACCCCGAGGTCCGCGCCTGGTGTGCCGCCAACCAGGTCGACCTGGTGTTCCTACCGACCTACGCCTCCTGGCTGAACTGGATCGAGGCCGAGTTCGCCGCGGTCCGCTACTTCGCTCTCAACGGCACCGACCACCGCAGCCACGCCGAACAGGACGCCGCCATCGGCGACTACATCCGCTGGCGCAACCAACGAGCTCAACCGAAATCCGGATTCGCGATCAACTCCAAGATCCGCCACCCGGATTACCCGTTCAAGGCTGCATGACGCGGCACTAGTAGCCGCGAATGGAGCATTATGTATTGTTATCGCCGGTCGGTCGCGGCGGGGAGGGGTTCCAGTTGAGGTGGATTTCCACGGCTAGCGCGATGCGGAGAACGTCGTCCACCGCCGTCGTAGCCGCTGTTGGCGCTGTCGTGTTCGCTGCCCTCACATCGTGCTCCGATTCTTCTGACGGGTCCGGCTCCGAGTCATCGGCGTCCGACGGCACGCCGACTCCCACCCAGGTGGCCACACCTTCGCCTTCACCGACCGGGCCGTGCGCTGACGGGACGTGCCAGATCGAGGTCGCCGTGGGCGACGTCGTGGCCGTGCCGGAAAGGTACGGCCTCGGGCCGATCGAGATTACGGCGATCACCGCCGCCGCAGTCGAGATGGTCGCACCGCTGACCCGGTCGGGCTACAGCGTTTCGGGCTGTTCCGGTGGCGGCGGCGTGTCATCGCAGGGCGGCGGCGGTGTCGGGATGAGCTGCGAGGTGGGAACCGTCGCGACCATCAACGACGTTATGAGCTTGGAGGTCGCCGAGATCAGCGACACCGTCGCCGTCCTGCGTATCGAACCCGCCGGGTGACATGATCAAATGCGCGGTCAGGACGAAACGGGCTCGGTGACTGGAGCCTTCAACGTCTGCCCGGCAGGCGTATCAGTACGTGTATGCCCAGCAGCACCAACGAGGCGACCAGTGCGATGACGCTGACTGCCCCCGCGAGTATGAGTAGCCCCATTTCGACGCCACTCAGCTCTGGTTGCAGTTGAAGGTTGCCCTCACTGTCCGGCACGTGGTGATATCCGTCGTGCGCATTCACGTAGCGGCTGAGGAGCACCAAGGCGCTGGCGCTGACCACGATCACGATGGGTAGGACCCAGCGCATCACCCGCCACGACCCCAACTCGTCCGTCTGCGGCGACGACACGTCTGGGCGCCGGGCGACCAGAGTTCGAGCGATCAGCCGGCCGTCTTTGGTGTGCCCGTCGATCCACACCCTCGTACCGTCGGTGAACCGCACAGAGCACTTGAGGTCCGAGCCCAGGCGAACCCATAGGGTGCCATCATTCGTCTTCACCCGGATCCCGGCCACCTGCTCCCAGGCCCAGCGCCGGTGTCCACCCGAGGTGTGACGACCCAGGCCGTTCTCGTAGAGCTCGAAGGTCTCCTTGCGGCCGCCCCGTACCGCCCTGGTCAGCTGGGCCACGGCGATCGGAAGACCGCAGGCCATCGGCACCAAGCCGAGGAGCAACGGCCTGCCGGAACCGCTGGCCGGCGAGACGCTGATCAAATATCCGAGGAGAAACGCGCCACCGAGGCCGATCGCCGGCGCCAGGCCGCCGGTGCGCCAACGACGTGAGACGGCCACCGGATGGGTGCTGACCAGTCGGCCGAGGCGGTCGCCGTCAACCAGTTCCATACGTCGATCCTAAAATACTGCGGTACCTGCCGTTAAGATGACATCTGATCCAGCTTGGCGAGATTGGTCCTTTTAGGTGGTTTAGACGTATCTCAGATGGTGAGTTTGAGGTAGCGCTCGTGACTTCCGGGGACCAGGGGTGACAAGAGCCGGGTGACGAGAGACTGTCACGCCCGGATCTGTGGGAGCCGGGAGGTGAGACTCCTCCCGGCCACCCGACCAGTGCTCGGCACCAGGACAAAATGGGTGGCCTCGCCAGTCCGTCCCGCCCTACCTTGTAACTGGATCTTCTTCTCCGACCCACTCGCGAGAGGACTTCACCCCGCGTGACGCCGCCTGCTCTTTAGACCCGACACCTTCCGTGCATCGGTCGCCGACGTCGCCGTCGGCTCTCTTCCCATGCCTACCGTCAGGTCTTCAGAGAGATCATGTCTACGCGTCCTCACATCATGCTGCCCTGGGTCCTTCGGCCCACGCGCCTTCCCCTGCTCGCGTTCCGCTGCGTCCACCGCCATTCCGGCCTCGCCGCCACCGGCGACGGGAAGTTCCGCGTCCATGCCAACGACAAACTCCTCGACATCTGGCGCCTGGTCGCCTGCGTTTCCTGCGACCGCACCAGCAAGATCACCGTTCACGATCGCGTCCCAGTCCGGCACGTGGATCCGATCCTTCTGGAGGGCCACTCCGGCAACTCCTCCACCCTCATCGCCCGCGTCCTTCACGACCCGCTGATCGCCCAGCGCAACCGGTTCGCCCTGAAGTGGGACTCATGCTGGGAACCGCTCGCCCCGTCCCCTCCCGAAAGCCCCTGGCCCCTCCAGGTTTCGGTCATCTTCGACGACCCCGCGCCCCCTCGCCCCGAACGGCTCATCGCTCAGGGAGCTGGGCATCAGCCGCGGGAAGATTGCTCCCTACGTCAAAATCCGCATTCCGCTGAACCGCAGGGCCCACAGGGATTTCTCGTTCGTCCTGCCATGAGCCGCCGCCGTGGGCCTGAGCTGGGGCGAGAGGGAAGGTGGCCTTGCCCCGGACTACATCACGCGGCCGTCCGCGCGCGGGCGCTCATGACCGGGCGCGAACCAAGGTCAGGGCCGGCCCGATACCGGCGACGAAGGTGAACGCCTTCGACTCCATCGTCGACCCTGACGGGGTCAAGCCACGGATTGGGGGTTGAGACTGATGGCAGGCTCGGCTGATCGAGTAGTCGGAATTCACCTCATCAACGCCGTCAAAGTGGCGCTCTGTCCCGGGCCGAGACCTGCGCGGTCCGCGCGGAGTATCCACATCTGTCGATGATGAAAGGTTGTCAGACGGTTCTGAACCGCTTGCCGCGATCGATGCAGGCTCGCACCACCGCAGCTTGGGCAAAGCCCTAGCATTGCCCAATGATCGAGGACTTCCCGGATCGGCTCCTGTGCGACATGGCCGGCCTCGACCCGTGCACAGCGGTCGTCGAGGCCGGCGAGCAGGATGTCGACGGGCTTACCGACTACGGCCCGGAGGGCCACCAGGCCCGCGCCGACCTCGCAGCCCGCGCCCTGCGCGAGCTCGAGATCTTGAGTGACGCACTGCCGGCCGCGACCCCGCTGCACGCCCACCTCGCCGAACGGCTGCGTACCCGTATCGCCTTCCACGACGCCGGGGAGGACCTGCGCGAACTGCACGCGGCGGCCACCGGTCCGCTCCAGCTCATCCGCCAGGCCGTCGAGGCCGCGGTTCCCGGCCGTGGCGCCGAGGGCGCGGCCTTCGAGGAGGGCTGGGCTCGTGTCGGCGGGCGCCTGGCCGCGATCCCCGTGGCCCTGGACGGGTATGCGCGCAGCCTCTTACTCGCCGCGGAGCGCGGCAATGTGCCGGCGCGGCGTCAAGTGGAGCTCGTCACGCAGCGCTGCCGTAACTGGATCGACGACGATGTCGCCCTGGTGGATCGCTACGGCGAGGGGCGTCAGCGGGCGTCGTTGCAGGCGGCGGCGACGGGCGCGCGAGAGGCGTACCAGAAACTGGCCGAGATGCTGACCGCGGACCTGGCACCGCGGGCCGTTGAGGAGGAAGCGTTCGGCCAGCAGCGGTACGCACTCTGGGTGCGCACCTTCCTCGCGGCCCAGCCTGACCTGCGCGAGCTGTACGACTGGGGCTGGGACGAGTTCAGAGCGATAGAGGCAGAGCTGATCGCGGAGGCGAAGGCCCTGGGCGGGAGCGTGCCAGAGGTGCTTGCCTGGCTCGGCAGCCCCGACGGGCCCGGCGCGCTGCACAGCAGGGAGGCGTTCGCCGCGTGGCTGCAGGAGCTGTTGGAGGCCGCCACCGAGCGGCTCGACGGCGTGTACGTCGACATCCCCGCCCCGCTGCGGCGCATCGAGTCGCGGTTGACCACGTCGTCCGGCATTGCCTACATCGGGCCGTCGCGGGACCTGACGCGGCCGGGCCGGGTCTGGTGGTCCCTTCCCGAGGACGCAGCGAGTTTCCCCACCTGGTACGCCTATAGCACCGCCTACCACGAGGGCGTTCCCGGCCACCACCGCCACCTCGGCTCCGAGGTCTGCCGGGGAGGCCTCGGGCAGCGGCTGAACCTGCTCGGCGGCCTCTCCGGCAGCCAGGAGGGCTGGGCACTGTACGCCGAGCGGTTCATGGACGAGCTGGGGCTCTATGAACAGCCGGGCGCTCGACTGGGGTATCTATATATGCAGCTCCTGCGGGCGGCACGGGTTGTGGTCGACATCGGCCTGCACCTGCGACTGCCGATGCCCTCTGGTGACAGAGCATTGTGGACGCCGGATGCTGCGCTGGAGTTGCTGCGGGACCGCTGTCACCAGGGGCCGTACGCGTCCGCCGAGCTCGCGCGTTACCTGGGCCGGCCAGGGCAGGCGCTGGCCTACAAGGTGGGTGAGCGCGTGTGGCTGGCAGGCCGCTCGTCTTTCCCCGGCGACCGGCGCGCATTCCATCGTCAGGCGCTGGAGCTGGGTTCGCTGGGCTTGGATCAGTTGACAGCCGCCCTCCAGGGTGATCGTGCACTGCGGTGAAACAAGCCAGGGACCGCGGTTGTAGCTGCACGTCTTCGACGTCCAACAGGTCTGAACCAGGGCCAGACCTAACAGCGCGAATCGGCACACCATGATGGTCGCCCTCCCCGCCGGCATCCTCAACTTGCCGCAGACCGCGCACCGGTCAGCGCCCGCTCGTGCCGAGAAGCGGACGTCGCGCTCGATGCCGTCGGCTCGCCGGGCCCGCGTGCCCTGCCGTCGTCGTGCACGACGGCGATCGGTACGACTAGCGCGCTTGCGGGATGTCGGAGCCGTAACGGGTCGGCCGCCGCCGACACGGCGGTCGATCCTTCGGGGCACCGAGCACCGTGACACACGACCGGGACACCGCAGGGCGCAACCTGTATAGGAAGGGACAGCCGCCGGACGTCCGACGGTGCGCCCGAAGCCAGCGGCATGCCCACTCAACCCGTCCGAGGTGAGTTCCTCGCCTTATCCGGCCCCCCGGCGCTCCTGCTTCCGCGATTCGCGTATGCGGGCGTCGATCACGTGCCGACGCGGCGTGTCTCGTAGGCCCATATGACGATCTCGACGCGGTTGCGGGCGTTGAGCTTGCGCATCAGGGCGGCGATGTGGGTCTTGACGGTGCTGAGGCTGATGGACAGCTCATCGCCGATCTCGCTGTTGGTCCGGCCGCGAGCGGCAGCCAGCAGGACCTGTTCCTCGCGAGCGGTCAGCGGCTCGACAGGCTCAGCTGGCCCCGAGCGCGAGCGGCTGTTCGCGAAGGAGGACAGGAGCCTCGCGGTGATGTTCGGTGCGATCAGGGCGTCGCCGCGGGCGGCGGCATGGACGGCCTGGGTGAGCATCTCGGCGCCGGCGTCCTTGAGGAGGAAGCCTCGGGCGCCTGCCTTCAGCGCGCCGTAGACGTACTCGTCGAGGTCGAAAGTGGTGATGACGACGACGGCCAGAGGATCGGCGACGTCGGCCCCGGCGAGCTGGCGGGTGGCTTCGATCCCGTCGACCTCGGGCATGCGGATGTCCAGCAGGCACACATCGGGACGCAGCGAACGGGCCATGGCGATCGCCCGGCGGCCGTCGGCGGCCTCGCCGACGACGGCGATGCCCGGTTGGGCGTCCAAGATCATGCAGAGCCCTGCCCTGACGATGTCCTGGTCGTCAGCGACCAGCACGCGGATGGTCATGACGCGCGCGCTGTCCGAGGCAGCGAGGCGTCGACGCTCCAGCCGCCGTCCGGGCCAGGTCCCGCCCGGAGGATGCCGCCGAGCAGGCTCGCCCGCTCGGCCATGCCGCGCAGCCCGTAGCCGGCGTGCGGGGAGCTGGTCGTACTCGCCTCGCCGTCATCGCGCACTCGCAGGTGCACCTGGCTGCGGGATGCGGTGACGTCGACGGTGACGTGGGTGGCGCCGGAGGCGTGGCGGGTCGCGTTGGTGACCGCCTCGGCGGCGATCAGGTAGAGGGCGGTGCTGACTGCTGGCTCAACGGCCTCGACGTCGCCGGAGACCTGCACGCGGACGCCCAGCACCTCGCCGCCGGGACGAGCGAGTCGTTCGACGTCCACGACCCCTCGCCGGGGGGCGAGATCGGCGTCCGTTCCGTCGCGCAGCACGCCTACGAGGGCTCGCATCTCCTTGAGCGCCCGGGACGCCTCTTCCTCAATGGTGACCAGGGTAGCCAGCGCGCGCTTCGGATCTGCGGCGGACAGCGCGCGACCTGCCTGTGCCTGGACGGCGATGGCCAAGACGCGGTGGCCGACCATGTCGTGCAGCTCGCGGGCGAGTTCGTTGCGCTGGTGAAGCCGCACCTGCTCGATGTCGCGGTCGTGGGTTCTGGTGCGGTAGCGCACTGCCGCACCGAGCGCGGCCGAGAACAGGAAGAAGCCGTAACCGGCGACCTTCTCCGCGGGTGAGGTCGGGTCCGCGATGAGGGTGACGGGTAGCCAGATGAGGATGATGCCGAGTCCGAGGGCAGCCTCGCGAGCTGCTCCCCAGCGCAGCAGGGCGTAGGGCAACACAAGCAGCCCTGCGATGCCCAGCAGGCCGGTGGCATCAATGACCGCGATCCTCGCGATGTCGAACGCGAGAACGGCTCCGAAGGCAACGGTGACTGCGGCCAGCGGCCGCGTGCGTCGCCACAGCAGGCACGCCGCGACCACGACGCTGACACCGACCAGCAGCGGCGCCCACGCCCTGTCGTCGCGCAGCAGTACCTCGACGAGCGAGATCGCGACAAGAGCCGAGGACAGCGCCCAGTCCCGCCAGACCCGCACCGGCGGGCGTGCGGGGCGAGGCTCAGCCAAGATCCCAGCACGCATGCTTCCCCCTCCCGGACAACGTAAGGGGGCCGCCGCTCGGGCGGATCAGCCGAAAGTACTGCGGATGTCCCGCGCCTGCGGCCAGGACCGCTCGAGCCCACAAGCGGATGTGGCGCCCGTCAACGCTGGTCATGGTTAAGACATCGAGTGAGCCGACCCGGCCGACGCCAGCACACAGGAGACGTGATGACCAGAACCGACAGACCAGCCGGTGCGCTCCAGGAAGCGCACATCCCGGTCCAGGCGAAGCTCGCCGCAGCCTGGGCCAGCTTCATGTTCCTCTACATCTACGTCGACTACCTCGCCCTGTACAAGCCCGGCTTCATCAACGACATCCTGGCCGGCGTCGTTCATGAGTTCGACACCGGCCCAACCTTTGTCGCCCTTGCGCTCACGCTCATGGCCATCCCGATCCTCATGATCCTGCTCTCCACGACACTCCCCGCCCGTGTCAACCGCGCCACCAACCTCGTCGTGGCAACGCTCTACATTCCCGTCTCGGTGTACAACGCGGAGGGCGAGTCCTGGACCTACTTCTACTTCTACGGCCTCTCCATCGGACTCGAGCTGCTGCTCCTGGCCTTCATCCTGCGCGCCGCATGGACCTGGCCCCGGACCATTCGAGCCACCGCCGGCCGCGACCCCGCCCAGGCCCGGGTGTGACGCTCGAGGCAGGCCCAGTGTGCGGGGTCGCAGACAGCGGCTCCGGCAACAGCGACCGCGAGCAGCAGCACGATCCAGAGCGGGACGGCGCCGACGTCGCGCAGCACCACGGAGTCGCCCGCCCCGTCGGTGAGCAGCAGCGTGAGCACGAACAGCACGGCGGCGAGGACGGCGTCGGCCAGCGCGTGAACGGGCCTCGGTGCACTGGATCAACGTAGGCGCGTCCGGGGCTGCCGCAGCTAGCCGACACGCTGCCGCTGCTGCTCAGCGCGGTGTTGGCGGCCTCGTTCAGACGCGGCTCGGTAGGGGCGACAGGCGAGCGTGAGCTCACTGCCCAAGAGCTTCACGCCGTCGCTCCAACGCACGGGTAGCCGCGATCCGAGCGTTACGGATCGTGACCGCTTGCGTCCGGAGGAACGTCCGGACATGCCGAGATCAGCGCACCCGATGGCCGAGGTGTTGGCCAGGCGCCTCGCCGAGCGAGGCGACCAAGATCCTCGCGGAGGGCCGTTGTTCGATAGGTTCGAAACACCGCTCCTGACCTGATCTGATGTCGAATGCACTGCCGTGGGGCGAGCACGGCTAGGACTGCCTGCGGTATGGCATGTCTTATTCCGGTGTTGAGAATCAGCTACCTGCGGAATACCGGGCTAGCGTTTGGCTGTCTTCGGACGTGTCCTGGTGGTTTCACTCTCCAGGCCGCGCGGTTCGCGGTCGCGGGTTACCGTCACGGCGTCCTGGACGGCGCCCAGCAGCAGCGCGCCCGCGACGCCGACCACGGCGCCGGCTATAAACGTGTCGTACTGGACGCGGCGTTCCTGGTCGATGTTGGCGCCGTCGGCGGAGTACTGGGCCAGGTAGCCGAGCTTCGGCTCCTCCATGATCGGATAGTTGAACGTCAGGCCGACGTCCGCCTCCGTGTATGGCGAGAGCGCCGAACTCCATTGATAGCCCATTAGCGTCGGGTCGCGGAAGTTCACTCGCGCCATCGCTCCCGCCGCGATCGGCGTACCTTCGGTCACCACCAGCAGCGGGACCGAGCCACGGCAGGCGACCTTGCTGCAGTTCATGCCCGGCAGCTCCAGCACGGTGGCCGCGGGATCACGGCCGGCGGCCAGGACGCTGCGGGGGACGTCGACGCCGGCGGTGAACGTAGTCGTTCCGTCGTTGGCGGGCTTCCAAGCGGGCTTGAGTTCAAACCGGGTCCGCGCCATCGTGGTGCCCTGGCCGAACTCGTTCGCATGCGTGCAGCCGGGATCGCACTGCACCTCGGCGGCCAGGCCCGGGACGAGGAGCACGTCCGGCAGGACCACGAACACGTCAGCCGTGCCGCCGGGGTCCTTCGAGTCGCTCGTCCCGGTGACGGTGATCACGACGTCGCCGGGCCGGCCGAGCGGCGCCTGAATCGTCAGCCTTGCCGTGCTGACCGCCCGATCGGAGCCGATGGCGACGACGGCAGGGGCCGGGCGCGACGGCGGCGAGGCAGTCGGATACAGCCGCCACGAGAGCAGCAGTGCCGCTACGCCACCGACGAGGTACAGGATTGTGGGGAGGTACCGAAGCCAACCTCGGGCTCGACTACTACGGCCTGATCCCAAGCGTTGCTCCCTTTCGATGCTCGGTGGGCGCCGCCATAGTAGCTACGGGAGCAAGATGGCGGCGATGACCGCAGCCAGTCTCGGGGGTTCCAGGCGGTCCGGGAGCGGCCGTCATGTCCCCCTCAGCTCCCACAGGATGCCCCAGCGATGGCCGTGCAGGTTGACCCGCTCGTCTGGGAGCAGGCCATCGCGAGGATGCTGGAGCGCGGCGAGTCGGCCGATGCAGCAATCGCCGGGTTCAACGTCGAAACCGGCCATGACTACACATCCGATCACTGCCTCACCTACTGGAAGTCTCGCAACCTCGAGGACTTCGCGGTCGAGGCCGCCCGACCCGCAAGACCGAAGGTCGCCAACGTCACCCGCGAACAAGCCCCTGCCGACCATGACCGGCTTCGGCTTCGCCGATGGAAGCCGATGGGCGGATGCCCGGGCTCAGCCCCGGACGCCGCCTGGGCGCTGGTGGTCTGGCCCACGCGTCCCCCGAGAACCTCCGCGCCCAGTCCACCCCATGGGCGATCATGAGCAGGTGTCTGATGACGATCCCTTCAACTTGCCCAACCTGGCGCAGATCATCGACACCTACATGCACCGGATTCTGGACAGCGGCGAAGACCCTGTGGACGTACTCCTGAAGCTGATGGGGGCGCTGATCGAGCCACCGCTTTTTGAGCACCTATGGTGCGTCGGCAAGCTGTACGCCAACTTCGGCCTGTTGTCCGACATCGTGGACGCCTACCCCGTCGACTACGGCCCCAACGCCGAGACGATCGCCGTCCGCAAGATCCGCGACGCCGCCCGCGACTGGCTTGGCACACCCCGCACCGCCGAGGGCGTGGAGCACTACCTGCAGCGGTGGGATGCGAAGCTTGAAGCCCTACCGGCGATCTACGGAGGGCGGACAGTCCGGGGTAAGCCGGGACACCCGACGGATCTGCCACCCACGAACGCCTGAACCAGCCAGCCGCTCACCGTGCAGCTGACTGGCATCCGGCTCTGCCGCGAGGCGTGCGCCGGCAGGGCGCGTTGTGTTCGCTGCTGGCGACTGGCGTACGGGCAGGATTGACTACGAGTCTTGGACGAGGAAACAGCCGTGCCGGCCGTCGGTGGAGATGAACGCGAATGCCACCGGTGCGGCGCCGAGGTTGAGGTGGAACGGTTTCCAGTTCGCCTCGAGGCGTAGTAGGGGTCGCCACGGCCCGCTCTTGGGCCAGTCGTGCTCGTTGAGCAGCAGTGCCGTCCCGCCGATCTTGTCCTGGTCCAGTGCCTGGAAGTAGCGGTCCCGTTCGTGTGGCGGCAGCGCCATGTAGGCGTCGTACGGCAGGTGCTCGGGGTCCTCACCGCGGATCAGCTCGACGGTGTACTCCGCTGGCGATCCATCGTCGTGGTAGAGGGTTGGGCCGTTGGTCAGTGGGCTGGTCGGCCCGTCGAAGACGCCGCCGGGCTGGATGATGACGGCGTTCTCGCCGCTGTCGGGGAAGATGACGTCCGGGTCGAAGTCCTCCACGTCGCTGCCGTGGTCGCCATGGGTGACGAACACGTAGGCCAACTGTCCCGGGCCGGCTCCGGCGAGTTCGGGCTCCAGTGCGATCTGGCAGACAAACCGCATCGGGGTGCCCCAGCCTTGGCTGAGCGGCCACTGCGGTCCGGTAAGCCAGACGGGCTGACCGCCGAACTTGGTGACCGGCTCGGTCACCGGCGCCTCGGCCCGGTGATAGTTCCCGATCCGCCATACGGCAGCCATGGCGGCGACCGTAGCAGACAGCCCCAGCAGCCGGCACGCAGCCAATCGTGACAGCGCTGGTCGCGTGAGGGCGGGTCGACATCGAATGGTCGCCGTAGATACAGCATTAACCTTGACCTGTTCCTGGACGTATCCTCATCTGCCGCCGCTAATGGGCGGCGATTCTGGGACCCGGCTCAGTGGGCGGTCAGGCAGCGCGGCGGGCGCGGCGGCGGGCTCGGATAAAGGCTGCATCGCCGCGCACGTCGCCCCACCAGGACCACGGAACGCTGGTCACGTACCGGCCGATCGACGCGAAGACCGGCGCGGCGTCGGCGTCGCGGCCAGTGCGCGCCAGCCCGTACGCCAAGAAGTTCACGTCGTTGAGCCAGTCGGCGTGCCGGGTGGCCGGCTGGTGGAACCAGCGGGACAGCGCGTTGTCGAGATCGGACTGCATGACCGGATCCTGCCGCCACCTTTGGCCGATCTCGTCGGTGGTGCTGCCCGAGGCCTCGCGTTCTTGCTCCCACAGCGCCCACTCGGCGGCGGCCCGCACCGGCAGCACGTGCAGCGGCGAGCCCGCAGGCGCTGCGGCGGCGACGGACCGGGCGAAGCCGAACATCGCCTCGTGCGAGCCGCTCCACTTCCTGCAGTGGTAGGTCAGCTTTTGGATGTGCCCCTCCCGATGCCAGGGGTCCCGCCGGGTCAGCTCACGCCACGTCTCCTCGACGTCCTCCCGTGGCGCGCTCTGGTCGATCATGAGGTCCAGCCGGTTCGCCCACGGCGTGGGGTCCTCGGGTGCGAGCCGCATTGCCAGGTCGTTCACCTGTCCGGCCAGGTGCAGCAGGCGGTTGAACTCAGCCCACTGCTCTGGACGGACGGTGGCGGCCCAGTCCCCGCCGCGCACCTCCCAGGCTCGTGCCATCAGGGACCGAGCACGTACGAGCTGAGCATCCGGATTGGTGGGCGAGCCCGCCGCCCAGCGGTCGGTCCAGGCGGCCTCGGTGTCGACCCGGCCGGTCGTACGGTCGACTCGGGATCCCAGCCCACCAGCGGTCGATTCGGCCAGCACGCGGACGTACCGCGCCCGACGGTCGTAGTCACCCCGGGTGGCGGCCAAAGCCTTACGGGCCGGCCCGATGTCGGTGCCGTACCGCGCCTCCATGCACGCCTCGCGCAGCACGGCGTCGTCCTGCGCCAGGTTGGTATCGATCTGGCGGGTGAGCAGCCGCCACACGGTCGAGATCATAGTCAAAGAGGGTAAGCGTCGGCTCGCGTCCACCTCCGGCCTGGACCCGGTGCCGCGCGAGCCTGTCACGCAGGATGGCGACCACGCTGGCCTGTCGGCGCAGGTTCTGTCTCGCGGATCTTGTCGGTCGGGGACAGCGCGTAGCCAGTCGAGCATTTGGACCAGGTCAAGCGTGGCTCCGTAGTGACTCCAGCAAGCCAGAGAACTTCGGCGAGGTGGCGCGGTGCAGGGCCTGGGCGCCGCGGCCGACAGCGAGGCCTCGACGCCCGCTAATTTCGTTGAGCCCGCACCTGTGATCGTGTTGGCTAGCGGCACCGAACTGTCAGTACCGCTGGTGTCCGCTTGGCTGTAGCAGGGAGTTAAACGTGCCGGACATTGTCGTCGACCCCGGTGCCCATAATCGGGCAGCCTGGGACAAGTATGTCCAGGAGGGCAACGAGTGGTCGAGGCCGGTGAGTGCTGAGGATGTCGAGCGCGCCCGTATGGGCGACTGGTCGATTGTTCTCATGGGGCGTGAGCCAGTCGACCGCTCCTGGCTGCCGACGGACCTGACCGGCAAGGACGTGTTGTGCCTGGCCTCCGGCGGTGGCCAGCAGGGTCCGATCCTCGCCGCCGCAGGGGCGCGGGTCACCGTGTTCGACAACTCGCCCCGCCAGCTCGGTCAGGACCAGATGGTGGCGGCGCGCGACGGACTCGAGCTGCGCACCGTCCTGGGTGACATGCGCGACCTCAGCGCCTTCGGCGACGCGGCATTCGATGTTGTGTTCCACCCGGTCTCGAACTTATTTGTACCCGACTTGGCACCGGTGTGGCGTGAGTGCTTCCGCGTCCTGCGACCGGGCGGAACTCTGCTCGTGGGCTTCCTCAACCCTGATGTGTACTTGTTCGACCACGAGGCCCTCGACGAGCGCGGCGAGCTGGTCGTCGTGCACAAGCTGCCCTACAGCGATGTCACGCAGTACTCCGCCGAGGAACGCGCCACGAAGTTCGGCGCGGATGCGCCTCTTGAATATAGTCACACCCTCACCGAGCAGATCGGCGGGCAACTCGCCGCGGGGTTCGTCCTCACCGGCTTCGCAGAAGCACCGGACCAATCCAACGCATCCGCCCAATACATGTCGAACTATTTTGCGACGCTGGCGGTCAAGCCAGGCTGACCCAGCCGCGGCGCCGGCCGAGACGGCCGTTCGAAATCCCTCCTGCGCCGCCGCCCTTGCGAGCCCCCTGCTGCCAATGGGCCCAGGAAGCGTGCCGTTGGTCGGGGCCAGTGAGCGGAGACGTCAACGCTTGCCATAGCCGCTGGTATTCGGCTGGCTCGCCGATCGCGGCCCGGTGCTGCGGGTGGTCGACGTAGTGCCGGTTCGTGTCGGCGTTGAACCATGGGTGGACGTTGTCGGTGCGCAGCCGCCGGGCCAAGGGGAGGATGTCGCGGCGGCGTACCAGTTCCGGTTGCGCGTAGGGCGGCCGGGCCGGGCCGGCGGCGGTCGGCCCACCGGCGCGAACGCCGGCAGCCAGGACCACGACGCCGACGGCGAGCAGGAGGAGTACGAGATCGGTCACGACAAGCGGCGTCGGCGACGGCTGCGTTGGCACCGGTCGGCCCTCGATCAGGTCGATGAGCTGCGCGCCGAGGTCTGCCGCGTCACCGTGCTGGCTGCCGCTGTTCGCCGCGACAACGACGCCGTACCCGGTCGCCGGGAGCAGCGCCTGGTATGCGGTGATGGTGATCAGGCCGCCGGTGTGTTCGACCAGGGGTGCACCCGAGGGGGTCGTTTCGACATACCAGCCGACGGCGTAGGAGCTCTCCGCCGACGGGCGGCGCATTTCGGCGATGGCGGCCGATGAGACGACCGGCGTCTCGTCCACGCCGCGGCCCTGGTCGTTCTGGGCGATGAGCCAGTTGGCCAGGTCGCGTGCGCTGCTCAGTACGCCGCCGGAGCCGTTGCCCACGGACATCTTCCGCTTGGCGAGCATGACGTCGATATCGACGGTGATCGGCATCAGATCACCCCGTTCAGCTCGGCCTGCATCTGCGCCGCCTCGGCGTCGCGAGCATCGTTGGGCGGCGCTCCTGCCGACCTGTGACCCGTGCCACATGCAGTTCCTGTCAGCAATCGGGGCGCCGTTCCGCTCAACTCACCGAGAGCAAGCGAACAGACAGGAGCACCACATGAAGCACCGCATCGTCGTCCTCGGCGCCGGCTATGCCGGGGCCCACGTGGCCGGGAACCTGGCCCGCCGGCTGTCCCCGGCGGACACCGAGATCACCGTGGTCAACGCCGAGCCGGACTTCGTCCAGCGGCTGCGGCTGCACGAGCTCGCGGCCGGCCACGAGATCAAGGCACCGAAACTCGCCGATGTGTTCGCGGGCACGGGGATACGGCTGCGCCTGGCCCGTGTCACCGCCGTCGACCCCGAGCGCCAGGTCGTCGCCGTGGCCGACGCCGACGGCGGCGGCGAGCTCGGCTACGGCACGCTTCTCTACGCGCTCGGCAGCCACGGCGACGACCGCGGCGTCCCCGGCGTGGCCGAGCACGCCTTCGACATCGCCGCCCGGCCCTCGGCGCTGCGCCTGCGCGAGCGCCTGGACAGCCTGGGCAGGCGAGGCGAAGGCGGGAGAGTGCTGGTCGTCGGCGACGGGTTGACCGGCATCGAGACCGCCACCGAGATCGCAGAAGCCCGGCCCGGCCTGTCGGTGACGCTGGTCGCCCGCGGCGAACTGGCCGCCCGGCTCTCCGCCGGAGCCCGCAGCCACCTGCGCCAGGCCTGCGCCCGGCTGGGCATCACCGTCCTAGAGCACACGAAGGTCGAAGCCGTCGAAGCTTCACGGGTGCTGTGCGCCGACGGCACCGCCCTGGCGTCCGACGCCACCGTGTGGACGGCCGGGTTCGCGGTCGACCCCATCGCCGCCGTCAGCGGGCTGGAGGTCACCGAGAACGGTCGGATCGTCGTCGATCGCACCATGCGGTCGGTCTCGCACCCGAACGTCTACGCCGCCGGCGACAGCGCCTACGCCATCGGCGACAACGGCCGGCCGCTGCCGATGTCCTGCGCTTCGGCCGGTTTCACCGGCCAGCAGGCCATCGAGGCGATCGTGGGACGCCTGACCGGCCGCAAGATCGCGAACACGAAGTTGGTCTACCCGGGCAACCACATCAGTCTCGGGCGGCGGGACGGGATCCTGCAGCTGGTTGACGACGAAGCGCAAGCAAAGCCGAAGTACGTGGGCGGCCGGACGGCCGCGCGGATCAAGTCGGGCATCCTCAAGATGTCGCTGTGGGCCACCTCGCACCCGACCTTCGGCCTGCCCAAGCGCAAGCACCGCCTGGCCGCCGCGCCGAATGCGTCCGCCACGAAGGCGGTCGGCGTAACCGCCTAGGGTGATCCGCGTGGACAGCACCGCCACTGATCGCTTCGACACCAGCCGGTTCGAGGCCAGCCGGAACCGGCTGGCCTCGCTGGCGTACCGGCTGCTGGGCTCCGCCGCCGACGCCGAAGACGCCGTGCAGGATGCGTTCCTGCACTGGCAGGCCGTCGACCGGCAGCGGATCAAGGTGCCGGAAGCATGGCTGACCAAGGTCGTCACCAACCTGTGCCTCGACCGGCTCCGCTCGGCGCAAGCCCGCCGCGAACGCACCGTCGGCGCCTGGCTGCCCGAACCGCTCCTCGCCGGCGACCCGATGCTCGGCCCGGCCGACACTTTCGAGCAGCGCGAATCAGTCTCCCTGGCCGTGCTGACTCTCATGGAGCGCCTGTCACCCCTCGAGCGGGCCGTCTACGTCCTGCGCGAAGCGTTCACCTACAGCCACGCCGAGATCGCCGAGATCCTCGACATCACCGAATCCGCAAGCCAGCAGCACCTCCACCGGGCCCGGCACCGCATCACCGCCGCCCGCCGCCGCGGCGGCGGCGAAGTCGACCCGGCATCCGCCCGCAGGATCGTCGAGGAATTCCTCGCCGCTGCCTCCTCGGGCCGCACCGAACGCCTAGTCGCGCTGCTCACCGACGACGCTACCGCGATCTCCGACGGCGCCGGCCTGGCCCAGACCTTGCTGCGGTACGACAATCCGCAGCGCATCGCCGCCATCGTGCGAGCCGGCTTCAAACCCACACCCGCGAAACGGCGACTCGCCGGCGGCACACCCGCCATCCACTACGCGCTCGTCAACGGCGCCGCCGCCATCCTCTTCACGCTCGGCGACCAGGTCATCGGCGCCGTAACGTTCGACATCACAGGCGGCAAGATCGCAACCGTGCGCGGCATCGCCGCCCCCGCCCGCCTCGCCCGCCTCACCCAAGCCTGGCGGCAGCACGAACCGGACACCCCGCTCGTCCCCGAGTGGTGACCCGACGCCGACCGCGGCGCGCCAGCACCCGCGCTGCGATGAACCGCTCCCGGGCTTCGGACGCCACCACCCGCATGCGGACAGCGTTGCGCTGAGTGCACGAGGTACATCGCGCCCACCAGGCAACCTGGCTACAACCCGTACCGCGCATGGCCCACCGCCTACGAGGGCAACGAGACGAGCTGACTAAAGGCTCGTTCTGTGTTCTGTCAATGACCGATCGCTCCTGAATCGACGATCCGGTCGTCGCAAACGCGAATCGGGTCGGCTCGCGGTCCAGCGCCGGCGGCGACGTGCGACAGTCGTAGGAGCCGACGGCGGCCATCTTCCACAGGTGCCCGATGACCTGCCGCACGTCGGTCCGTAGGTTCGGTTCGACCGTTGTGGCGACTGGCCCGTGTCCATGCCGACGAGGGACCTCGAGCCGCTGGTCGACGGGTGGTGTGGGGAGGAGGAGCACGCAGATGCGAAGAGGGAAGCTTGCTGGGCGCGGCTCGGTGCTGGCCTTGGCGGTCGTAGCCGCCGGCCTGCCGGCGACCGGCGCCCTGGCCGGGCCGGGGGCCGACGAACGCCCGGCCAGCGCGCAGTGGTCGCACCCGGAAGACTGCGCGCAGTGGTCGTATCCGGAAGACCCCGGCTTTGTCGCCACGAGTCCAGGGGAACTAGATGCCGCTAAAGCCAGTTGGGAAACGCCGGAATATGGTTATTATACCGGCCATAATCCTTCTACTCCTGGCACAGCAGTCAATTCCCCATGGCAGCTCGCCGCGGTAAACGCGTCCACCGCCTACGCCTTGGGGTACTGCGGGCAGGGCGTCACGCTGGGCATGATGGATTCGGGCTACAGGCCTACACACGAAGCATTTCAGACCGAGCGGATCGAATCGGTGACAGGGGAGGGTGTCTACGGCACGTCCGGCTACGGGTATCGTGGCGCGACCCCGACGAACCCTTTTACTGCGGGCGAGTGGTTCACTGTGGCCGGTGATCAGGCGAGAACAAGTGACTACTCGCACGGGACCGGTATGCTTGGCGTCACCTCCGGCATGCGCGATGGTACAGACCAGCACGGCATCGCCTTCGGATCGAAGATGTATGTTGCCAAGACCGGCGGCTCCGATAGCCAGTCCCACGGCCCCTTCCACGATTACGTGTACTGGTATACAGCCAATAAGGCCCTGGTCGACGCAGGCGCCCAGGTCATCAACAGCAGTTGGGGCTCTTATGTCCAAACTCTCGACAGAGCCCGCTATGACGGCTTAGGAAACGACCTTGGAGTCAACGGCAACCGCGCCAACGCTTACCAACTTCCTGGCAAAGACAGCGCCAGCGCCACGGCAATGGCGACCATTATCCCCAACGAACACCTGAAGGATCTGGAGTACCAGTATTTCTTCTTCAAGAAAAGCTATTCGGAAGGCGGCATTCAATACAATCCGAACCACCCCGGACGTTCCTTTATGGACGCCATCTGGGATGCCATCAAGGATAGCGGTACCGTCAACGCAAGGTCGGCCGGCAACAACGACTGGAGCAACCCGTATTTTCGCCCGGCGTATCCCCTCTTCAATCCCTTGGCGGAAAAGCAGTGGATAGCCGTCGGCGGGGTGCAACCGCCCACTGCGACCAATCCCGAATACACAAAGCACTTCGGGTATAACGAGGCGGGGCTCGCCAAATGGTGGAACGTGTCTACCCCTTCAAGCAACGTTCGGACCACGAGCAGCGGTGGTGACACTAACTACTCAAACTCAAGCGGCACGTCACCGGCAACGCCCGTTGCGACAGCGGTGATGGGGGTTCTGCTCTCCCGCTATCCGAACATGGACGCCAAGCAGGTGCGTGAGCTGATGTTCACCACGGCGAACAACAAGATGTCCGACGGCGTGAGATTCCTCGGCACCGGGCAAACCTCCCCCTCCGGGGCATCCATCGCCTGGACCGCCCCCGACGGTCTTCCGGACGAACGCTGGGGCTGGGGGATTCCCGATCTGGCCAAGGGCATGTACGGCCCCGGCCAGCTCCTGAGCCCCATGACCTACAACATGGATAAAGCGCCCTTGGACGTCTGGTCGAACGACATCAGCCAGATCGCGATCAAGGAAAGGGAAAGGGAAGATCTGGAGTGGCTGGCCGGCTACAAGAAGCAAGGCATTGCCTACGCCGGTGAATTCAGCCCCAACGTGCTGAACCCGGACGGCACGCTTGACGAACAGGCCTTCATGCTTCAGGGCATTTTGGGTGATCCTCACATCCAAGCTATCACTAACGGCCATCCCGAGTTGTACGACAAGATCACCTATGAGGACGCCGTCAAGTGGCGCAAGGAATGGATGGACGAGCGCGCCGCCTACATTCAGAACAACATCGACAACAACCTCTACACGGCTTCTCTGACCAAGCAAGGCCCCGGGACGCTGATCATGACGGGCAACGCCACCTACGAGGGCGGCACGACGGTTGAAGGCGGCAAGCTTTCGATCACCGGCTCGCACGCAAGCTCGATCGACGTCAAGGGCGGCACGCTCGGCGGCAGTGGCAGCGTGGGCGACAGCGTGACCGTCACCAGCGGCGTGCTGCGGCCCGGGCTCGCGTCCGACGAAGCCGCGCAGCTCACCGGCACCTCCGCGGGCAACGTCCTCAACGTCGGCGGGAACGTGACCCTCGGCAGGCAGGGTCGCGTCGCCGTCACGATCTCCGGCGACCAGGACTACACAAGCGTCCGGGCAGCGGGCCAGCTGGTGCTGGACGGCGAGCTGGACCTGGACGTGCGGGGCAAGCTGACCCCCGGCACCGTGTTCACCATCATGAGCGGCAGCTCGATCAAGGGCGCCTTCCACGCGCTGCCCGAGAACCGGGCCCTGAACGTGGGCGGTTACCTGTTCCGAGTGTCCTACAAGAACAACAGCATGACGCTGACCGTCATGCACCCGGTGCCGAACAACGGGAAGTAGGCCGTGATCCGCGGCTTGACCATGGTCGAGCCGCGGTGAAGGGACCGTGAGGAAAGGCGGGCCGCGACGCCGAGATCGGCGTCGCGGCCCACCAATTCGTCCGGCCCGCCCCGTGCCCCTCATTCCATGACGGCCGGCGGAGCAGGCGCCAGTGGGCAGCGACCGCCCCCGTCGTAGTGCCCACGGCATTCCATACCGAGGACGACGGTCGGGTCAGCGTCACCGTGCACCAGGTGATGCGTACCTTGCAGGGCGCTGTGGTCGTCGATCAAGTGGTGACGCACGTCTACCGCTTCACTGGCGGCTCATCGTGGACATGGAGATCCAGGACTGACGGCCACACGATGACGAGCTGATCTGCCGCGTAGTGCGCCCGTTGGCATCGATTCCACCGCTAGGTTCCGTAACGCCCGCAGCTACCCGCGGCCATCGAGCTGTCGCCCCGCCTGCCGCCATCCGGCTCCGCGACCGCGCCCTGCGATCCCGGCGACGCAAGGCGACTCCGGCTTTCGACCTCGATCCACCGGTACGGCACATCGTCCACACCCGACTCGACCTGGGGGAGTTGGTGGACCTGGATGGGAGCGACGTCGGGAGCCGACTTCCCGCGGGACCGGTCGCAGCAGCGGTCGATCTGGGTGTCATTTCCTGACCTGCCGCCAGAGATGTGCGGTCCTCCGCGAACACTCCCGCCGCCATCGGCGAAGTAGGATTGGGCCCTCGCCGCGTACGGGGGGTGCCGCCTAGAACTCAGACGGAAGTAGCGCAGGCGCGTGCGAGATGGGCAGGGATCGGCCACCTCCAGGCAGCCGGGGTGGCGCGCCAGCGGCATGTTCCTCTTGCAAGCGAGATATCAGTCAGCGGCGGCTCGCCGCTTCACTTACCCTTCCCGCATGAATCTCGATGATCTTCCCCTGGCGGAGTTCGCGTTCCCCGGGCCGCTGCGAGACAAGCTGGTGGCCGCCATCCTGTCCGGCGCGAAGTCCTCGACCTCCAGCCTTGTGCTCGGATACGAGTGCGCGAACGAGCCGCTGCCTCAGGTCGGCCAGCGATCGGCGGTGGTGGACTCGGAGGGCCGGCGCGTCGCGGTGATCGAGCTGACCGAGGTGCGTGTGGTCCGGCTCGCCGATGTCGATCTGCAACACGCCCTCGACGAGGGCGAAGGAGATGAGTCTGTGGCGCAATGGCGGGCCGGGCACGAGGCGTTCTGGCAGAGCGAGGAGGTGCGCGCGGAGCTGGGTGACCCCGGCTTCACCGTCGACGATGACACCCTGGTGCTGGCCCAGCGTTTCCGGCTGTTGCACACCGTGTGATCCGACAGGCTCGCGGAGTCGACGTCGTCGGCGTGCCGGGCGTGGCCGCGGCTGATTTTCGCTGCGAGGTGTGTCAGTGCGGGCAGGGCCACGCCGATCGCGCCGATGACCCAGGCGGATCCCCGTCGTGAGCGTGGTGGGCCGGCTGCCGCCACAGTTCGTCGGTGGTGTCGCTGTCGCAGTGCTCGTGCATCGGCAGGCTGCGTAGCTCGTCCAGCGGCATCGTCGTTGTCCGGCGGGCCGGGACGGTGGCCCGAGGCCAGGGACGTCGACGGACCCCGCCGGACAGAGCGCCCAGAACTCAGACGGAAGTAGTCTCAGGCGCGAGTGAGATGGACCAGTCTGGGCTACTTCCAGACGGCCGGCGTGCCGCGCCAGCGGCATCTTCCTCTTGTAAGTGAGTAGTCAGGCCGCATCGCAAGATCCGGAACAGTGCGGAACGCGGTGCTGCTCCAAGAGTTGGCGTTATGCAACGCCCTGCGGCAGGTGACGCGCCAACTCGGCCCGCAAGGCCTGGACGCCGGGCTGCATCAGACCGACGTCGACGGTGTAGATGCGGCGGCCGCGCCGTTGGCGGGGACGCTGTGCGGGAGCGGGAGGTGCCACCGCATCCGGCCGCAGGGCCACCTGAAGGACCGCGAACGGACCAGACCGCCGGATCGTTGCTGACTCGATCGCCTCCCACGAGAGAACGACCGGTCGGCCGCTCCGGGCCAGTTCGACGGCGGCGCTTGATATCCGAATCCACGTCCACCGTCCCCGATGAACGACGACCCAGCCGCCGCTGAAGATGATGGCGTAAATGAGGCCGCCCACAAGGGCTAGGAGCGGATGGTGCGGAGGCTCCCAAAGGATCAACGCGAGCGCGGCCCGGACGACCAGCCACGAAGCAGAGGCGACGAGGAACATCATGACAAAGACCCGCCGGACGGGAAGCCGGAAGGCCATCCAGTCGGACGCGCCGGTCACTGGCACTCCATCCATCGACATGACGGCAGGGTAGAGGAGCCCCGCCAGAGCGGTCAGTGATGGCGGCCCTGGGCCCACGAGGCCACGAGACGCCGGCAAAGATCGACGACGAGCAGCATTGGGCACCCGGAACTGGCTGATCAGCCAAGCGAGCAGCCAACCCGGCGAGCAGCAGCGGACGATCGCGGACGCGGGGCATCAACATGAGCAGAAGGACCAGGCGGCGGACCAGCGCTGTGGTACCGACTTGTAATGCGTAGGTCAGCGGTCGACCCGGATGCGGTCGGCGGGGTGCAGCTCGCGGGACCCGTCGGCGTGGAAGACCACGAGGACCGGGACGCCTTCGCCGATGTCCAACTCCTTGCGGGCGACAGGGGTGGGCATCCGCAGCACGGCCCGGGGATGGTGCCTCGGATGGCGAAGTGGGCGTGTGGGGCGAGGCGCGTTGGGGCTCGACGCAGTTGGCGTACTGGACGTACCAGCCGACGCGCCGCCGTAGGTTCTGCCGACACCGATCGAGCAGCCGGCGAAGTGCATCGCGTCCCGGGCCGCGCGACGGTAGTCGTAGGAGTCGGGGTCGACCGGTGTCCCGTCGGGCAGCATCCGGCCGTAGGAGTCGAGGGTGAGCGACAGCCACATGGACGGCCGGTGCTGGGTGCCGTCAGGTGCGGTGTAGACATTCCCGACTGTGCGCGACGACGGCGGGTGGCGTGTGTGGTCCGTCGAGCTGCCTCCGGGGGGCGGGACGCATGTGCGGGCCGACGTCTGTCGGCGATGAGGACCATTGCGTGAGGGGGCAAGCCGCGGTGACCTAGGTCGGTGGCTGGGTCCAGCGTCGCTCCGCGGCGGGGCGACCAGGCACCCCCTCATCCACGATCAGACGAGCTGGTCTCCTTCCATGACACCGTCGCTGCTTTCCACGCCAACCAGTGCAACAGTTGCCGCTCCACCTTTCGTGGGGCGGGAGGTAGTCGCCGAAAAGCGGCGAGACTCACGTCAAGCCGGCCGTACAGGATCTTCTTCCCTTTGCCGACCTCCACCGCTAAACCGTTGGCAAAGGCGAGTACCCGGCACTTCCAAAGCCGGACTGGACGCTCTTCATAGGAGTACGGAAGAAGGAGGTACATGTCCTTCTCGTCCGGAACAATGTCGTTTGGATCCCATCCGAGCCGGTCACGTTCGGCAGCATCGACAAGGGCCCGCAGTTCCCGCTCCGACACCACCCTGATCGCGGCAGGAACCGGCAAGCCGGACCACGTCCGAACGGTCCCCTCACGTCCGGTCCACGACCACCACGGCCTCATCGTTCCCCCAATTGCGGCGCGAACATCCGCGAGCGCTGCCACTTCAATCTTCGCCGGGCCTACTCATCTCGCGCCACTGGCCGCCATCGGCTTGCACGAGCCGCTTCACCATCTGCCGGGCTTCGTCCTCGGTGTCGAACTCCCAGCGGAGCACCCTGTCTCGGAGTCGCCTGCCCTGGCGACAACATGCCACCGGACCTCGCGGGCGAGCCATACGTCGCGCCGGGTCAGCCGGCCCCAGCCGTTGTTCCACCAGCGCGCCACCTGCTCCCGACCTAGGAATCCTGCCTCTGCCGCGGGACCACGTCGAGCTGCTGCTGGCCGATCGGATGTGCGCGCCTGGCCGCGCCTGGCTGTCAGGCGCGCACGTCCGCCGTTCGTGATCGCGCGGGTAAGAGCTCACTTCCGGCCTCGTTAGGGTGCGGTCATGGCTGTCGAATGGAATAGTCGGGTCAACCGGGCCTTCACTCTCCGGGCTGCTCTCGAGTTAACCCAGGACCGGTTCGGTGGCCTGCTCGACCTACCCGGCGCGTGCTTCGTCGTCGAGGCACATGAGGCGACGAGGGAACGGATGTGGGGTGGCGCCAGCGGACCGGTCGCTGACCGGGTGCTCGACATCGTCATCGACCCCCTCAACCCGGCCCCGCCCGGTGAGTCGGATGCGGTGTTCGAGATCCCCGACCTGGGTGCGGCGGCGTTCCTCAAAGTGAACGAGTTCGTACCCCGTGGCGAGGATCCGGAGACCGGGATGTTCGCCTGGGTGACCTCACGCCGCACCGCGGCATCCCAGGTGCTGAGCATCGCGGCGACCATCGCGTTTGCTGAGTGCGGCGACGGGGAGGTCATCGACGAGTACGGCTACTTCAAGGGCCCACGCTTGAATTCGCCGTGCGAGCTGTTGGAGCGGCTCAGGGTGACCGACCCGCAGCAGTCGGTGGAGTTGGCGGTAGACGCCGTGCTCCGGAAGACGCTGCTGCGGCGAGTGTTCGCCTGAGAGGGCGTCTGATTCACGTATTTTGCGAGTGATGCTGCCTTCAGATGTCTCGCCAGGTTGGGGTGGTTTCGTCGGCGACGCGTCTGGTGAG
>NZ_JBIAFE010000041.1:0-46653 GCF_042869115.1 Micromonospora sp. NPDC007230 | reverse complement strand
GGCTCTTGCGGCCCCCAACCCATAAACCCCCCCGGGGGGGGGGGGGGGGTTTTGTGTTTTTTTTGGTGGGGGGGGGGGGGGGGGGGGCGCCGCCCCCCCCCCCCCCACCCCGTTTTTTTCGCCACACCTGATGGAGCGTCCCTCCCTTGAACTTCGACGGACTGTTCTCCAATTTCGGGGAACTCACCACGACCGGCCTGACACAGGGCGCCATCTACGCCCTGGTCGCGCTCGGCTACACGCTGGTCTACGGCGTGCTGAGACTCATCAACTTCGCCCACTCCGAGGTCTTCATCGCCGGCGCGTTCGCCGCACTGTGGACCTGGAACGGCTTCGGCCTCGACCAGAACTCACAGGTCAGCGGGGTCGGCTCGATCATGTTCTATCTGCTCGTGGCGGTGATCGCCGCGGCCATCGCCTCGGCGGGCACGGCGACCGTGATCGAGCGGGTGGCGTACCGCCCGTTGCGTAAGCGGAACGCTCCGCCGCTGGCCTTCCTCATCACGGCTATCGGCGCCTCGATCGCGATCTCGGAGGCGTTCGGCGTCTACACCCGCCGGCTCCCGCAGGGCGCGCCCGGGCTGGTCAACACCAAGCCGTTGTTCGAGATCGCCGGGGTGCCCATCGACGCGGTGCAGCTGCTCACCGTCGGTGCCGCGCTGGTGATGATGGTCGCGCTGGACCTGTTCATCAACCGCAGCCGGCTCGGCCGCGGCGTCCGGGCGGTGGCCCAGGACGCCAACACCGCCGCGCTGATGGGCGTGAACAAGGACCGCATCATCATGCTGGTCTTCATCGCCGGCGGGTCGATGGCCGGCGTGGCCGGCCTGCTCTACGACGTGAAGATCGGCACGCTGACCTACAGCGTCGGCTTCCTGCTGGGCCTCAAGGCGTTCACCGCCGCGGTGCTCGGTGGCATCGGCAACCTGCGCGGCGCGCTGGTCGGCGGCCTGCTGCTGGGCGTGGTGGAGAACTACGCCTCGGGTCTGTTCGGCTCCCAGTGGAAGGACTTCGCGGCGTTCGCCGTGCTGGTGGTGCTGCTGATGTTCCGGCCGACTGGTCTGCTGGGCGAATCGCTGGGGAGGGCACGGGCATGACGACGACCGTTAATCCGCCGAACCCGGAGCAACGGGACGCGGCAATGGACCGGCTGCGCCACGGCCGCGAGGCGATCGCGCAGCGGTGGCGCGACGCGCCGCGGTGGGTGCGCTGGGCGGTGCTGGCGGCGGTCATCGTGTTCTTCTACGCGTTGCCGAACAAGGAGTTCTACCAGTACCTCGGGCCGATCCCGACCCCGGGCGCGAACTTCACCCAGGTGATGTTCACCGTCTCGATCTACGTGCTGATGGCCGTCGGGCTCAACATCGTGGTCGGCTTCGCCGGCCTGCTGGACCTCGGCTACTTCGGCTTCTTCGCCGTCGGCGCGTACACCGTGGCGGTGCTGACCTCGCCGAGCAGCAACATCAAGACGCTCTGGCCGTGGCTGCTGGTGGTGCCGGTGGCGATCGCGCTGACCATGGTCTCGGGTGTCATGCTGGGCACGCCGACGCTGCGGCTGCGCGGCGACTACCTGGCCCTGGTGACGCTCGGCTTCGCCGAGATGATCCGGATCGCGGCGGTCAGCTCCGACTTCCTCAAGGGGCAGCGGGGCTTCAACCAGATCCCGCACCCGCCGGGCAAGTACGCCGACGGCAAGCCGTTCTTCGGCGTGCTCGACGCCAGGCCGTACTACTGGCTGGTGCTCACGCTGATCATCCTGGTGGTGATCGGGGTGCGGAACCTCACCCACAGCCGGGTGGGCCGGGCGTGGATCTCCATCCGGGAGGACGAGGACGCCGCCCAGCTGATGGGGGTGCCGACGTTCAAGTTCAAGCTCTGGGCGTTCGCGTCGGGCGCGGCGATCGCCGGCCTGGCCGGCGCGCTCTTCGCGGGCAAGCAGAACTTCGTCAACTCGCAGAACTTCGAGCTGCTGAACTCGATCATCATCCTGGCCGCGGTCATCTTCGGTGGCTCCGGCAACATCGTCGGCGCCATCGTCGGCGGTGGCCTGGTGGCGTACATGATCGAGCGGTTCCGCGGCATCGAGCTGTTCGGCCTGGAGCTCTACGAGTACCGGTTCCTCTTCTTCGGCCTGGTGCTCGTGGTGATGATGATCTTCCGGCCGCAGGGCCTCATCCCGAACCGACGACGGGCGGCGGAGTTCAAGGACCGCCGCAAGGAGGTGATCGTCGGTGAGTGACGTCGAGCAGACGCCGGCCGTCCCGGCGCAGGCCGCCGCACCCGCGGTGGAGGCGGTGCCCGCGCGGGAGCCGCTGCTGGAGGTCGACAACGTCACGCTGCGCTTCGGCGGTGTGGTCGCGCTGAACCAGGTGGACTTCACCCTCTACAAGGGCGAGATTCTCGGTCTGATCGGCCCGAACGGCGCCGGCAAGACCACCTGTTTCAACGCGATGACCGGCATCTACCAGCCCACCGAGGGGCAGATCCGGTTCCGCGGCGAGAAGATCAGCGGGAAGAAGCGCCACCAGATCACCAAGATGGGTATGGCGCGGACGTTCCAGAACATCCGCCTCTTCCCCGAGATGACCGCGCTGGAGAACGTCCAGGTCGGTGCCGACGCGCACCACAAGACCAGCGTCATCTCCGCGCTGCTCCGGCTGCCGCGGCACTGGCGGGAGGAGCGGGAGGGTCGCGAGAAGGCCGAGCGCCTGCTGGAGTTCGTCGGCATCCGCAAGCGGATGCACGAGTTCGCCCGCAACCTCTCCTACGGTGAGCAGCGGCGGCTGGAGATCGCCCGCGCGCTGGCCACCGAACCGGTGCTGCTCTGCCTGGACGAGCCGGCCGCCGGCTTCAACCCGGCGGAGAAGGAGGAACTGCTCCAGCTCATCCGGCAGATCCGGGACACCGGCGTGACCGTGCTGCTCATCGAGCACGACATGCGCCTGGTCATGGGGGTCACCGACCGGATCGTGGTGCTGGAGTTCGGAAAGAAGATCGCCGAGGGTCTGCCCGCCGAGGTGCGGGACGACCCGAGGGTGATCGCGGCGTACCTGGGGGTGCCGGACGATGCTGCTTGAGATCGACGATGTGAGCCTGCTGTACGGGCGGATCCAGGCGCTGCACGGCATCAGCCTCACCGTGGACGAGGGTGAGATCGTCGCCCTGATCGGCGCCAACGGGGCCGGCAAGTCGACCACCATGCGGGCCATCTCTGGGATCCGGCCGGTGGCCTCCGGGCGGATCCGGTTCAACGGCGAGGACATCACCAAGCTCCGGGCGGACCTGCGGGTGCGGCGCGGGCTGTGCCAGGCCCCGGAGGGGCGCGGCATCTTCCCGGGCATGACGGTGCTGGAGAACCTGGACATGGGGGCGTACACCCGGCGGGACCGGGCGGGCGTCGCACAGGACCTCAACCGGGTGATGGAGCTCTTCCCCCGGCTGGCGGAGCGGCGCAAGCAGGCCGGGGGTACCCTGTCCGGCGGCGAGCAGCAGATGCTGGCCGTCGGGCGGGCGCTGATGAGCCGACCGAAGCTGCTGCTGCTCGACGAGCCCTCGATGGGTCTCGCACCGATGTTGATCCAGCAGATCTTCAACATCATCACCGAGATCAACGAGCAGGGCACGACGATCCTGCTGGTGGAGCAGAACGCGCAGCAGGCGCTGGCCCGGGCGCATCGCGCGTACGTGTTGGAGACCGGACGGATCGTCAAGAGCGGCACCGGTGCCGAACTGCTGCACGACCCGTCGGTCAAAGAGGCATACCTCGGCGTGGCCTGATCGGCGACCCCCACAGAAGGAGTACAACCATGTTCAACCCCTCTGGTGCTCGGCGGGCGGCGGTCGGGGCCGCCGGCGCGGCCGTGCTGCTGCTTTCGTTGGCCGCCTGCGGCGAGAAGGAGAATTCCGGCGAGCCGGGCGCCGGCCCGTCGGTGACCGCGGCGGCGGACTCCGCTCTCGCCGCCAAGGTGCCGGACGCGATCAAGGCGGACGGTGTGATCAAGGTGGGCACCGACTCCACGTACGCCCCGGCGGAGTTCCTCGACAACGACGGCAAGACCGTCATCGGCTTCGACGTGGAACTGTTCAACGCGGTCGCCCAGAAGCTCGGCCTCAAGGCCGAGTACGAGTCCGCACCGTTCGACTCGATCCTGCCCGGTGTCGACTCCGGCAAGTACGAGGTCGGCGTCTCGTCGTTCACCATCAACGCCGAGCGCCTGAAGAGTGTCAACATGGTCAGCTACTTCTCCGCCGGCACCCAGTGGGCGACCAAGAAGGGCAACCCGGGCGGCGTCGACTCGGAGAACGCGTGCGGCAAGAAGATCGCCGTGCAGACCGGCACCGTGCAGGTCGACGACATCACCGCCCGGTCGAAGAAGTGCACCGACGCCGGCAAGCCGGCCATCACCATCGACCAGTACCAGGCGCAGAGCGACGCCACCGCCGCCGTGGTGAGCGGCAAGGACGACGCCATGCTCGCCGACTCCCCGGTCGGCGCGTACGCGGTGAAGCAGAGCGGCGGCCAGCTGGAGCTGCTCGGTGACATCTACGAGTCGGCCCCGTACGGCTACGCGGTGAAGAAGGACCAGCAGGCCTTCGCCGAGGTGCTCAAGGAGGCCGTCCAGGCGGTCATCACCGACGGCAGCTACAAGACGGCGCTGGAGAAGTGGGGCGTCGAGGGCGGCGCCGTCACGAGCTCCGAACTGAACCCCGCCAGCTGACCATGTCGTCCGACATCGAAACACCCGAACGGGCACGGCCGGAACCCATCCGCGCCGTGCCCGTGCGGCATCCCGGCCGCTGGCTCGCCATCGCGGTGATCGGGGTGCTGGTCGCCATGTTCGTGCACCTGCTGGTGACGAACAAGGCGTTCAACTGGTCGCTCATGGTCGACGAGATGTTCCGGCCGCCGATCATCGCCGGGCTGCGCGGCACCATCGTGCTGCTCGTGTTCTCCATGGTGCTCGGCATCGGGCTCGGCATCGTCATCGCGATCATGCGGCTGTCGCCGAACCCGATCCTGCGCGGCGTCTCCTGGGTCTACACCTGGTTCTTCCGGGCGGTGCCCCGGCTGGTGCTCGGCATCCTCTTCGGCAACCTGGGCATCCTCTGGGCCCGGGTGGAGTTCGGCCTGCCCTTCGACCGGCAGATCGGCGCGCTGTTCGGGGTCCACGACTTCGAGGCCCGGCTGTTCGGCTTCAGCGCCGTGGACATCCTCACCGGGTTCGTGGCCGGCGTGCTGGCGCTCGGCCTGTCCGAGGCCGCGTACATGGCGGAGATCGTCCGGGCCGGGATCCAGTCGGTGGACGAGGGGCAGACCGAGGCAGCGCAGGCGCTCGGGCTGAGCCGGGCGCAGATCCTGCGCCGGATCGTGCTGCCGCAGGCCATGCGGGTGATCATCCCGCCGACCGGCAACGAGACCATCGCGATGCTCAAGGACACCTCGCTGGTCGCCTACGTGCCGGTCAGCGCCGAGCTGTTCTTCCAGCTCAAGGCGGTCGTCACCCGGACGTTCCAGCCCTTTCCGATGTACGTCGCCGCCACCCTCTGGTATCTCTTCCTGACCAGCATCCTGCTGGTCGGGCAGTACTACCTGGAGCGGCACTTCTCGAAGGGCTTCGGGCGCAGCGAGCGGGCCCGGCAGCGGCTGCGTGACATCACCGCCGAGAGCGGTGGCACCACGAGCGGGACGGCGGAACGATGACTGAGATGGCCATTCCCCGGCAGGCGGGTTCGGCGGAAGGGAAGCCGGGCCCGATGGTCCGGGCCGAGCAGGTGCACAAGTCGTTCGGGCCCCTCGAAGTGCTCAAGGGCATCGACCTGGAGGTCCGCGCCGGGGAGGTGTGCTGCCTGCTCGGGCCGTCCGGCTCCGGCAAGTCCACCTTCCTGCGCTGCATCAACCACTTGGAGAAGATCAACGCCGGCCGGATCTGGGTGGACGGCGACCTGATCGGCTACCGGGAGCGCGGCGGGAAGCTGCACGAGCTGCGGGACAAGGAGGTGGCCGCGCAGCGCCGGGCGATCGGCATGGTGTTCCAGCGGTTCAACCTGTTCCCGCACATGACCGTGCTGCAGAACGTCGTCGAGGCGCCGGTGCTGCTGCGCCGGGCCAAGAAGGCCGAGGCCCGGGACCGGGCGGCGCAGCTGCTGGACCGGGTCGGGCTGGGGGACAAGCTCGGGGCGTACCCGGGTCAGCTCTCCGGCGGGCAGCAGCAGCGGGTGGCGATCGCCCGGGCGCTGGCCATGCAGCCGAAGCTGATGCTCTTCGACGAGCCGACCAGCGCGCTGGACCCGGAGTTGGTCGGCGAGGTCCTGGACGTGATGAAGGACCTGGCCCGTGACGGCATGACGATGATCGTGGTGACCCACGAGATCGGCTTCGCCCGGGAGGTCGGCGACTCGCTGGTCTTCATGGACGGCGGCGTGGTGGTCGAGCAGGGCAACCCGCGCGAGGTGATCGCCGCCCCGAAGCACGACCGGACGAAGGCGTTCCTGGCCAAGGTCCTCTGATCGTCGGGTCCGGTGCGGCAGGCGCCGCACCGGACCCCGACAGACCGGGCATCGCCGCCGATGTCCGGCGGATCGCGGCCGTTCGGGCCGCGCCGCGGGTCGGGCTTGTCGGCGGTACGGACTAGAGTCGCTGCCGTGACAGCTACGACGCCGCGCCTGCTCCTCGTCGACGGACACTCCCTGGCATACCGGGCCTTCTTCGCCCTGCCGGTGGAGAACTTCTCCACCACCACGGGGCAGCCGACCAACGCCGTCTACGGCTTCACCTCGATGCTGATCAACGTGCTCCGCGACGAGCAGCCCACCCACATCGTGGTCGCCTTCGACGTCTCCCGCCGTTCCTTCCGCACGGAGAAATACGCCGAGTACAAGGCCGGCCGCAGCGAGACCCCGACCGACTTCAAGGGCCAGGTCAGCCTGGTCAAGGAGGTGCTGGCCGCGCTGCGCGTCCCGGTGGTGGAGAAGGAGGGATACGAGGCGGACGACGTCATCGCCACCCTCGCCTGCCAGGCCCGCGACCAGGGCATGGAGGTGCTGATCACCACGGGCGACCGGGACGCGTTCCAGCTGGTCGGCGACCAGATCACCGTGCTCTACCCGCGCAAGGGCGTCTCCGACCTGGCCCGGATGGACCCGGCCGCGGTCGAGGCGAAGTACGGCGTCGGCCCGGACCGCTACCGCGACCTGGCCGCCCTGGTCGGCGAGAGCAGCGACAACCTGCCCGGCGTCCCGGGCGTCGGCCCGAAGACCGCCGCCAAGTGGATCAACACCTACGGTGGGGTCGACGGCGTGGTGGCCCGGGCCGACGAGATCAAGGGCAAGGCCGGCGACAGCCTGCGCGAGCGGCTCGCCGACGTGATCCGCAACTACGAGATCAACTGCCTGGTCGCCGACCTGGAGCTGCCGGTGCGCCCGGAGGACGCCCGCTGGCAGGGCTGGGACCGGGAGGCCGTGCACCAGGTCTTCGACACCCTCCAGTTCCGCATCCTGCGCGACCGGCTCTACCAGTACCTGGAGGCCGTCGAGCCGGAGGCCGAGGCGGGCTTCGAGCTGGCCGGGCAGCTGCTCGCCGAGCCGGGCGCCCTCGCCGGCTGGCTGGAGACGCACGCCCCGGCCGGCGCCCCGGTGGGCCTGGCGGTCAAGCTCGACACCGGCCCGAACCGGCGGCACACCGCCTCGGTGACCGGGATGGCCCTGGCCACCAACGGCGGCGCGGCCGCCTGGTTCGACCCGGCCACGCTCGACCCGGCCGACGAGACGGCCCTCGCGGGCTGGCTGGCCGACGCCGCCCGCCCCAAGGTGCTGCACGACAGCAAGCCGGCCGTGCTCGCCTTCGCCGCGCACGGCTGGGACCTGCAGGGCATCTCCCGCGACACCCAGATCGCCGCCTACCTGGCCCGCCCCGACCAGCGCTCGTACGACCTGACCGACCTGGCGCTGCGCTACCTGCACCGGGAGCTGCGGGTCGACGCGCCGGAGACCGGCCAGCTCACCCTGGAAGGGCTGGGCAACGACGGCGAGGCCGAGCAGAACCTCATGCTCCAGGCCCGGGCCACCCTCGACCTGGCTGACGCGATCGACGCCGAGCTGTCCCGCGACGGCGAGCAGTCGGCCCGGCTGATGGCCGGCGTGGAGCTGCCGCTCATGCGGGTGCTCGCCACCATGGAGCGCACCGGCATCGCCGCCGACACCGAATACCTGTCCGAGCTGGAGGCGCACTTCGCCGCCGAGGTGAAGGCCGCCGCGCAGGGCGCGTACGCGGAGATCGGGCGGGAGTTCAACCTGGGCTCGCCCAAGCAGCTCCAGGAGATCCTCTTCGGCGAGCTGGGCCTGCCCAAGACCAAGAAGATCAAGACCGGCTACACCACCGACGCGGACGCCCTCCAGTGGCTCTACGCCCAGCAGCCGCACCCGGTGCTGGCGCACCTGCTGCGCCACCGGGACGTCGCCAAGCTCAAGTCGACCGTCGACGGGCTGCTCAAGTCCGTCTCCGACGACGGCCGGATCCACACCACGTTCAACCAGACCGTGGCGGCCACCGGCCGGCTCTCCTCGACCGAGCCCAACCTGCAGAACATCCCGATCCGCACCGAGGAGGGGCGGCGGATCCGCCGGGCCTTCGTCGTCGGCCAGGGCTACGAGTGCCTGCTCACCGCCGACTACAGCCAGATCGAGATGCGGATCATGGCGCACCTGTCGTCGGACGACGCGCTCATCGAGGCGTTCAACTCCGGGCACGACTTCCACGCGGCCACCGCCTCCTCGGTCTTCGGCGTACCGGTGGACCAGGTCACCGCCGACCAGCGGCGCAAGATCAAGGCGATGAACTACGGCCTGGCCTACGGGCTGAGCGCGTTCGGCCTCTCCCAGCAGCTCGGGATCAGCGCCGAGGAGGCGCGCGGGCTGATGGAGAACTACTTCGCCGGCTTCGGCGGCGTCCGCGACTACCTCCAGGAGGTGGTGGCCCGAGCTCGGCAGGACGGCTACACCTCCACCATCCTGGGCCGCCGCCGCTACCTGCCCGACCTGGTCAGCGACAACCGGCAGCGCCGGGAGATGGCCGAGCGGATGGCGCTCAACGCCCCGATCCAGGGCTCGGCGGCCGACATCATCAAGGTCGCCATGCTGCACGTCGACACCGCGCTGCGCGAGGCCGGGCTGCGCTCCCGGATGCTGCTCCAGGTGCACGACGAGCTGGTCTTCGAGGTCGCCTCCGGCGAGCGTGCCACCCTGGAGGCCCTGGTCCGCAAGGAGATGGGCGAGGCGTACCCGCTGTCGGTGCCGCTGGAGGTCTCCGTCGGCGAGGGCCGCGACTGGAACAGCGCCGACCACTGACCGGAGCCCGGGGCGGAATCTGTCGCTGCTCGCTGCGGTTGATCATGAGGTTGACGGCGGTTGCCAGATCCACGTCTCCGGCAACCTCATGATCAACAGGATGCGTCGGGCCGGCGGAGTGAGGCGGGTTGGGGGCCGGCCGGGTCAGCGGCCGGGGCCGCGGCGTGCCCTGGGCGGGGCGCCGTGCCGTTCCAGGGCCTTGCGGGACGGGCCGCCCGGCGGGGGCAGCGGGGCCTTGACGGGGTCGTGCCCCCAGTTCATCAGGGAGTACCGCCACCGGGTCGCGCGGACGTCGCCGCTCGGTCGCTGCGCCATGTGCCGCCGGACGTATCCGACCACCTTGCGCATGTGCCGGTAGTCGCTCTCGGAGAGCTCGTCGCGCCGGCGGCGCAGCAGCTCGACGATCTTCCGGCCGGACTCGTGGCCGACCGACTCACCGCCCCTGCTGCCCTTCTTCCGCCAGCCGACATGCTTCGACTCGTCCGTCTCCAGCCACTTCTGGAGTTCGCCGGGTTTCATGTTCACCGCCTCGGTGAACTCCCGATAGGTGTCCCGCCCATCGTCACTTCGACTCACGGCGGAGCGCCTCCGGTCGGTGCGCGACATCCCGGCCCGAGTGGTCGTTGCGGATCCGGTACTGCGGGTCCTCCGGCGAGGCGTTCACCGGGTGCCCGCGGACGTGCGTCCGGTCGACCAGCTTCTCCTTCACCACGCCGTACGCCCGGCCACTGTGGGCGGCCCAGGAGACGTGGTCGCCTTCGCGGAACTCCTTCTCGGCCATGCCCTCCGGGTACCCGGGGCCGCCGGGCGGAAACGACGGCTACCCGGCGGTCGGCTTCTCCGCGACGAAGATCGCGGTGCCGGGGAAGAGCCGGCCGCGCAGCGGGCTCCACTGCCCCCAGATCCCCTCGTACCCCTCCGGCCACTCCGGCTCCACCAGGTCCAGCAGGCGGAACCCGGCGCCGACCAGCTCCCGGATCCGGTCGCCGAGGGTGCGGTGCTGCTCGACGTACGTGGCCACCCCGTGCTCGTCCTGCTCGACGTACGGGGAGCGGTCGAAGTACGAATGCACGGCGGCCAGTCCGCCCGGACCGGGGTCGTCGAGGAAGATCCACCGCATCGGGTGGGTGACCGAGAAGACCCAGCGACCGCCGGGTCGCAGCACCCGGGACACCTCCCGCATCACCGCCGCCGAGTCGGCCACGAACGGGATCGCGCCGAACGCCGTGCAGACCGTGTCGAAGGCGGCGTCGGCGAACGGCAACGCGAGCGCGTCGGCCTGCACCAGCGGTACGCGTACCCCGGTGCGCGCGGCGGTCTGCGCGGCGTGCCGCAACATGCCCGCGGAGAGGTCCAGGGCGACCGGCCGGGCCCCCTGGGTGGCCAGCCAGCGGGCGGCGGCCGCCGCCCCGCAGCCGAGTTCGAGGATCCGCCGCCCGGCCACCTCGCCGAGCAGCCGGGCGTCGGCCTCGCGCAGCCCCTCGGGGCACCAGACGAAGTCCACGTCGCCCAGGAACGCGCCGTGCTCGGCCTGGTACTCGTCGGCGTCGGCGTCCCACCAGCCGCGGTTGGCCTGGCGAACCTCCGCGGCGCCCACCCGGCGCCGGGTCACCCTGTCCTCGTTCATTGGAGTCACGCTAGCTTCAACCCGGCGGGTCGCCGTCATGGGTGGGGTGGGGCCGATGTGACGGATGAGACAGCTACCGGACCTTACCGCGCGAAATCTCCGCTTTCGCAGCTGACGAGGTCGTCAGGACCGGGGAGGGCTTGCACGCTGTGGTAATGCACCGGGTAGGCTAGAGGATGCGCTCGCGGATCGTGTGCCTCGGCAGGGAGCAGGTGTGCGGTCACCGGAGCCACTAATGATCTTCCTACGGTGATCGTTCGGTGTGCCCGGCGACGGATCTGCTGGCGCGGACGAGTCACCGCGACGCCACGCCTGCTGTGACAACCCATCCGACCGGAGCAACCGCCCACATGACGAGCAGCATCGAGGCCCCCTCGAGCGCCAACAAGGTCACCCACGACGATCTCGGTTCCGAGGAGGCTTTCCTCGCCGCGATCGACGAGACCATCAAGTACTTCAACGACGGCGACATTGTCGAAGGCACCGTCGTCAAGGTCGATCGGGACGAGGTCCTGCTCGACATCGGCTACAAGACCGAGGGTGTCATTCCCTCGCGCGAGTTGTCGATCAAGCACGACGTGGACCCGGCCGAGGTGGTTTCGGTCGGCGACCACATCGAGGCCCTTGTTCTCCAGAAGGAGGACAAGGAGGGGCGTCTGATCCTCTCGAAGAAGCGGGCGCAGTACGAGCGGGCCTGGGGCACGATCGAGAAGATCAAGGACGAGGACGGGGTCGTCCGCGGCTCGGTCATCGAGGTCGTCAAGGGTGGTCTCATCCTCGACATCGGCCTGCGCGGCTTCCTGCCCGCCTCGCTCGTCGAGATGCGGCGGGTGCGCGACCTGCAGCCGTACGTCGGCCGTGAGCTCGAGGCCAAGATCATCGAGCTGGACAAGAACCGCAACAACGTGGTTCTGTCCCGCCGGGCCTGGCTGGAGCAGACGCAGTCCGAGGTGCGCACCGAGTTCCTCAACAAGCTGCAGAAGGGCCAGGTCCGCAAGGGCGTCGTCTCCTCGATCGTCAACTTCGGCGCGTTCGTCGACCTGGGCGGCGTGGACGGTCTGGTGCACGTCTCCGAGCTGTCCTGGAAGCACATCGACCACCCGTCCGAGGTCGTCGAGGTCGGCCAGGAGGTCGAGGTCGAGGTCCTGGACGTCGACCTGGACCGCGAGCGGGTCTCGCTGTCGCTGAAGGCGACCCAGGAGGACCCGTGGCGTCAGTTCGCCCGTACCCACGCGATCCAGCAGATCGTGCCGGGTAAGGTCACCAAGCTGGTGCCGTTCGGCGCGTTCGTCCGGGTGGACGACGGCATCGAGGGCCTGGTCCACATCTCCGAGCTGGCCGAGCGCCACGTGGAGATCCCGGAGCAGGTCGTCCAGGTCGGCTCCGAGGTCATGGTCAAGGTCATCGACATCGACCTGGAGCGTCGCCGGATCTCGCTGTCGCTCAAGCAGGCCAACGAGGGCTTCGTCGAGGGCGAGGAGCACTTCGACCCGACCCTCTACGGCATGGCCGCGACCTACGACGAGCAGGGCAACTACATCTACCCGGAGGGCTTCGACCCGGAGACGGGCGAGTGGCTCGAGGGCTACGACAAGCAGCGCGAGACCTGGGAGCAGCAGTACGCCGAGGCGCGCCAGCGCTGGGAGGCCCACACCAAGCAGGTGCAGACCTCCCGGGCCGCCGACGCCGAGGCTGCCGCCCACCCGGCTCCGGCTGCGGCCGGCGGCACCACCACCTCGACCGCGGCCCCGAGCCGTCAGGCCGAGGAGCCGGCCGGCACCCTGGCCACCGACGAGGCGCTCGCCGCGCTGCGGGAGAAGCTCGCCGGCGGCAAGTGACCCTCCTGCGACGGCACCTCCAGGTCGGCGCGTCTGACGCCATGTCGATCTGGAGCCGTCGCTGACGACGACGGGCCCCGTCCCCGCGATCCGGTCTCACCGGGCCGCCGGGGGCGGGGCCCTCGCGTATCTCCGCCCGACCCCGTCGTCCGCCGGCCCCGCCGGGCTGGGCTTGATCGACTCGGTGTTGCGGCGGATGTTTGCCTTCCCGCCGACCGCGCGGGCAACCGCCTGGCGCACGGCGCGCATCGGCCGCGGACACCCCGCCATCCCGCATCTCGCGTCGACCGCGCGGCCCGTCTGGGTTGGCGTCCGGTTTGGCACCGACCCAGTGATCGGGTTGACTGGGCGGGTGCTGATGGTGGGGTTGACCGGTGGTATCGGGTCCGGCAAGAGCGCGGTGGCCAGCCGGCTGGCCGCGCTCGGCGCGGTGATCATCGACGCGGACCGGGTCGCCCGCGACGTGGTCGCCCCGGGCACCGAGGGATTGGCCGAGATCGTCGCCGCCTTCTCCGACCGGGTGCTCGACGCACAGGGCGCGCTCGACCGGGCGGCGCTGGGCGCCGTCGTCTTCGCCGACGCGGCGGCCCGCCGCCGGCTGGAGGCGATCACCCATCCCCGGGTACGCGCGCGTACCGCCGAACTGGCCGCCGCCGCGCCCCCGGACGCGGTCGTGGTCAACGACGTACCGCTGCTGGTGGAGGTGGGGCTCGCGCCGACGTACCACCTGGTGGTCGTGGTGCAGACGGCGGTGGCCACCCGGCTGGCGCGGCTGGCGCACGACCGGGGCATGGACCGCGCGGAGGCCGAGCGGCGGATCGCCGCGCAGGCCGACGACGCTCGCCGGCAGGCGGCGGCCGACGTGGTGCTGACCAACGACGGCCCGCTGGACGAGCTGCATGCGGCGGTGGACGCGCTCTGGCACGAGCGGCTGGTGCCCTACGAGCGCAACGTCCGCGAACGCCACGCGGTGCGGCCGGAACAGGTGGTGCTCACCGGGCCGGACCCGTCCTGGCCCCAGCAGTACGCCCGACTGGCCGCCCGGATCCGGCGCGCGGCCGGGGCCGACGTGCGCGTGGACCACATCGGCTCCACCGCGGTGCCCGGGCTGGCCGCCAAGGACGTCATCGACATCCAGCTCACCGTCTCGTCGCTGGCGGAGGCGGACGGGGCGCTCGCCGAGCGGCTCGCCGACGCCGGGTTCCCCCGGCTGCCCGGCGACTGGTGGGACAACCCTCGCCCACCGGGCAGTGCCCGGTGGGAGAAGCGGCTGCACGGCAGCGCCGACCCGGGCCGCCCGGTCTACCTGCACCTGCGGGTGGCCGGCTCGCCCGGCTGGCGGTACGCGCTGCTGATGCGGGACCACCTGCGCGCCGACCCGGGCCAGCGGGCCGCCTACCTCCAGCTGAAGCGGGAGTTGGTCGCGTCGGCCCCGGACAGCGCCACGTACGGGACGTTGAAGGACCCCTGGTTCGACGAGGAGCACCTGCGGGCCGAGGAGTGGGCCGCGCAGACCGGCTGGCGGCCCTGACCGGGCTCAGCGTGTGGCCGGTCCGGGCGCGGCCACGGGCAGCGCCGGCACCCTGCCGGGGGTGAGGTCGAGCTGGGCCCAGACGCCCCGCCCGGTCCGCAGCTCCAACCGGCGCGGCAGACCGCTCCGGTCGATCCACCAGCGCAGCGCGGTCGCGCCGGACCGCACCTCGATGACGTCCACCGCGCGGTCGGCCACCCGGTCGTCCCGGACTCGCACCGTCGTCCCCGCCGGCCCGGAGCCGCTGCCGGCCCGCAGCGCCGCCTCCAGCAGCCGGTCCAGGTCGTCCCCCGGCGGCTGGTCGGCCGGCCAGGTCACCCCGGTGGGCGGCGGTAGCGGCGGTGCCGCCGGGAGCTCCGTCGCCGCGCCGTCGCCCGGGACCTCCACCCGGGCCACCTGCCCGGACCGCCACCGCAGGAGGGTCCGGCGTCCCGGGGTGTCGACCTCGACCAGCGCCAGGTACGCGGCGGACTGCGCCCAGCTCAGCCAGCCGGCGGCCCGCAGGTTGGCGGTCGGGCCGAGCGGGGCGGTCAGGGTCAGCGTCGCGCCTCCGCTCGCCCGCAGCCGGTCGGGCAGCCGGACCAGCCGGTCGGTCTCGCCGTCGGCGAGCGCGCGGGGCAGGCCCGGTCGGCCGCCGAGCGCGTCCACCGGGCGGAGCGTGGGGCGGTCGCTGCGGGCCAGCTCGACGGTGACCGGGGTGTCGTCCGACAGCCGCCCCTCCAGCCGATGCAGCCGCGCGTCCCGGTCCAGCCAGAGACGCGGCCGCCAGCTCGGCCCGCCGCCGGTTGCCGGCCCGCTGGTGCCTCCTCCGGCGCCGCTGCTCGTGCCGGCGGCGGTCGGTGCGGCGGTGGTCGGTGCGGTCGGGGCCGGGGCCGTCGGCAGGGATGCCTGGAGGATGTCGACCGGGCTGCCCTCGGCGGTGTCCTGGCCCAGCCAGCGGGCCTCGGTGGAGGTGGGGTCGGTCCGGTTCGCGCTCAGCCCGAGGAGCAGGTCCCGGACGGCAGCCACGGCACGCCCGGCGGGCGGCTCCCGCAGCCGCCAGCGGTCGGCCGGGGGCACCAGCGGGGGCGGGGCGGGGCTGGGCGTCGCGGCCGGATCGGGCCGGACCACCAGCGCCGACCGGTTGGCCTGGACCAGCCCGCGTTCGGTGCCGGCACCCGGTCCGCCGACGTCCAGGTAGACCAGCGGCCGGGCCCAGTCGACCCAGCCGACGAACTCGGTGCGCGCGTCGCCCGTCCCGACCGAGCCACGTACGCCGGCGCGGACGTCGCGCTGGTTGGTGACCCGCATCGCCGCCAGCAGCTCGGCCTCCGGCGCGGTGAGCGGCCGGGCCGGATCGGCCGGCTCGGGCGACCAGCTCAGCAGCCCGGCGACCAGCGCCGCCGCCGAGGCCGCCGCGGTGACGCCGAGCGCGACCAGCACCGCTCGGCGCCGGGCCGACCGCTCCGGCGGGTCGTCGGTACCGTCCGCGTCGGTGTCGGGCGGTGGTCCGGCCTCCCTGCCCGGCGGCAGCGGGCCCGTGGCGGCTGCCGGGTCGGCCCGCCGACGGCGGAACGGGAGGGCCAGGAGTCGGTCACCGGCCGTCGAGCGGGCGCGACGGTGGCGGCGGCCCGGTTCGCGGGGCACGGCGGTCGGCGCCGGTCCCCCGTCCGGGCTGGTGCTGCCTGGCTCGACGCGGGTGCCGGGGGTGGGGGTGGTGCGGCGTGGGGCCCTGCCGGCGGTGCCTGGTGGCGGCGGGTCGGCGCCGTGCCGGCCGGCGGTGCGTGGGGGCGCTGTGCCGGCGCCGGGCTGGTCGATCGCGCGGGGCGCCGGCGGGTCGGCGCCGGGCCGGCCGGCGGTGCGGGCGAGCGGTGCGCTGACGCGTTGCCGGTCGGCTGCGTGCGGGCGTGGCGGGTCGAGGTGCGGCTGGTCGGTCGACTGCGGGGGAGGGGTGCCGGTGCCGGGCTGGTCGGCGGCGCGCGGGGTCCGGGTGCCGGGGGTCGGCTCGTCGGCGCCATCGGTGGTCGGCTCCGCGGGACCGTCGGCGGGGGGCGGGCTGACGTCGGGCGACGGAGCGGGCCGGGACCGGCGGCCGGGGGAGGTCTCCACGAGTGGACAACGCGGCTGTCGGGATCCGGTGACGAGCAGGGGCGCTCGCGGCGGCCGGTCAGCGCCTCCAGCGCGACCACCTGGGTGCGCACGCCGGTCGTCCCGGGTGCTGCGACCCTGTGCCGGGGGCGGCCGCGCCCTTGACGGGCGGCCACCGGGCCCGGTCGGCCGCCGCGAGCGGCCTACGGTACGAGGGTAGTCGGGTGTGCTGGGGCACACAATGGGAATATCGAAGCCAATCACGGACGGTCCGTGGTCGGCCCGAAGTGTCGGACCGCGGGCGTACCGTTGGGGTCATGGCGCTCGACATTCCCCGGCTCGACGGCCGCTTCCAGGTCGTGAGCGAGTTCCAGCCGGCCGGCGACCAGCCGGCAGCCATCGACGAGCTTGAGCGTCGCGTGCGGCGTGGCGACCGTAACACGGTGCTGCTCGGCGCGACCGGCACCGGCAAGAGCGCCACCACGGCGTGGCTGGTCGAGCGGCTGCAACGGCCGACCCTGGTGCTCGCCCCCAACAAGACCCTCGCCGCCCAGCTCGCCAAGGAGTTCAGCGAGCTGCTCCCGCACAACGCGGTGGAATACTTCGTCTCCTACTACGACTACTACCAGCCCGAGGCGTACATCCCGCAGACCGACACCTACATCGAGAAGGACTCCTCGATCAACGAGGAGGTCGAGCGGTTGCGTCACTCGGCGACCATGTCGCTGCTCACCCGCCGCGACGTCATCGTGGTGGCGACCGTCTCGGCGATCTACGGTCTGGGCACCCCGGAGGAATACCTGGACCGCGCGGTCCGGGTGGCCGTCGGCCAGGAGCTCGACCGTGACCAGTTGCTGCGCCGGCTGGTCGACATCCAGTACACCCGCAACGACATGGCGTTCCAGCGGGGCACCTTCCGGGTCCGCGGGGACACGCTGGAGATCATCCCGGCCTACGAGGAACTGGCCGTCCGGATCGAGCTGTTCGGTGACGAGATCGAGAAGCTCTACTACCTCAATCCGCTCACCGGGGACGTGGTCCGCGAGGTCGACCAGTTGATGATCTTCCCGGCCACGCACTACGCGGCCGGGCCGGAGCGGATGGAGCGGGCGATCCGCGACATCGAGACCGAGCTGGGCGAGCGGCTGGCCGAGCTGGAGCGGCAGGGCAAGCTGCTGGAGGCGCAGCGGCTGCGGATGCGCACCACCTACGACATCGAGATGATGCGGCAGGTCGGCTTCTGCTCCGGCATCGAGAACTACTCCATGCACATCGACGGCCGGTTGCCCGGCAGCCCGCCGCACTGCCTGCTCGACTACTTCCCCGACGACTTCCTCACCGTGGTGGACGAGTCGCACGTGACCATCCCGCAGATCGGCGGCATGTACGAGGGCGACGCCTCCCGCAAGCGGATGCTGATCGACCACGGCTTCCGGCTGCCCAGCGCGGCCGACAACCGGCCGCTGCGCTTCGACGAATACCTGGAGCGGGTCGGCCAGATGGTGTTCCTCTCCGCCACCCCGGGCCCGTGGGAGTTGGAGCAGGCCCAGGGCGAGTTCGTCGAGCAGGTGATCCGCCCCACCGGCCTGATCGACCCCGAGGTGGTGGTGAAGCCCACCAAGGGGCAGATCGACGACCTGATGCACGAGATCAAGCTGCGGACCGAGCGGGACGAGCGGGTCCTGGTCACCACCCTGACCAAGAAGATGGCCGAGGACCTGTCGGACTACCTCCTGGAGAACGGCATCCGGGTGCGCTACCTGCACTCGGAGGTCGACACGCTGCGCCGGGTGGAGCTGCTGCGCGAGCTGCGCAAGGGCGAGTACGACGTGCTGGTCGGCATCAACCTGCTCCGGGAGGGGCTCGACCTGCCCGAGGTGTCCCTGGTGGCGATCCTCGACGCCGACAAGGAGGGCTTCCTGCGCAGCGGCCGGTCGCTCATCCAGACCATCGGCCGGGCGGCGCGTAACGTGTCCGGCCAGGTCCACATGTACGCCGACAAGATCACTCCGTCGATGGCGGACGCGATCGAGGAGACCGACCGGCGCCGGGCCAAGCAGATCGCGCACAACGAGGCGCACGGGATCAGCCCCGAGCCGCTGCGGAAGAAGATCCACGACATCCTCGACGACATCTACCGCGAGGCGGAGGACACCGAGAACACCCGCGTCGGCGGGGCGGTCCGGCAACTGTCCCGGGGTAAGGCCCCGGTCAAGGAGACCCGTAGCCGCGGCCGGGGCGGTGCCGCCACCCCGTCGCGGGAGGGCATGGCCCGGGCCGACCTGGCCAACCTCATCCAGGAGCTCAACGACCAGATGCTCGCCGCCGCGCGGGAGTTGCAGTTCGAGCTGGCGGCCCGGATCCGGGACGAGGTGGCTGACCTCAAGAAGGAACTGCGCGGCATGGACGCGGCCGGCGTGAAGTGAGCGGGCCGGGCGGCGGTGGACGTGCCCCCGGGATGGACTCCAGGCCGGTTGCACTGCGCGAGTGAGGTATTGCCGTGAGTGACGGCAATGCGTACTCTCCCACGGTGGGGAGGCTGGTATGCGGCTGTCAGCAAGTCCTGTCGTCCGGCGGGTGCGCCTCGGCGCGGAGCTGCGCCGGCTGCGTCGCCGCGAGGCGCTCACCCTGGAGCAGGTCTGTGTCCGGCTCGGGTGGGCGTCCACCTCGAAGCTGTCCCGCATCGAGCTGGGCCAGAGTCGGCCCGACCTGGCCGATGTGCTCGACCTGCTCGACGCCTACCAGGTGCCTGCCGACCAGCGCAACGAGCTGATCGTCATCGCCCGGGACGCCGCCACCGGGCGGGGCCTGTCCAAGGCCCTGGGCGAGATGGGCGAGCGGCAGCGGGCGTACGCGGAACTGGAGGCGGGCGCCGCCCGCATCGTGGAGTATCAACCGGCCCTCGTGCCCGGCCTGCTGCAGACCCCGGCCTACGCCCGCCTGCGGGTGAGCGCCGGGGCGTTGCTCGGCGACGACGTGGACGTGGAGTCCGACGTACGGGGCCGGACGGTGCGCCAGGAGGTGCTGCGCCGCCCGGATCCGCCGCACTACACGGCGCTGGTCGACGAGCGGGTCTGCGACTCGGGTGGCACGCCGGCCGACGTCTGGCGGGACCAGTTGCGGCACCTGGTCGCCCTCGCCGAGTGGCCGCACATCACCATCCGGGTGGTGCCGAGCGACGCCGCCCCGGACGGCGGCGTCCGCCCGCTGACCGCCTTCTCCTACTACGCGTACCCGGACCCGGCCGACCCCCGCACGGTGCTGGTGGAGACCCTCACCACCGACCTGCGGCTGGTCGCCGAGGCGGACATCGCCCGCTACGAGCTGCTGGTCGACCGACTGCTGGCGGCGGCGCTGCCCGAGGAGGAGACGGTCGAGCTGCTGGCCCGGCGGCTCGGCCCGGTGCACGTGCCGCGGCCCCGCGAGCCCCGCGACGCCCCGGTCCCCGAACTGCACTGAACGCGACGTCCCCGCGGCCGGACGGCGTCCTCCGGGGTGCGCGCGTGCTGGCCGGACCGGGTCCTCCCGGCTGCGCATGTGCTGGCCGCCCACATCCGGCCGGGGCGGGCGGCCACGAGCCCTGCCGCGGGCAGTAGGGGCGCCCGGAAGTTGATCAATCGGGCGCGGCTGGCCGCAGCCTTGCCCGCGCCGCCACCGGGCCCGGCGCCCCCGATGCCCGTCGGGATCGGTGGCCGGCGCGTCCCCCGCAGGCTATGCGAGGGGTATGACAGCTCAGGCCGGCACGTCCACGAAGTGCTCGACCAGCGGCGGGTTGGCGAAATGCGGACCGATCAGCGCCCGCCACTGCGGGAACCGCTCGCTCTGCCGGAAGTTGACGTCGTGTGCCTCGACCGAGTCCCACTCCACCAGCAGCACGAACCGGGACGGCGACTCCACGCCCCGGGTCATCCGCACCGAGCGGCAGCCCTCCGCGCCGCTGAGAAGGGGGTACGCCTGCGCGTAGGCGGCGGCGAAGGCGTCCTCTTGCCCGGGTGTCACGTCGATCAGCGCGACCTCAAGAACCATGCCCGAAGCCTCGCACGCCGGCCGTCGGCCCGTCCGCCCCGGGGGCTGTTCCGGCCGCCACACTCCCCTTAGGGTGAGCGCGCGGAACGCGGGGAGGGACACATGCTCGACTGGCTCACCGCTACGGCGTTCACCGTCGCGGGCGTCGGCACCACCTGGGCGGAGGTGCTCGGCTTCGCCACCGGGGTGGTCAACGTCTGGCTGGTGGCGCGGCAACACATCGCGAACTGGCCAGTCGGCATCGCCAACGTGCTGCTGCTCATGCTGCTGTTCTGGGCCGCCGGCCTGTACGCCGACGCCGGCCTGCAGGTGGTCTACGTCGCCCTCGGCCTGTACGGGTGGTGGCACTGGCTCTTCGGCGGGCAGCGGCGCAGCCGGCTCACCGTGAGCCGGACCGGGCGCCGGGAGTGGTGGGCGCTGGCGGTTGCCGGGGTGCTGCTCACGGGCGGGCTCTGGGCGCTGCTGGATCGGGCCACCGACTCCACGGTGCCCCTCGCCGACGCGGTCACCACCGCGCTGTCGCTGCTCGCCACCTACGGCCAGACCCGCAAGCTGGTGGAGAGCTGGTGGCTGTGGATCGCCGCCGACCTGATCTACCTCCCGCTCTACGCGTACAAAGGGCTCTGGCTGACCGGCGGCCTGTACCTGGTCTTCCTGGCGCTCTGCGTGCTGGGGCTGCGGGAGTGGCGGGCGGACCTGCGGCAGCGGTCGGCGGCGGCGCCGGTGCCGCCCGGCCCGGCACCGGTGGTCGCGTGAGCGCGCGACGTGAGCCGGTCCGGCGAGCCCCGCGGCCGCGAACCGAGGAGTCGTGGTGACCGGTGGCGCCGGCGAGGCGGCCGGCGACCCGACGGGCGACGGTGCGTGCCGGCCGGTGCCGGAGTTCCGGCACGGGCTGGTGGTCGGGAAGTTCTATCCGCCGCACGCCGGGCACCACGCGCTGATCGCGGCGGCGGCGGCCCGCTGCGCGGCGGTCACCGTGGTGGTCGCCCCGTCCCGGCGGGAGTCGATCCCGCTCCCGGACCGGGTGGCCTGGCTGCGCGAGGTGCACGCCGCCACCCCGTGGGTGCGGGTCGTCGGCCGGTACGACGACCATCCGGTCGACTACGCCGACCCGGCGATCTGGGACCTGCACTGCGCGGTGTTCCGGGAGGCGCTCGGCGGACAGCCGGTGGACGCGGTCTTCTCCTCGGAGGCGTACGGGGCGGAGTTGGCCCGCCGGTTCGACGCGGTGCCGGTCTGCGTGGACCTGGACCGGCGCACCGTGCCCGTCTCCGGCACAGCGGTCCGCGCGGACCCGGTGGGGCACTGGCGCTGGCTGAGCCCACCGGTGCGGGCCTGGCTGGTCCGCCGGGTCGTGGTGGTGGGCGCGGAATCCACCGGCACCACGACGATGGCCGAGGCGCTGGCCGCCCACTACGGCACCGCCTGGGTCCCCGAGTACGGGCGCGAATTGACCGCGCGCAAGCTCGCGGAGCTGCGGCGCCGCCGGCCGGCGGCAACCGTCTTCGACGTCACCTGGGACCGGGCCGACTTCGCCGAGGTGGTACGCGAGCAGCAGGCCGCGGAGGACGCGGCGGCCCGGGTCAGCGGCCCCCTGTTGTTCTGTGACACCGACGTCCGCGCCACCTCGATCTGGGAGGAGCGCTACCTCGGCTCGGCGTCCGCGCAGGTGCGGGCGGTCGCCCGCCGGCCGGCGCTGTACCTGCTGACCGACCACGAGGGAGTGCCGTTCGCCGACGACGGGCTGCGCGACGGCGAGCACCTGAGGACCTGGATGACCGGGCGGTTCCGTGCGGAACTCGCCGGTTGCGGGGTGCCCGTGCTGGAGCTGCGCGGGCCGCACGAGGCCCGGCTGGCCAGCGCCGTGGCCGCCTGCGACGCTCTGCTCGCCGCCGGTTGGTCGTTCGCCGACCCGCTGCTCCCCACCTGAGCATCCGCCAGGGGCGAGATCGGGCTTTCCCGACAGCCGATACCGGGTCTCGTCGACCTGGCGGTATTCCACCGGCCGGGCATGCCGCCAGGCCTGGGATGCCGACGGGCAGCGGGTCCAGCTAGCCTCCTAGGAAGCCCGGGCGGAGGAGATCCACCTCGCAGGGTGACGTAATTCCCTCATCGATCCGGGCACCCGGAGATGCGCCGAGCCGCCTTCATGGTGAACAATGGCGCCCGAGGAGGGGAGTATTCCCCCGCAACGGAGTCGTCAGCACGGAAGAGCGCCGGCCCCCCGGTGGCACGACCCGGCTCCGTTGGTCAGCGATCCGGCACCCCCGGTCGGTGGCGGAAGAGACCTCCGACAGTCACCAGAGTCAGCGTCGACGCACCTTGGCCCCGCACGGGGCGTACGGTGTGCCCGACGCTGTGTGTCTGCCGGAGGTTAGATCTTGAACGTGTCCGGATGGGTGTGGGCGACGACCCTCGTCGCATTGACCGCCGTCCTGCTCGTCGACCTGCTCATCATCGGTCGGCGCCCGCACGAGCCCAGCGTCCGTGAGTCGAGCATCTGGGTCGGCTTCTACGTCGGGCTGGCCCTGCTCTTCGGCGTGGGGCTGTGGCTCGCCGCCGGGCCCAGCGTGGCCGGCCAGTTCTACACCGGGTGGCTCACCGAGTACAGCCTCTCGGTGGACAACCTCTTCGTCTTCGTGATCATCATGGGTCGCTTCGCGGTGCCCCGGCAGTACCAGCAAAAGGTGCTGCTCATCGGCATCCTGCTGGCGCTGGCGATGCGGGGTGGCTTCATCGCCGCCGGCGCCGCCCTGCTCGCCCAGTTCACCTGGGTCTTCTACATCTTCGGCGCGTTCCTGATCTACACGGCGATCAACCTGGCCCGGCAGGGCGAGCCGGACGAGGACGAGTTCAGCGAGAACGTGCTGATCCGGTGGAGCCGCAAGGCGCTGCCGCTGTCCCGGGACTTCGACGGCGCGAAGCTGACCACCCACGAGAAGGGGCGGCGGCTCTTCACCCCGATGCTGATCGTGATGATCGCGATCGGCACCACCGACCTGATCTTCGCGCTCGACTCGATCCCGGCGATCTTCGGCATCACCCAGGAGCCGTACCTGGTCTTCACCGCGAACGTCTTCGCGCTGATGGGGCTCCGGCAGCTCTACTTCCTGCTCGGCGGGCTGCTGGACCGGCTGATCTACCTCAGCTACGGGCTCGCCGTGGTGCTCGGCTTCATCGGGGTCAAGCTGGTCCTGGAGGCCCTCGCCGACAACAACCTGCCGTTCATCAACAACGGCGAGCACGTGGCCTGGGCCCCGCACATCCCGATCTGGCTGTCGCTGGCCGTCATCCTGGGCACCCTGGGGATCGCCACCGCGGCCAGCCTGGTCAAGTCGTCCCGGGACCGGCGCCGCGAGCTGGCCGCGGCGCGACACTGACCGGACCCACACGCGACTGGGGCGCTCCCGACCGCGGGAGCGCCCCAGTCGCGTACGGAGGTCAGACGCGGTGGGCCGCGACCAGGGTGGCCTCCCGGTAATCGGGAAGCCGCTGCTCGATCACCACGCGCTGGATGTAGCAGGCGTGCAGCATCCGCCGGACCTCACCCTGCGGCTCGCTGCTCACGATGCCGATGTGGTGGATCCGGCGGCCGGGCCGGGCGAAGAAGTAGAGGTCGCCGGGGCGCTCCTCGCCCAGCGCCAGGGGGGTGGTCGCCCCGGCCTGGTCGTCGGCGTCCCGGGGCAGCGTCACCCCGTACCGCCGCCAGGCCAGGTGCACCAGACCGGAGCAGTCGATCCCGTGGCTGGAGACCCCGCCCCAGACGTAGACCAGGTCGTGCAGCCGCTCCGCCACGGCGAGCACCTCCTTGGCCTCCGGCCGCTCGGTGGGCAGCGGGACCACGTCGGCCTCGGGCACCCAGAGCGGGTCCACCCGGCCGGGTACGTGCACGGGCCGCCATCCGTCCACCGTCCGGCCCGCCGGTGCGAGACGGGTGCCGAGGACCACGTCGGGCAGGGCCACCGGGCCGTCCGGGGCGGTGCGCAGCGCGGTGAGCGTGGCGTCCACCACCAGCGGGCCCGCCGACGCGTCGGTCTCTGCCGGGGCGGTGAGCTGGGCGGTGGGCAGCCAGCCGGGGTAGCCCCGGGGGTCGAGCTTGGCGGCGGGCTGTTCGAGGGCGACGACCTGCGCCCAGCCGTCCGCGCGCAGCTCGGTGACGAGCACCCGCTCGCCGAGCAGCAGCTGGCTCAGCACGCACTCGCCGACCTGCTGGTCGCGGTCCATGCCGGCGACCCAGGCGGCGGTGTCCGGCGTGTCGCCGAGTGCGGCACCGTCGATCGGGCGGACGGCCTCGGGGGCGCTCCATAGGGTCGCGACCGGGACCCGGACGACGGCCTCGCGGCCCGGCTGCAGCTCCACGTCCACTCCCACCTCGCGGTTCTCTCCGGCGACCCTATGAAAAATTTCACCAGCCATCAACCGCGGGCGTGCACATTGACTTCACGTACGGCCGAGATGCCGAGGCCGGGCTCGTCGGGCAGCAGGACGCTCGCGCCGTCGTACCGGATCCCGCCGCCCACCGGCGACCAGGCGAGCCACCAGGCGGCGTCGAGGTCGGAGACGGCCGTGGTGCCGTAGGCGGCGACCAGGCTGGCCGCGGCGCCCACGCCCACCGGGCTCTCCATCATCGAGCCGACGATGGTGCCCATCCCGTGCGCGGCGGCCAGGTCGAGCAGCGTCCGCGCGGTGTGCAGGCCGCCGCACTTGGCCAGCTTGACGTTGACCATGTCGGCCGCCCGCCGGCGGATCACCTCGACCAGGTCGCGGACGTCGAAGACCGACTCGTCGGCGAGGATCGGCAGGTCGACCCGGTCGCTGACCCAGGCCAGCCCGTCCAGGTCCCGCCGGTGGACCGGCTGCTCGACCAGTTCGACGTCCAGCCCGGCGTCCTCGATGCCCCGGATGACCCGGACCGCCTCGCGCGGGGTCCAACCCTGGTTGGCGTCCAGCCGGATGCGCACGTCCGGGCCGACCGCCGCGCGGACCGCGCGGACCCGGTCCAGGTCGCCCCGGGCGTCGGTGCCGACCTTCAGCTTGAGCACGGTGAACCCCTCGGCCCGGCGCTGCTTCGCGGCGGCGGCCAGGTCCACGGCGTCGCCGGCGGCCAGCGTGACGTCCGTCGGGACCCGCAGGTTGGTGCCGCCGAGCAGCCGCACCAGCGGTACGCCGAGCCGCCGCGCGGCCAGGTCGTGCAGGGCGACGTCGACGGCCGCCTTGGCGGACTCGTTGCCGACCACCGTCCGGCGCACCTCGGCGCAGCGGGCCTGGAGGTCGTCGGCGTCCCGTCCGGTCAGCGTGGGGGCGAGGAGATCCCGGACGCACGCCTCGGCGCCGGCGATCGACGCCCCGGTGACCTGCCAGACCTGCGGGGCTTCGCCGAACCCGGACCGCCCGTCGCTGTCGACGACCTCGACGACCAGGGTGTCCACCGTGGTCGTGCGGCGCAGCGCGGTGACGAACGGGGTGTGCAAGGGGGCGGAGAGCCGGTGGGTGCGTACCGCGGCGATCGTCATGTGCGGCACCCTATACGGAGGTTGCCGGCGACTGGGGAGGGCCGATGGCGGAACGGGACTGGGCACTGGTGGGCGCACCGAACGCGCGTGATCTCGGCGGTCTGGCGACATCCGACGGGCGGCGGGTCCGCCCGGGTCGGCTGATCCGCACCGCCGCGCTGGGCCGGCTCACCGACGAGGACCTGCCGGTGCTGGGCAAGCTGGCGCCCGCCTGCGTGGTGGACCTGCGGCACGTCAGCGAGCAGGAGGTCGCCCCGCCGGACCGCCTGGCCGGTGAGCCGCGGGTGGTGCACCTGCCGGTCTACGATTCGGCCCACCCCGTCTTCACGTACGTCTCGGCGGTGCTGCTCGGCCACGACCTGAGCGCGTACGAGCAGTTGGCCCGGGAGGGTATGCCGGCGGCGATGGCGGCGATCTACCGGTGGTTCGTCACCGGGGAGTCCGCCCGCGCCGGGTTCGGGGCGGCGGTGCGGCTGGCGGCCGAGGGGGCGAACCTGCCGCTGCTGTTCCACTGCTCGGCCGGCAAGGACCGGACCGGCTGGCTGTCGGTGGTGCTGCTGACCGCGCTCGGCGTGGACGAGGCGGCGATCCGGGCCGACTACCTGCGGCACAACGAGTTGACCGAGAGCTTGCGCGAGGTGCTGCTGGCGGCGATGGCCCGGGGTCGGTCGAATCTGGACCCGGCGAGCGCGCGCCCGCTGCTGGAGGTGCGGCCGGAATACCTGGATGCCGCGTACGACGAGGTCCGGCGGGTGCACGGCTCGTTCGGGGCGTATCTGCGCGACGGGTTGGGGGTGACCGACGAGACGGTCGCCGCGCTGCGCGCGCAGCTGCTGGAGTGAGCCCGGGCCGCCGGCCCGCCCGTGGGCGGGCCGGCGGGGTGCGGTCAGTCGGCCAGGTCGTGCCGGGACGCCCAGACGTGCGCGGAGACGTGCGCGATCAGGCGGCAGGCGTCGTCGTCCTCCTCGCCGCTCGGGCCGCCGTCGGCCAGGTCGGTGGTGGTGCAGACGACGATCGCGTACGGCGGCGCGTCGGCCGGGAAGACCACTCCGGCGCCGTGCCGGATGCCGTGCACCCAGCCGTTCTTGTGCGCGATCCGGGTTCCCGCGGGCAGCCCGGCGGCGAGGTCCTCGCGGTGTTCCTGGGCGAACAGGACGTCCAGCATGGACGCGCAGCCGGCCGGGGAGGCCAGCGGGCCGGGCTCCCGGGCGCCGCGGGCCAGCCCGCCGAGCAGGGCGGCGAGGTCGGCTGCGGTGACCAGGTTGTCGATGCCCGCCTCCCGGGCGGCGGAGTCCTCGATGCCGCGGCCGGTGACGCTGTGCCGCGCCCCGCCCAGCGCCCACGCCTCGGCCACCGCCGGCAGTCCGACCGCGCCGATGACGATGTTGGTGGCCAGGTTGCTGGATCGGACGATCATGCGTTCGGCGAGCCAGCGCAGCGACGCGGTGCTGCCGACCTGGTCCCAGACCGCGTCGTCGTTGTCGTAGTCCCGGGCGTTGGCGAACCGGGGTGCGCCCGGCAGGGCGGAGTCGAAGGCGTTGTGCACCGGCACCGGCGCGTCCAGGTCCAGCCGGCCGGCCTCGGCGGCGCGGTGCAGCGCCACCAGCACCCCGATCTTCATCGTGCTGGCCGCGTAGTGGGTGGCGTCGGGCAGGCGGGTCCAGGTGGGCGGGGCACCCAGCCGCCCCGCGTACGCGGAGATGGTGCCGGGCGCCTTGTCGAGGTACGAGTCGAGATCCTCCCAGGTCATGCCGGTGACCGTAGCCGATCACCGGCGGGGCTGCGGCCCGCCCGACGGCCGTCTAGCGTGCGGGGATGACGACCGCCGCGTACGACGCCATCGCCGACTGGTACGAGCAGTTCGCCACCGACACCTCGGCGGACTACCAGCACCGGGCCCGTCGCCAGCTCGCCGACCTGCTCGGCAACGGTCCGGGTCGTTGTCTCGACGTCTGCTGCGGCACCGGGGTGCACGCCGCCGAGCTGCGCCGGCTGGGCTGGCAGCCGGTCGGGGTCGACCTCTCCGGCGGGCAGCTGCGGTACGCCCGTACCCGGCTGCCGGTGGCTCGGGGCGACGCGGCCCGGCTCCCGGTCGCCGACGCGAGCGTCTGTGCCGTCACCTGTGTACTCGGGCACACCGACCTGCCCGTCTACCCGGCGGTGGTCGCGGAGGCCGCCCGGGTGCTCGCTCCCGGCGGGCGCTTCGTCCACATCGGCGTGCACCCCTGTTTCGTCGGCCCGTTCGCGGACCGTTCCGACCCGGCGCGCATCGTCATCGACGGCGGGTACGGCGAGCGGGAGCGCAGCCTCCGGTCGTGGAACTCCAGTGGTGTCCGGGCCCGGGTGGGCGCCTGGCACCTGCCGCTGGCGGACCTGCTCAACGCGGTCACTGCGGCCGGCCTGACCCTCGCCCGCGTCCAGGAGTCCGGCGCCACCCCCATCCCCGACATCCTGGCCTTCCAGGCCACCAAACCCGCCTGACCTACCCACGCCCCGCGATGACCTGCGTTGATCATGAGGTTGGCGGCGATTTCGCGTTGCAGGACTGCCGCCAACTCCATTATCGACGCTGGGGCTGGGGCGGGGCCCGGGGCAGGGGGGAAACGGCGGAGCCCGGGCCGCTGGGGGCGGTCCGGGCTCCGGGGTGGGCTGGGGTCAGCCGGCGTGCTTGCGGCGGGCGGCCATCCGGCCGCGCTGGGTCTGGTCGAGGAGCACCTTGCGGATGCGGACCGCGGCCGGGGTCACCTCGACGCACTCGTCCTCGCGGCAGAACTCGAGGGCCTGCTCCAGCGACAGCTTGCGCGGCGGGATCAGCTTCTCGGTCTCCTCTGAGGTCGAGGAGCGCATGTTGGTGAGCTTCTTCTCCTTGGTGATGTTCACGTCCATGTCGTCGGAGCGGGAGTTCTCCCCGACGATCATGCCCTCGTACACCTCGGTGCCCGGGTCGACGAAGAGCTGGCCGCGCTCCTGCAGGTTGGTCATGGCGAACGCGGTGACCGCGCCCGAGCGGTCGGCGACGAGCGAGCCGGTGGCCCGGGTCCGCAGCTCGCCGAACCACGGCTCGTACGACTCGAAGACGTGGTGGAGGATGCCGGTGCCGCGGGTCTCGGTGAGGAACTCGGTGCGGAAGCCGATCAGGCCCCGGGCCGGGACGAGCCATTCCATCCGGATCCAGCCGGTGCCGTGGTTGACCAGCTGCTCCATCCGGCCCTTGCGGGTGGCCAGCAGCTGGGTGATCGCGCCGAGGTACTCGTCGGGGGCGTCGATGGTCAGCCGCTCGACCGGCTCGCAGGTCTTCCCGTCGATCTCCCGGGTGACCACCTGCGGCTTGCCGACGGTCAGCTCGTACTGCTCGCGGCGCATCTGCTCGACCAGGATCGCCAGCGCCAGCTCGCCGCGGCCCTGCACCTCCCAGGCGTCGGGCCGCTCGGTGGGCAGCACCCGCAGCGAGACGTTGCCGATCAGCTCCTTGTCGAGGCGGTCCTTGACCATCCGGGCGGTGACCTTGGCGCCCTTGACCCGGCCGACCAGCGGCGAGGTGTTGGTGCCGATGGTCATCGAGATGGCCGGTTCGTCGACGGTGATCAGCGGCAGCGGGACCGGGTTCTCCGCGTCGGCCAGGGTCTCGCCGATCATGATCTCGGGGATGCCGGCGACCGCGATGATGTCGCCGGGGCCGGCGGTCTCCGCCGGCTTGCGCTCCAGGCCCTCGGTCATCAGCAGCTCGGAGATGCGGACCCGCTGGGTGCTGCCGTCGGTGCGGCACCAGGCCACGGTCTGGCCCTTGCTGATGGTGCCCTGCCGGACCCGGCACAGCGCCAGCCGGCCCAGGAACGGCGAGGCGTCGAGGTTGGTGACGTGCGCCTGCAGCGGCGCGTCCTCGTCGTACGCGGGCGGCGGGATGGTGTCCAGCAGGGTGCGGAACAGCGGCTCCAGGTTGTGGCTGTCGTCCGGCACCGCGCCGTCGGCCGGCTGGGTCAGCGAGGCGATGCCGTCGCGGGCGCAGGCGTAGACGATCGGGAAGTCGATCTGCTCCTCGTCGGCGTCCAGGTCGAGGAAGAGCTCGTAGGTGTCGTCCACGACCTCCTTGATCCGGGCGTCGGGGCGGTCCACCTTGTTGATCACCAGGATGATCGGCAGCCGGGCCTTGAGGGCCTTGCGGAGCACGAACCGGGTCTGCGGCAGCGGGCCCTCGCTGGCGTCGACCAGCAGCACCACCCCGTCGACCATGGTCAGGCCGCGCTCGACCTCGCCGCCGAAGTCGGCGTGGCCCGGGGTGTCGATGATGTTGATGGTGACCGGGTCGGACCCGTCCGCCGGCAGGTAGTGCACGCCGGTGTTCTTGGCCAGGATGGTGATGCCCTTTTCCCGCTCGAGGTCCATCGAGTCCATGACCCGTTCGGTGACCTCACCGCGGGCGCCGTAGGCGCCGGCCTGCCGCAACATGGCGTCGACCAGGGTTGTCTTGCCGTGGTCGACGTGGGCGATGATGGCGACGTTGCGGAGGTCGGTGCGAAGCTGCATACCCTCCATACTCCTGTCTGCGGTTGCCGGGGCGCGTGTCGGGGTCACCCCGAGATCGCCCGGATCTCTGCCGAAACTGCTGTCCCGACCGTTCCAGTGACTGGCATGCTGGTCCTCGTGCGGGGGACCGGATGCCTGACCTGCTGACGTGGCTGCAGGATCTGCCGGCCCTGCTGATCTACCTGGTCGCCGCGATGATCGTCGCGGGCGAGACCGCGGTGATCTTCGGACTGCTGGTGCCGGGCGAGGCGACCCTGCTGCTGGTCGGCTTCCTAGCGTACGCGGGGACGCTACGGCTCGTCCCGACGCTGCTGGCCATGACAGCCGCCGCCGTGATCGGTGACACACTCGCCTTCCGGGCCGGCCGCCGGTACGGGCCCCGGCTGCGCGCCTCCGGCCTCGGTGCCCGGATCGGCGCCGACCGGTGGCAGCGGGCCGACTCGCTGCTCGACCGGCTCGGCGGTCGCGGTGTGCTGGCCGCCCGCTGGGTGGCCTTCGCCCGTACCCTGGCGCCCCGGCTGGCCGGCGCGGCGGGCCTGCCGTACCGGCGGTTCGCGCCGTGGAACCTGGCCGGGGTGGTGAGCTGGGTCGGCGCGTCCGTGCTGGCCGGGTACGCCGCCGGCGAGTCGTACGCGCAGGTGTCCCGGCTGCTCGGCCGGGCCACCGGGGCGGTGCTGGTGCTGCTGCTCTGCCTGGTCGGGGTGGTGCTGGCCGGTCGCTGGCTCGGCCGCAACCCGGACCCGGCCCGGGCCCTGGCCGCCCGGGCGGCCGCCGTGCCCCCGCTGCGCTGGCTGCGCGCCCGGTACGGGGTGCTGTTCTTCCTGGTCGCCATGCGGATCGGGCCGGCCTGGACGCTGCTGCTCAACCTCGCTGCCGGCCTGCTGCTGCTCTTCACCGCCGGGCTGGCCGTCGCCGCGGTGCTGGAGGCGGTGGTCCGGCACAGCGGGCTCGGGGTGGTCGACGGCCTCATCGCGGAGTGGTTCGCCGCCCGGCGTACCCCCGGGGTGGCCGACGCGGCGCTGGCCGCCGTCTCGGTGCTGCGCGGGTCGTCCCTGATCGCCGCGGTGGCGGTCGTCGCGGCGGTGCTGGCCTGGCGGAGCCGCCCCTGGCGGGCCGACCTGCTCAGCGTGGTCGGCACGGTGGGGGCGTTCGTGCCGCTGGTCGTGCTGGCCGTGGTCGCCGACCTGACCGGCCCGGGCGGCCCTGGCGACACGCCGGTGCTCCTGCCCACCCAGATCACGGTGGTGACGGCGAGCTTCGGCACGCTGGCCTGGCTGCTGTCCCGCGGGGCGCGCTGGCCGGTCGCCGTGGCGGTGTGGACGGGTGCCGTGGCCGGGGTGTTCGCCGTCGGCGGCGCCCGGCTCTACCTGGGCTGGAGTACGGCCAGCGGCACCGCCACGTCCGTCCTGCTCGGCGCCGCCTGGACCACGGTGTTCATGGTCGCCTGGGCCACCCGGGACCGGGCCGTCGGCGTGGCCGATCCGCCGTCCACAGCGGAGCCCGACGGCCCGGCGGAGTGGCTGGGCGCGGGGCATCCGCCCCGACCGCGCCCGTCCGGAGCGGCGTCGCACGCCCCCCGGGGCCCCGCCGATCCTGGTTAGGGTGCGGCGGACGATCACGGGGAGGACTGATGCGTCGAAGCACCGGCCGGTGGGCCACGTCGTTGATGACCCCGATGCGGGAGCACCGGGACGCCGTCCGCGCGGCCCGGGGCGAACCGGCCCGACGGGCGGCGGGCGCCGACCCGGCCGCCGCGGGATCGCCCGCGGACTGAACATGGACGGGCTGCTCACCCGGCTCGCCGCCGCCGCGCTGCGGCTGCCCGCCGCCCGGACACGGCGGGTCGCGGTGAGGCGGGACATCCCGGTCCGGGTGCGGGACGGGGTCACGCTGCGCACCGATCACTACGCCCCGGATCTGCCGGGCGCGCCAACCGTGCTCATCCGGACCCCGTACGGGCGCGGTGGGCCGATCCGGCTGCTGGGCCGGCTCGTCGCCGAGCGCGGCTACCACGTGGTGATCCAGTCCTGCCGGGGGACCTACGGCTCCGGCGGTGCCTTCGTCCCGCTGGTGCACGAGCGCGACGACGGCCTGGACACCCTCGACTGGCTGCGCCGGCAGCGCTGGTGGTCCGGGTCGTTCGGCACGTTCGGCGCCAGCTACCAGGGCTTCGTGCAGTGGGCGCTCGCCGCCGAGGCGGCCGACGAGCTGCGCGCGATGGTCACGGTGGTGACCGCCTCGGCCACCCGGGACTCGACGTACGCGGGGGAGTCGTTCGCCCTGGACACCGTGCTCACCTGGGCGGAGCTGCTGCAGGCGCAGACCGTGCCGTGGCTGGCCCGGCAGTGGGAGCTCCGGCGGGGGCAACCCAGGTTGGCCCGCGCGCTGGCCCACCTGCCGCTGGCCGAGGCGGATCACATCGCCACCGGGGTGACCGTGCCGTTCTTCCAGGAGTGGTTGCGCCACCACACTCCCGACGCCGACTACTGGCGGCTGCGGGTCTTCGGTGACCGGATCGCCGAGGTGCGGGCGCCGGTGGCGATGATCAGTGGCTGGCACGACATCTTCCTCCCCGCCCAGCTCGACGACTACGCCCGGCTCCGGTCGGCCGGGACCCGGCCCCGGCTGACCGTCGGCCCGTGGACCCACGGCAGCCCGGGCTCCTGGTGGCGGCCCTCAGGGAGGGGCTGGACTGGCTCGACGCGCACCTGGCCGGCCGCCCGGCGGTCCGGCGTGCACCGGTGCGGGTGCACGTCGGGGGCGTCGGCGGCGGCTGGCGTGACCTGCCCGACTGGCCCCCGCCGGCCGTGCCGACCCGGTGGCACCTGCACGCCGGCCGGGCCCTCGACCGGGCCGCGCCGGCGTCGTCCCCGCCCGACCGGATCTGGTACGACCCGGTCGACCCCACCCCGTCGCTCGGTGGCCCGCTGCTGGTCGCCCAGCGGGCCGGCGCCGTGGACAACCGGCCGGTGGAGGCCCGGCCCGACGTGCTGACCTACACCAGTGAGCCGCTGGACGGCCCGGTCGAGTTGGTCGGCCCGGTCCAGGCCGAGATCCACGTGCGCAGTGAACTCTCCCACCTGGACGTCTTCGTACGCCTCTGCGACGTGGACTATCGCGGTCGGTCCTGGAACGTCTGCGACGGTCTGGTCCGGGTGGCGCCGGGGCGTTTCCCGGTCGATCCGTCCGGCGTGGTCCGGGTGCCGGTCACCCTCTGGCCGACGGCGTACCGCTTCGCGCCGGGGCACCGGCTGCGCGTGCAGGTGTCCGGCGGTGCGCACCCGCGCTACGCGCGCAACCCCGGCACCGGGGAACCGCTGGGCACAGCCGTCACCCTCCGTGCTGGATGGCGGGAGGTGCTGCATGACCCCGCGCACCCGTCCGCCCTGGTGCTGCCGCAGGCCGCGGCGGCGCCCGCGGCCTGTTCATAGTTGCAGATAGTGCCTCTGAGCTGGGCAATTGCCTGTCGGCGTGGATATTCTCGGTTCAGTTGCCCGGCGCCGTGCACCGTACCGACCGGGTGCGTCCCCGGATCGTCCGCATCACGCGGAGTGATTGTCGTGCCCGGCCGGCTGACGATCCACAAGGGGGGGAATCCGATGACGCGGGCCCCGAACAACCTGTTGGCCGTCCGCAATTTGCTGCTCACCTATCTCAACGTCGACAAGAAGGCCGTGCGGCCGGAGGATCTCGAACCCGGCGAGGTCGGCATCGTCGGCGACGCCAACCACCGGGGCGGATATCACTGCGGCTCGGACCGGGTCGTGCAGAACGACTACTCCGTGGTGGAGTCCACCCGGGACTCCTCCGGCCTGACCCTCGACGCGTCCGCCCTGGACGTGGGGATGTTCACGGTCCGCTCCGGCAGCCGAACCCACAACCTGCGCACCTTCTCCGCCTGGTGCGTCGCGCAGTGCGTCGCCAACGCGGCGGACGCCCGGGACATCAGAGAGATCATCTACTCGCCCGACGGCAAGGTGGTGAAGCGGTGGGACCGGCTGCGGAAGCGCACCACCGGCGGCTCCAGCCACCTGACGCACACCCACTTCAGCTTCTTCCGCGACTCCACCAAGGCGGGCCGGGACCAGACCCCGCTGTTCCGCCGCTACCTGACCGGCATCGGACTTCTGGAGGACCCCATGGCCCAGTTCACCGACGCACACGCCGCTGTCCTCAACCAGCTCGCCGCGGTGCTGCCCACCCTGGTCAGCCAGTCCGGGTACACCGACGGGCGGATGGAGGCCATCGCCAACGGCCGCACCAAGATACGGAGCGACCTGAAGGGGGCCGGCGGGCCCGTGTGGCTCGTCGACCAGGTGAACGGCATCCGCGCCGACCTGGCCACGGTCGCCGGCCGGCCGCCGGTCGACGTGCCAGCGTTGGCCGCCGCGCTCGCGCCGCTGCTGCTGGCGCAGCTCACCCCGGAGGCGATCGCCGCCGCGTTGTCGCCGGAGATCGCCCGGCAGGTCGCCGACGAGCTGGCCCGGCGGCTGGCCGCCTGACCGGCCGGCGCGCCTGGCTGGGGATGCGCTTCGGCGGGGGGGGGGGGCGCCCCCCCCCCCCCGCCGGCACGAACTACATCGGGTGGACGTTGTCCGCCTGCGGGCCCTTCTGCCCCTGGGTCACCTCGAACTCGACCTTCTGACCCTCCTGCAGCTCGCGGTAGCCGCTGCTCTGGATGGCCGAGTAGTGGACGAACACGTCCGGACCCCCGCCGTCCTGCTCGATGAAGCCGAAGCCCTTTTCCGAGTTGAACCACTTGACCGTGCCGGTTGCCATGCGTCTCTCCCTGTTCAAAGCGGGTGAGCACCGGCCGCGGCCGATGATCGCCCTGTACCTTCCCGACAGTAACCGGCCGAACCGGGATCTGCTGGCGGAAGTGCCGGCGTGCCTCGCGAATACGCGTCGAGCGGAAAAATCCCTCCGCGTGGAGTCGGTACGCGGCATGCTTGGCCCGATGAGGGCACAGACCGCGCTGGCCGACCTGGAACGGGAGATCGCCGCGCCCGGCGGCGGCCTGGACCGGCTCCAGCTGGTCGCCACGCCGTTCGTGCCCGAGGTACGGCTGCACGTCGCCGAGGACGCGATCCTCTGGTGGGCCCGGATGGAGGCGGCCGCCGGACAGCCGCTGCCGCCGCCGTACTGGGCCTCGGTCTGGGCCGGTGGCCAGGCGCTGGCCCGCCACCTGCTCGACCATCCCGAGCTGGCCGCCGGCCGGCGGGTGCTCGACCTGGCCGCCGGGTCCGGGCTGGTGGCCATCGCCGCCGCGCTCGCCGGGGCGGCGCGGGTGGTCGCCAACGACGTCGACCCGTACGCGGTCGCCGCCGTCACGGTCAACGCCCGGGCCAACCGGGTGGCCGTGGCCGCCACCGCCGGCGACCTGCTGGACGGCAGCGTCCGCACCGACCTGCTGCTGGCCGGGGACATCCTCTACGACGCCGCGCTGGCCGAGCGGGTGCTGCCGTTCCTGCAGCGGGCCGCCGACCGGGGTGTCCAGGTGCTGGTCGGTGACCCCGACCGGGGACACCTGCCGCCGGACCGGCTGGAGGTGGTCGCCAGCTACCCGGTGCCGACCACCGAGCCCTCGGTCGACTCCCCGGTACGCCGGGTGCAGGTGCTGCGTCCCCGCTGACCGGTGCGGGCCGGTTCGGGGCGACCCCGAGCCGAAATCAGGGGAGGGTGGGGGATCCGGCCGGATGTGCGCCCCTAGCGGGGGCCATAGCGTACGCGGCATGACGGATCTGCTGGCCCAGGTCGGGGAGCTGCCCACCACCCTGCTGATGGGGATGCTGGGCATCGTCATGCTCGCCGACGCCGTACCCCTGATCGGGGTGCTGGTGCCCGGCGACGCCGCGGTGCTCGCCGCGGTCGGCGCGGGCCGGCCGGCGACCGGGCTGGCCACCGTGGCGGCGGTGGTGGCCGGCTGCCTCGCCGGCTGGTCGCTGAGCTTCCTGGCCGGGCGGCGCTGGGGCGAGCGGCTGCGGCGCAGCCGGCTGGGTGACTGGATCGGTGAGTCGCGCTGGGTGGCCGCCGAGGCGCTCCTGCACCGCGGCGGCGGCCGGATGGTGCTGGTCGCTCCGTTCCTGCCGGTGTTCAACGCGTTGCTGCCGCTGGCCGCCGGCGGACTGCGGATGCCGTACCGGAGGTTCGTGGCCTGCGCGGCGCTCGGTGCGACGCTCTGGGCCGGTGCCTACGTGGCGCTGGGCATCACCGCCCGGGCGCTGACCGGGCTGCTGCCCGGGGTGCCGAACCCGACGGTGCTCACCATGGCGGTCGGCCTGCTGCTCGCCGCTCCGGTGCTGCTCGGCACCCGGCGCCGGCTCCGCGCGGTGACCGGCGCGGGCGCGCCGTCCTGAGTGGGCCGGCCGGAAACCTGACGCCGTCGGCGCCGACCCGCCGGGCCGGCGCCGACGGGCGGCTCACCAGCCTCGGGCCCGCCACTGCGGCAGGGCAGGGCGCTCGGCGCCCAGCGTGCTGTCCTTGCCGTGCCCCGGGTAGAACCAGGTCTCGTCCGGCAGCCGGTCGAACAGCTTGTGCTCGACGTCGTCGATGAGCTGCCCGAACCGCTCCGGGTCCCGGTCGGTGTTGCCGACGCCGCCCGGGAAGAGGCTGTCGCCGGTGAACAGGTGCGGGATGCCGGACGGGTCGCGGTAGAGCAGCGCGATCGAGCCCGGGGTGTGGCCCTTGAGGTGGATCACCTGCAGGCCGCAGCCACCGACCGCGACGGTGTCGCCCTCGCGGAGCGGCTCGGCGGGGATCGGCAGCCCCTCGGCGTCGTCGGCGTGCACCAGCGGGCGGGCGCCGGTCTTGGCGACCACCTCCTCCAGGGCCACCCAGTGGTCCATGTGCCGGTGCGTGGTGACCACCGCGGTGAGCCCGCCGTCGCCGACCAGGTCGAGCAGGCGCGGCGCCTCGTTCGCGGCGTCGATCAGCAGCTGCTCGCCGGTGTCCCGGCAGCGCAGCAGGTAGGCGTTGTTGTCCATCGGACCCACCGACACCTTGGTGATGGTGAGCCGGTCGAGCTCGCGGACGGCCGGCTCGCCGCCGGGCGTGACGTCTCCGGTGTAGGTCATGGGACAGCTATATCCATTCCGGTGGGTTCGGCAGGGGACCGTCGGGGATGACGGTGAGCACCTCGCCCGCGGTGCGGCCGATCAGCCAGGCGGCGAGGTCCGGCCCGGCGCCGGAGACCGTGGGCGCGCCGGCCCGGTCGCCGATGCCCAACTCGTGGCAGCCGCTGCCGGGGAAGCGCAGCACCATCGCGGGCGCGGCGGCCCGGTCGGCCAGGTCGGCGGCGACCTCGTGCAGCAGCCGGTGGCTGAACGCCTCCGGCCAGTCCGCGGGCCGGTAGCCGGCGGCCAGATCCACGTGGTGCACCTCCACCTCGCGCAGCCGGCCCCAGACCAGCAGGGCGGCCACCCGCGGGCCGCGCGGTGTCCGCACCGTCGCGGTCCACGCCTCGGGCGGCATGGCGGCGACCGCCGCCGCGAACCGGTCCGCGGACCGGCGCAGGTCGTCCAGGTGGGCGGCCGGCGGCCGGGCGGCGCCGGCCTCGATGTCGGCGACCCGGGCCGCCGGGCTGGCGTACATCGGGACGGCCTCGCCGGTGCGGGCGGCGGTGAGCAGGTTGACGAAGCCGTCGGCGTTGCGGGCCAGGTGGGTCAGCACATGCCCGCGGGTCCAGCGCGGCAGCAGCGAGGCGGCGGCGACGTCCGCGGCGTCGAAGGCGGCCACGGTACGCAGCAACCGGGCGGTGGCGTCGGCCACCTCGCCGGTCAACAGCAGCGGATCGTTGCTCACGGCGTCACCTCGGTTCGCGACTGCGGGGCTCGCAAACCCGGCTCACTCCTCGCGCTCACGGCGCCACCTCGGTTCGCGACTGCGGGGCTCGCAAACCCGGCTCACTCCTCGCGCTCACGAACCGACCCTAACGGTCGGGCGTCGCCGCGTCGTCGGGGAAATCGCTTTCGGCGCGTCGGCCCGCGCCCTTACCGTCGGTCCGACGGCTTCAGGTCGCGGCGCGGCGTCAGACCGGCCTGCATTCGGTCCGGAGCGCCGCCTGGCGGCGCGCAGGCCGAATTACGGCCGCCGGCCGAGCTGAAGTCGTCGCAGAACGCGGCACCGGGAGTCGGGACGGAGGTGGTGAGCATGCCGGTCCTAGCACGCGTGTTCCGCCATGAACCCCCTCGACACCGATGAGGACACCATGACACTCGATCTGACCGCCCTCGGCTGGGACGCCGACTGGGCGGCACACGTACGACGGCGCACCGACCAGCGTCCGGGCCGGGTGGCCCGGGTCGACCGGGGGATCTGCACCGTGCTGTGCCCGGAGGGCCCGGTCCGGGCCAGCCTGGGCGGCGCGGTGCTGGCCGCCGCCGCCCGCGACCTGACCGTGCTGCCCTGCGCCGGTGACTGGGTGCTGCTGGCCACCTGGCCGGACGGGCCGGTGACCGTCGAGACGGTGCTGCCCCGCCGCACCGCGCTGGTCCGCCGTACCGCCGGCAAGGACGCCAGCGGCCAGGTGCTCGCCGCCAACCTGGACGCCGCCGCGGTGGTGGAACCGGTGCACCCCGAGCCGGACACCGCGCGGATCGAGCGGCTGCTCTCCCTGGCCCACGAGTCCGGGGCCGAGCCGCTGCTCGTACTCACCAAGACGGACCTGGCCGCCGACCCGGCGGCGGTCGCCCGGCAGCTCGAAGCCGTCGCACCCGGGGTGCCGGTGCTGCCGGTCAGCGCCGAGCGCGGCGCCGGCCTGGACCCGCTGCGCCGCTACGTCGCGCCGGGGCGGACGCTCGGGCTGCTCGGGCCCTCCGGCGCGGGCAAGTCGAGCCTGGTCAACGCGCTCGCCGGGGCGGACGTGATGCGGACCCAGGCGATCCGCCGGGTGGACGGCAAGGGCCGGCACACCACCACCTGGCGGGCGCTGGTGCCGATCCCCGGTGGGGGCGCGGTGCTGGACACCCCGGGCGTCCGGGCGGTCGGCCTGCTGGACGGCTCGGCCGGGCTGGACCGGGCCTTCGCCGAGCTCGCCGAGCTCGCCGCCGGCTGCCGCTACGCCGACTGCGCACACGAGGCCGAGCCGGCCTGCGCGGTGCGGGCGGCGCTGGAGAGCGGGGAGCTGTCCGTCCTGCGCTGGGAGAGCTGGCGCCGGCTCCAGCGGGAGGTGGCGTACGAGAGCCGGCGCCGGCAGGCCCGGCTGGCCGCCGAGCGGCGGGGAAGCTGGCGGGGCGAGCGGCGGCGGACGGCGCGTCCGGCGTCGCCGCCGTCTCCCGGCGGATACTGAGTCGAGCACCGGTCGCGCCGGCCCATCGGAGCCGGCGCGACCGGGCCGACCTGGGGGAATGTGCGCACGACGAAAGTTGTCGTACCTCGGGGCTAGAGTTGCTCGGGCGTCTCCCCTGCGCCTTGACAACCTCGAAAAACCGCTCAGACCACGCTCCGAGCGGACAGATCCGCCTCACATTCTTTCTCCGGGAGCACACGCACCGTGGCCGACCGACTGATCATCCGTGGCGCGCGCGAGCACAACCTCCGTGACGTCAGTCTCGACCTGCCCCGGGACGCCCTGATCGTCTTCACCGGCCTCTCCGGGTCGGGCAAGTCGAGCCTGGCGTTCGACACCATCTTCGCCGAGGGCCAGCGCCGCTACGTCGAGTCACTGTCGTCGTACGCCCGGCAGTTCCTCGGTCAGATGGACAAGCCCGACGTCGACTTCATCGAGGGGCTCAGCCCCGCGGTCTCCATCGACCAGAAGTCCACCTCGCGCAACCCGCGCTCGACCGTCGGCACCATCACCGAGGTCTACGACTACCTCCGGCTGCTGTTCGCCCGCATCGGCGAGCCGCACTGCCCGATCTGCGGCGAGCGGATCTCCCGGCAGACCCCGCAGCAGATCGTCGACCGGGTGCTCGGCATGGCCGAGGGCACCCGGTTCATGGTGCTCGCCCCGGTGGTGCGCGGCCGCAAGGGCGAGTACGTCGACCTCTTCGCCGAGCTGCAGGCCAAGGGCTACGCCCGGGCCCGGGTCGACGGCGTGGTGCACCCGCTGACCGAGCCGCCGAAGCTCAAGAAGCAGGAGAAGCACACCATCGAGGTGGTCATCGACCGGCTCAGCGTCAAGGCCAGCGCCAAGCAGCGGTTGACCGACTCGGTCGAGGCGGCGCTCGGCCTCTCCGGCGGCCTGGTGCTGCTCGACTTCGTCGACCTGCCCGAGGACGACCCGGCCCGGGAGCGCCGCTACTCCGAGCACCTGGCCTGCCCCAACGACCACCCCCTCGCCATCGAGGACCTGGAGCCCCGGGTCTTCTCCTTCAACGCCCCGTACGGCGCCTGCCCGGAATGCACCGGCCTCGGCACCAAGAAGGAGGTCGACCCGGAGCTGGTGATCCCGGACCCGGAGCGCACCCTGCGCGACGGCGCGATCCAGCCCTGGTCGACCGGGCACAACCTGGAATACTTCCTCCGCCTGCTGGAGGCCCTCGGCGAGGCCGAGCACTTCGACATCGACACGCCGTGGCGGGCGCTGCCGTCCCGGGCGCAGAAGACGATCCTGCACGGCTCCGACGACCAGGTGCACGTCCGCTACCGCAACAAGTACGGCCGCGAGCGCTCCTACTACACCGGCTTCGAGGGCGTGGTGCAGTGGATCGAGCGCCGGCACACCGACACCGACTCGGAGTGGTCGCGGGAGAAGTACGAGGGCTACATGCGGGACGTGCCCTGCGCGGCCTGCGGGGGCGCCCGGCTCAAGCCGGAGGTGCTCGCGGTCACCCTGGCCGGCAAGAGCATCGCCGAGGTCTGCAACCTCTCCGTCGGCGAGGCGGCCGACCTGCTGGCCGGCATCGAGCTCACCGACCGGCAGAAGATGATCGCCGAGCGGGTGCTCAAGGAGATCAACGCCCGGCTGAAGTTCCTGCTCGACGTGGGGCTGGACTACCTCTCCCTGGACCGCCCGGCGGGCACCCTCTCCGGCGGTGAGGCGCAGCGCATCCGGCTCGCCACCCAGATCGGGTCCGGCCTGGTCGGCGTCCTCTACGTGCTGGACGAGCCGTCCATCGGCCTGCACCAGCGGGACAACCACCGGCTGATCGAGACCCTGCTGCGACTGCGCGGGCTCGGCAACACGCTGATCGTGGTGGAGCACGACGAGGACACCATCCGGGTCGCCGACTGGATCGTCGACATCGGCCCGGGCGCCGGCGAGCACGGCGGCAAGATCGTGCACAGCGGGTCGGTGCCGGCGCTGCTGGAAAACGCGGAGTCGGTCACCGGGGCGTACCTGTCCGGGCGGAAGGTGATCCCGACGCCGGGCCATCGCCGGCCGCAGACCGCCGGTCGTGAGCTGGTGGTGCACGGGGCGCGCGAGCACAACCTGCGCAACCTCACGGTGAACTTCCCGCTCGGCCAGCTCATCGCGGTCACCGGGGTCAGCGGCTCGGGCAAGTCCACGCTGGTCAACGACATCCTGTACGCGGTCCTGGCCAACCAGATCAACGGCGCCCGGCTGGTCCCCGGCCGGCACACCCGGATCAGCGGTCTGGAGCACGTGGACAAGGTGGTGGGTGTCGACCAGTCGCCGATCGGGCGGACGCCGCGGTCGAACCCGGCCACCTACACCGGGGTCTGGGATCACATCCGCAAGCTGTTCGCCGAGACCACCGAGGCCAAGGTCCGGGGGTACGGGCCGGGCCGGTTCTCGTTCAACGTCAAGGGCGGCCGCTGCGAGGCGTGCTCCGGCGACGGCACCATCAAGATCGAGATGAACTTTCTCCCGGACGTCTACGTCCCCTGCGAGGTGTGCAAGGGCGCCCGGTACAACCGGGAGACCCTCGAGGTGCACTACAAGGGCAAGACGGTCGCCGAGGTGCTGGACATGCCGATCGAGGAGGCGGCCGAGTTCTTCTCCGCCATCCCGGCCATCCACCGGCACCTCAAGACCCTGGTCGACGTGGGTCTCGGGTACGTCCGGCTGGGCCAGCCCGCCCCGACGCTCTCCGGCGGTGAGGCGCAGCGCGTCAAGCTTGCCTCGGAACTGCAGAAGCGCTCCACCGGCCGGACCGTCTACGTGCTGGACGAGCCCACCACTGGCCTGCACTTCGAGGACATCCGCAAGCTGCTGATGGTGCTGGAGGGTCTGGTCGACAAGGGCAACACCGTGATCACCATCGAGCACAACCTCGACGTGATCAAGACGGCCGACTGGATCATCGACATGGGCCCCGAAGGCGGTCACCGGGGCGGCACGGTGCTCGCCACCGGCACGCCCGAGGAGGTCGCCGAGGTGCCGGAGAGCCACACCGGCCAGTTCCTGCGTCCGATGCTCAAACTCGACGGCGAGGCCAAGGGCGCCACGGCGGCCACCACCCGGGCGGCGCGGGCCAACGGCACCGCCAAGTCGCGTGCCCGTAAGGTGCCAGCCGGAGCCCGCTGAGCCGAGCGGTGCGGCGGCGCCCGGCGCACCCGCCGGCCCGCCGCACGGCCCGTCCGCGCAGTCGGGTGGAGCCGGGGCGTTCTGGGTTTCGGTACCCATTTCGTGACGCGCTCGTATGAACCGCGCGGCACAGTCATCCGTGTCCAGAAATGGACACGGATCATGATGGGTGGCGGCAGTCGAGAGAGAGGCCGGACATGAGTGACGATCAGGTGGGAACCGAGCCGGGTACGCAGACGCGCCGGGCCCTGCTGGCGGGCGCCGGCGCGGTCGGTGCGGCAGTGGTGCTCGCCGCCTGCGGCGACAACGAGGGCTCGGGTTCGGGGACCCCGGCGCCGACCAGCGGCGGCCCGGGCGCGACCGGCGCCGGCGACGCCGGAGGCGGCAACCGGGACAGCATCGGCCCGCTGACCCGGACCACCGACATCCCGGTCGGCGGCGGCGCGGTGTTCGCCAGCAAGGGCGTCGTGATCACCCAGCCGGAGCCGGGCCAGTTCAAGGGTTTCGACCCGATCTGCACCCACCAGGGCTGCCCGGTGTCGAACGTCGACGGCGGCACCATCAACTGCACCTGCCACAACAGCAGGTTCTCGATCGTCGACGGATCGGTGAAGCAGGGCCCGGCCACCCGGCCCCTGGCCCCGAAGAACATCAAGGTCACCGGCGACCAGATCACCCTCGCCTGAGTGCTCGGCGGCGTCCCCCGCCCGCGGGTCCGGGTGGGGGACGCGTGGCGGCGGTGGGGTGTCGGGGGTGCGGACTAGGCTTGCGGCGTGGCTGACCCCTCGACCTATCGTCCCGCACCCGGCACCATCCCGGAGTCGCCAGGGGTCTACCGCTTTCGTGACGGCACCGGCCGGGTGATCTACGTCGGCAAGGCGCGAAGCCTGCGCAGCCGGCTCAACTCCTACTTCGCCGACCCGGTCAACCTGCACCAGCGCACCCGGCAGATGGTCTTCACCGCCGAGTCGGTGGACTGGATCACCGTCGCCACCGAGGTCGAGGCGCTCCAGCAGGAATACACCTGGATCAAGCAGTACGACCCGAGGTTCAACGTCCGCTACCGCGACGACAAGTCGTACCCGTACCTGGCGGTGACCCTGGACGAGGAGTATCCGCGGCTGCAGGTGATGCGCGGCGCCAAGCGCAAGGGGGTCCGCTACTTCGGGCCGTACTCGCACGCCTGGGCGATCCGCGAGACGCTGGACCTGCTGCTCCGGGTCTTCCCGGCGCGGACCTGCTCCTCCGGCGTGTTCAAGCGGGCCGGCCAGGTCGGCCGCCCCTGCCTGCTGGGCTACATCGGCAAGTGTTCGGCGCCCTGCGTCGGCAGCGTCACCGCCGAGCGGCATCGGGAGATCGTCAACGGCTTCTGCGACTTCATGGCCGGCCGCACCGACACCATGGTCCGGCGGCTTGAACGCGAGATGCAGGAGGCAAGCGAGGAGCTCGAGTTCGAGCGGGCCGCCCGGCTGCGTGACGACCTGGCCGCGCTGCGCCGGGCCATGGAGAAGCAGACGGTGGTGCTCGGCGACGGCACCGACGCCGACGTGGTGGCCTTCGCCGACGACCCGCTCGAAGCCGCGGTCCAGGTCTTCCACATCCGCGACGGCCGGGTACGCGGCCAGCGCGGCTGGGTGGTGGAGAAGACCGAAGATCTGAGCACCGGCGATCTGGTGCACCACTTCTGCACGCAGGTCTACGGCGGCGAGCAGGGCGAGGCGGACGTCCCCCGCGAGCTGCTGGTCCCGGAGTTGCCCAGCGACGTGGACGCGCTCGCCGACTGGCTCTCCACGCGCCGGGGCAGCCGGGTGTCGTTGCGGGTCCCACAGCGAGGCGACAAGCGGTCGCTGCTGGAGACCGTGGAACGCAACGCCAAGGACGCGCTGGCCCGGCACAAGCTCAAGCGGGCCGGCGACCTGACCACCCGCAGCAAGGCCCTCGACGAGATCGCCGAGACGCTCGGCATGCGGACATCGCCGCTACGCATCGAGTGCTTCGACGTCTCGCAGATCCAGGGCACCGACGTGGTCGCCAGCATGGTCGTCTTCGAGGACGGGCTGCCCCGCAAGAGCGAGTACCGGCGGTTCATCATCCGGGGCGCCAGCGACGACCTCTCCGCGATGTCCGAGGTGCTCCGCCGGCGTTTCGCCCGCTACCTCGACGCGCGCGCCGAGACCGGGGAGATCGGCGAGGAGACCGCCGGCGATCCGGACCGACCCGGCATCGATCCCACCACCGGGCGTCCGCGCCGGTTCGCGTACCCGCCTCAACTGGTCGTGGTCGACGGCGGCGCGCCACAGGTGGCGGCGGCTGCGGAGGCGCTCGCCGAGCTGGGCATCGACGACGTGGCGCTCTGCGGGCTGGCCAAGCGGCTGGAGGAGGTCTGGCTGCCCGACGACGAGTTCCCGGTCATCCTCCCGCGCACCTCGGAGGCGCTCTACCTGCTGCAACGTGTCCGTGACGAGGCGCACCGGTTCGCCATCACCTTCCACCGGCAGCGGCGCTCGAAGCGGATGACCGAGTCGGCGCTCGACAACATCCCCGGCCTGGGCGAGGTACGCCGGAAGGCCCTCCTGCGCCACTTCGGCTCGCTCAAGCGCCTCTCCGCCGCCACGGTCGAAGAGATCACCGAGGTGCCCGGGGTGGGGAAGCGGACGGCGGAGGCGATCCTGGCCGCCCTCGACGAGGGCGCCAAGCCGACTCCCACCCCCTGACTCGCCCCAGCCCGCCGCGCGTCCCAGGTCTTTGCGAGAAACGGTGCCGCGCCGGTCGGTGCCGAGTCAGCGGGAGGCCCCTGCCGAGCCTTTCCACGCACGCCCGCCGCTGACCGTGGGTTGGGCCCTCTCGCTGTGACTCTTGGCGGCTTGCCCTCCGGCCGAACGGGATGGCGGGGGCCACCACGAAGAGGAAGCCGCGAGCGGAAAGCTCCAACGTCCGGGTCTCGCGCGCTGCCCGAACCCGCGCATGTGCCCGGTCTGGCCGTCACGAGGGTGTGCGGGCGACGACGTGCGGGGCGTCAACATCGCCCCGCCTGCCATCGAAGTGGTTTGACGGAACGTGACGGCTGGCTGATTCGGCCCTGAGGCACGCACGGTAACTGAGGGGCGTTCTTGACAAATACCCACGCCAGCCATCGGATGGGGGCTGAGCAGGTGTTTCCTCCGCCGGCTTCGCAAAGGGGGACTGTCCCCGTCCTCGCTTTGCTCTGCAGCCGGATACGCAGCCCTGCCACGTTCTGTGAGTGTTGCGTATGTGGCTGCAGAGCAAAGCAGGGTGCGGGTGGGTCTGGTCCACGGCGGGTTGTGACGGTGGGTGAAGGTCGACCCGTGCGTGTGGCCCCTCGGCTGTTCGTGCCGGAGGTCCGTCGAGGTCCGTTCGGTCCGGCCCTGTGCGGGATGGGCTGTCTGGTGCGGTGTGGCTGGGCGCGATGTGTCCGGTTCGGGGCCCGGCTGTCCGGTTCGTGGGCGGGTGTTCCGGTGGCCCAGGCCCGGCGGCGGAATGTTGGCCGGGCCGGGGGCGTTGAACATGGCTGACCGCGCCGGATCTGCGACCCGATGGCGGCCCCGGCCGCGGCGGGAATGATCGGCCCCCGGCCGTCGTTACATCCCCGGGCCGCCGAGCAGGCCGCGAGGCCTCGGCCAGGCCCCCCGGGAGCCCGGTGGAATGATCCCCAGCCCCCGGTCGTTACACCCCCCGGCCGCCCGAGCAGCACCCCAGGGCCGGCCCCCGAGAGCCCGGGTGGAATGATCCCC
>NZ_JBIAFE010000040.1:0-48057 GCF_042869115.1 Micromonospora sp. NPDC007230 | reverse complement strand
CGGATCTTGGTCGACTGCTGTCTTACCTGGAGCCTCGCCCTCATCGATCTCCGGGCTCGCCACACCCGCCCTGAGCTGCAAGATCAGCTTGGAAAAGGCTCAGTGAAATGGAGGACTCCAGTGTCCCTACCACTGATCATGATCGCCACCGCCTTGGTGGCGTTCACCCTCGGCGGCCTCACCATGTGGCCATTCATCCGCCGACTCCGCAACCACCTCACGGACGTCATCTGGCAGCTGGAACACGACCCGGTCACCGGAATGCTCAACCGCGCCGGCCTGATCGCTGCGCACGCCACCCTCGCCGAGGCCGACAACGCTGGGCCCATCATCGTCGTCCTGATCGACCTCGACGACTTCAAACCGGTCAACGACACCCACGGCCACGACAGGGGAGACGACCTCCTGATCGCGATCGGCGACCGTATCGCCGACATCGCCGCCCTCCACGGCGGCACCGCCGGGCGGCTCGCCGGCGACGAGTACGCGGCACTGCTGCCCGTCCGCACCGACGACCTGGCCCGCATCGCCGACACCTTCGTCGCTCTGATCTCCCAGCCCGTCGAACTCGCCGCGGACGGCGAGCCCGTCACGGTCACGGTCACCGCCAGCGTCGGCCTGGCGCTCGCCGAAGCCACTGACCCGTTCGAAGAGGTAGCCCTACGCCGTGCCGACATCGCGATGTACCACGCCAAACATAACGGCCGGAACCGGCACGCCGTCTACGAGCCGGGCATGGCGATGCCGGCCGCCGACAGCCGTCGAGGGCCGCGCCTTCGCGACAACCGGGAGCTGAACCACGAGGCGATGGCATGACGGCCACACGGCAGGAGATGGCCTGCCAGATCTGCCTGGCCCCACTGAACACCCTCGGTACACCGCCCACCTACGTGCACCCGATTCAACTCGCCACCGACGGACACGAACCGGTACCCGTCCCGGTCAGCGAGCTCGACACCGTGCACCGCACCTGCGACTTCTGCGGCGACCCGTACCCGACGTGGACGCTCGTCGGCGGAGAAGTCGCCGCCGTCGCCATCGGTACGGCCGGGGGACTGGTGCAGAACTTCGGTCACGCATGGGCGGCGTGCGCAACGTGCCAGACCCACATCGACGACGGCAGAAGCGACAAGGTCGTCGACCGAGCGGTGCAGGTCCTCGGCTTCGGCAACCATCCGGAGGCGCGGGAGCGCATCGAGGAACTGCACCTGGCGTTCCTGAACGCCCGGGTCCCGGGACGAACGCTCATCACAACGACCGCCTGGCCCGCCACCGCCATCACTGGTCGAGAGCTGCCGAAGGTACGCGACCGGCTCGCCCGCTTCTACCGAGGCTCCGACAACCTTCCCGCCGCGCTCGCGGACACCAGCGCACGTCAACAGATCGCCGCCGGCCTGGACCGATCACGGCTGTTCTGGATCGACAGCGACTTCACCGACCTGGCCGAATACGCCGCTGAGAAAGTCCCCGACGTCACCATCAGCCGCGACCTCATGCCATCCACGGACGGACTGCTCGTGTGGTCGCGGCCGGTTACGCGACGGCAGATCGCCGCCGCATCCTGGACCATCACCAGCGACGGCTGGCACCTGGTCAACTACCGCACGATCGGCGGGGGACTGGACGGCAAACCACTCCAGCGACTCCGTGAACAGGTAGGTTGGCTCGGCCCAATGAGCACGGTCCAGGTTCACGAGCAGCACCTGCTACCTGGCGACCATCCAGCGGCAGCGCTGCTCGCGACATGGCTGCTGGTCGCACAGCAGGCCGCCGAAGTCACGACAGCGGAAATCGACAAAGCCGTTCGCAAAATCTACGCCCGCACCAACCGACCTGCGCCCGAGGTGCGGGTCGTGCGCATCCGAGCGAACCGCGGCACCACAACTCCCAGCGCGCGATCGGCGCCGGGCGACGCGGGCCACTGCCAGACCAGCCGGTTCTGGGTGTCCGGCCACTGGCGTAACCAGCCATACGGACCAAGCAGAGCACTGCGCCGCCCCGTCTACATCAACCCGTTCCTCAGAGGCCCCGACGACGCCCCGATCAAGCTCAGCACAACCGTGCGCATGCTCAGCAGTCGCAAGCCCAAGCCAGAAGACCAGGAGTAGGAGCTGTTGACCAGGTGGGGCAGGGGCAGAAGTCCCTGCCCCACCGATATTGACGAGAGATGCTGAAGTCACGGCCCGATCCGGCGCTCATACACAGCGCGGTGTTTCTCGGGCCCCTTGTAGTTATGGATGACTGACACTCCCTGCTCTACGGCATCGCCAGGAACATTGACGAAGGCCGGGTGGCATGACCGCCTGGATAGGGCCCCTGTGTGACGTCGGGAGGCCGCCGCGCTCGGCACGGCGTTGACCGGCCTTGCGACGATGGAAACCTCGGCGTGGCTGCGCCAGCATGACCTGGCGCACCTGCGGGCCGACGGCTACGGCGTGTGGCTGGAGGACGGACGATGCCTGCGGTTTCTGGTCCACGTTGACCGGGGCGCGGTAGGTGACGCCATGGCGGAGTGAGAGAAGCGGACGTCGGGACTGGGTGGACTGCTGACCGGCTACCGGCGTACGGACCCCGGTGCCGGTCGGAGCGGTGCTGATCATCGTTCAGGACATCGAGCGGGAAGAGCAGCTGCTGGATGACCTGGTCCGAGAGCCTTTGCGGGCACCTATTGCCACGGCCAGCCGAGAGTCCCTGCATCGCTACTGGCCTGATGAGCAGGTGTGGCAGGCCCCGGGCGAGTCTGACCGGTGCCATCTCATCGAGGTCGGGGCCTTTCGTCGATAAGACGAGATGCCCTGGGCGGTTGTCAAGGTCCTCGTCTCGGTCAGGCGGGGAAGCTTCTTGCGTGGAGTCAGCGTCGCCGCGTTGCCTCTCTACCCCTACGCTGGCGGTATGAGGGAACCCAGCGCCGACCGGACATATGCCACGCCTGACGACCTTCCGGTGTCAGCTGTGCTGCCTGAGCTGCTGCGGAGTGTGCGTGAGGGCCAGGTCGTCTACCTGAGTGAACGGGACGAGCCGATCGCCGCGGTTGTTCCGCTGGAGGTGGCGAAGGCTGGCCTGGCCGCCCTGGGAAGGCCCGACGAGGGGATCCGGTGAACGCCCTGCTTGGCGGGCGCTGGTGAACCGGCATACGAAGGCACCCGTCCCGGCGATACCCGATGAAATCCGGGCGGACGTGGAGACGCTGTGGCGCTACCACGACATGCACCACCAACTGCGGCCATGCGACGTGGGGATTGGGCTGGGCAGTCATGACCTCGGCGTCGCGGTGATCGCGACGCGCCTGTTCCACGAGGGCCAGTTCCCGTGGATCGTGTTCACCGGTGCCAACGCGCCGACAACCATAGAGCGGTTCCCGCGTGGAGAAGCGGTGCACTACCGCGAGTACGCGGTCGAGCAGGGTGTGCCGGCGGAGTCGATTCTCGTGGAGCCCCGAGCCAGAAACACTTCAGAAAACCTGGAGTATTCGCGCCGGCTCCTTGCTGAGCGGAAGATCCCGGTGGAGTCGGTGCTGATCATGTCGCGGCCGTATCAGCAGCGTCGGGCCTACGCCACTTGCAGGCGGGTGTGGCCGGAGGTCGATGTGGTGTGCGCGTCGAATCCGTTGGAGCTCGACGACTACGTGCGTAGCATCGGCGATCCGCGGCGGGTGGTAGACATGCTGGTCGGCGACACGCAGCGGATCGAGGTGTACGCGGAGCGCGGGTTCGCGATCCCGCAGGAGGTACCGGACGAGGTGCGGGCGGCCTTCGGGCGCCTGGTCGAGGCCGGTTACACGAGTCGGCTGGTCTGAAGCCGGGCTACCAGCGAGGCTCTTCCGACCGGACGCCCATGCGTTCGCTGAGCTCGACGGCCAACCGGGGCGGGCGGGGGCGGGTGAGGATGTCCCGGACGAGGTCCCGGGAGAGCTGGTGATAGCGCACCTGGTCGGGACCGATGGCTTCGGCGTCCAGGAGCGCGGTGAGGGCCTCGTCGATGCGGTTCCATCGGGCGAGGGCCCGTGCGGTCTCGATAGCATGCCGGACCTGCCGTTCGATCGGCAAAGCGGTGGTGTCGAGCGGTTCGCCGATGGCGATGGCGCGTTGCACGTCACCGAGTTCCATCGCCACGGTCGTCTTGTGGATCGAAACGTTGGTCGGCCCGAACGCGGTCCAGACGTGGTTGCCGTCCGTACCGAGCCGGCTCGCTGCGGCGTCGGCCTCCGTGATGTGAATGTCGGCGGATGCGCGATCGTCGTCTCGGGCGGCGGCGAGCGCGCAGACAAGGTGCAGACTGCCGTAGACCGACAGCAGTTGCGGCGTTGGCCGGATCAGCCGTGGTTCGAGGAACTGCGCCGCCGTGGCGGCAAGGCCACGGGCTTGGGCGTACTCGCCGATGGAGACGAGGGAGTGCGCGGCCGACCGGCTGAGCGAGCCGATGACGACGTGGTCGTGGCTGGCGTCGGCGGCGGCCAGTCCCCGGCTGGCGGCGGTCCAAGCGAGGTCGCCTTCGCCGAGCTTGGTGAGAAACAGCGCGGCGAGTTGGTGGGCGTACGCGGTCATGGCGTGCGCGCGATGACCGTCGTCCCCGTCGTAGGCCGCGGTGGCGGTGAGGCAGTCGTGGATGAGGTAGGGCAGCCGGCGGGCGAGGGTGCCGTACCGCGAGTGCTGGTAGGCGGTCCAGATCTCGGCGACGTCGTTCTCGATCCCGCGCAGGGCGGGTGCCTCGACGGCGGCCGGGCTGGCCAGCGCGGGCGCGAGATGCCGGTAGTCGTGGAGCGCAGCGCGCAGCGCGGGGATGGTCTCACGCCCTGAGTCGTCGGACCATTCGAACAGAGTCGGTGCGCCGATTAGGTCCCCGAGGGACACGTCGAGGGCCTTGGCGATCGCGCGGATGACTGAGAGGCGGTCCAGGTCGGCGCGACTCGTCTCGACCTTGCGCAACCACTCCTGTGTTTTTCCGACCAAACCGGCCAGCACCTCCTGGGAGAGCCCTCGACGGCGTCGATAGAAGGCGACGCGCTGCCCGATCGTCATGTCCTCTGTCATGCCTCGCACACCATCACCTTGCCCTTCGATGGCCGACGGACCCGGTACGGATTTTCCCGGTCCTCCAAACGGGCTGCCCCTACGTTCAGTTCACCGCAGATCACCGGCGCATGTCGATGCCGGTGTCGGGGCTACCTGACAGGGAGCTGCAGATGGAGGGATCGATGACCGGCACACGGGAGCACGGCCTGGGCCGCCGGCTCGAAACGTCCTGGAGCAGCCTGTCTCGGCGCCTTCCCCGCCTGCGTACTGCCACGAGGGCTGCGTGGGTGGGTGACCGGCGGACTGCTCCCAGCCGCCGTGGTGCGGCGGTGGGCTCGCCTTTCCCCCGGCGAGCCCACCGCTCACCGTCGCGAACGGGGGTGCCGGCATGACGGTGTACGTCTCGCGTAATGCGATGGCCGACCAGTCCCGGCGGTCCGAGCCCGGGCGTGCGTCTGAGCAGTGGCAGGTGCGGCCTGCTGATCCGCCGTTGCTCACGCACGTGTGGCGTCGGCTGTTCGAACAGCAGGCTAAGGAAGGTGATCGGCGGTGACCGGCCAGCAGAGCCGTTCCTCGGCGTACCGGACCGTGTCGACTGGGGTTGAGCATCTGCCGTTGCGTCCGCTGTGGTTGTGTCGCCGGTGCGGGCAGCCGTGGCCCTGTGGGGCAGCGAAGCTGTCTCTCGTGGCCGAGTACCGGGACAGTCCGGTGAGCCTGTTCCTCTACCTGGCGGGCTGCCTGCACGACGCGATCGACGATCTGCACCGGCTCAACCCGAGCGTGACGGGCAGTGCCTCCGACATGTTCGACCGGTTCCTCGGTTGGCCCGCTCGACACACGGACTCCTATCGTGTCACCGCCGGCGAGGCCACTTGGGGCGAGGGGACCTCGTCGTGAGCGGCATCGGCATCATCAACGCGACCGGCCAGCCGGCGATCGCCAGTAGCTTCCACACACTGGTCGTGCAGCCGACCAGCTTCTGCAACCTCGACTGCACCTACTGCTACCTGCCCGACCGCAGATCCCGCCGTCTGATGAAGGCTGCGGTTACGCAGGCGTGCGCCGAGTCGATCGCCCAGCAGAACAGCAGCCATCCGGTGAGCGTCGTATGGCACGGGGGCGAACCCACCGCGACACCCATCGGGCTGTTCCGGGAGCTGGTGGCCCCGTTCGAGAAGCTGCGGCGTGCCGGCATGGTGCGCCACGAGATCCAAACGAACGCCACGCTCATCAATCGGCAATGGTGCGAACTGTTCAGCACCTATGGCTTCGACATCGGGGTAAGCATCGACGGGCCGGGTGCGCTGAACCGTAACCGCCCTGATCGGGCCGGCAACCCGACGGACTCCCGAACGCTACGCGGCTTGCAGACTCTGGTCGACGCCGGTCTGGCGTACTCGGTGATCTGCGTCGTCACGCCGGAAACCATCGACTACGCCGATGCCCTCGTCGACTTCTTCACCGGCCTCCCAGGCTGCCAGTCGGTGGGCTTCAACATCGAAGAGCAGGAAGGCGCCGACCGAGCGCCGGTGTCGGAGGACGCCGCTTACCGGTTCTGGCAGCGCCTCATTGAGCGCCGCGTCGGTGGCAGCCCGCTGCGGATCCGCGACGTGGACCGCCTGGCTGATTACCTCGCCGCCACCCGTGCCGGACACGTCGACCACGCCCCGTGCGAGCCAATCCCGACCGTCTCCTGGGACGGGCAGGTGGTGCTGCTGTCACCGGAGCTACTCGGCATCACCGACCAGCGGTACCGCGACTTCATCGCCGGCAACATCCTCCATCAGCCGCTCACCGACATGCTCGCCGGCGCCGGCGACTTGCGCTACGTCACTGAGTTCGTGACCGCCCTCAACGAAGGCTCGGGACGATGAGCGCGGCCGCATCCGTGGCGGGGACGACGACGGTCTGCTCGTCCAGAGCAGTGAAGATGTCCTCGACCAGGCGCTCGGCCATCCGCGGGGCCTTCGGCCGTAGCAGACTGACCGGGCGTCGACGTCCTGCCTTGCGGATCTGGGCTGGGGAGCCGAAACGCTCCAGCAGCGCGAGGACGGCTGGGTGCTGGAGGCGCGGGCCCAGGACACGTTCCAGGTGCGGGTGGATCTGGGTGAGCAGGCCACGGAGCCGGTTGCTGACGCGGGTTGCTTCGCCGGCCAGATCGTCGTCGAAGCCGACGAGCATCTCCATCTCGGCGATGGTCTCGTCTTCGACCTCAACCGAGCGGAGCGTGTGGGGCATGAGGCGGGCTGCGTCCGCGATGATGAACGCGTCGCGAGCGTCGGTCTTTGCCTCGCCTGGGTAGAGGTCGGCGATCCGTCGCATGGTCAGTCCGGGCAGGTAGGCAACCGGGCAGCCCATGTCGCGGGCGACCGCGAGCGGCAGGGCTCCGATGGAGGCCGGCTGGTCGACCACAACAAGCACGGTTCCGTGCTTGGCCTGGAGCTTGCCGAAGAGCTCGCGGAGCTTGGGTTCGCTGTTGGGTAGTCGCTTGTCGAAGGCCTTCTTCCCGGCCGGGGTGACGGCGGTGGCGTGGTGTTCGCCCTTGCCGACGTCCAGGCCGAGGAAGACTCCGATGTCGCTGACGTCGATCACGTGCGTCCTTCGGTCGTCCCCGCCCGGCCGTCCCACGGCACCGATCGCCACATCCACATTACGAAGAGCCTCCCGGCTTGCGGACAAGTCGGTGGTCATGCCCCTAATCAGCGGTCTGTCGATGCCTCCGGGCCGGTGACACCACCCCCCAGGCCATGCGTTCAACAGGGGGGAGCAGTCATGCCGGACCCGGAGGCCGGGCGCCCCATTGCGGGGCCACCAAGAAGGTAATGGAGGGCTCCGCGGCGTGGACGGCCGCCGGATAGGCAAGGGTAGGGGCTGGCAGAGATGGGATGCCCTCGGTTGCTGTCGACCGTTCGCCGCAGCAGATCGACCGTTCGTCGCGTGGAACCTGGCCTTAGTCGGCAGGCCGATCATAGCGTCAGATGGGACGTCCTACGTCCTTTGCCGGTAGCTCAGTTCCCCACTCGGGGAGGGAGCCCGCACTGTCCGCACGTCCCATCCCCCGAAAGAAGGTGGCATCGTGTCCAGTACCACCCGCAAGGTCCCCGCGCCCCGGACGGCCATCGTCGTCGGTTGCGCTGCCCTGGTCGCAAGCCTGGCCGGCGCCAGCGTCCCATCAGCCCTGGCGGCGCGGGCAGAGACCGATCAGGGCTTGCGCTGCGAAGGATCGGTGCCCTTCACCGCCGGAACCGAGGGCTACAACGCGTTCCGCATCCCCGCGATCGTTGCCACCCGGTCCGGCACGCTGCTGGCCTTCGCTGAAGGGCGGCTCGCCTCACTCAGCGATGCCGGCAACATCGATCTCGTGCTCAAGCGGTCGACCGACGGCGGATGCACCTGGGGGCCCCTGCAGGTGGTATACGACAGCGGCCCCAACACCGCGGGCAACCCCGCCCCGGTGGTGACCGCGACCGGCCGGGTCGTGCTGCTGTCGACGTACAACGGCGGGTCCGCGTCGGAGGCTGCGATCATGCGTGGCGAGGTGCCAGCCGAGCAGAGCCGCCGGGTCTTCGTCCAGCACAGCGACGACGACGGGGCGAGCTGGTCCGCGCCGCGCGAGATCACCGCGCAGGCCAAGGCGGAGAACTGGCGTTGGTACGCCACGGGCCCGGGCCACGCGATCCGGCTGGCCGGCGGCACGCACCGGGACCGGCTCGTGGTTCCGGCCAACCATTCGATCGCACCACCGGCCGGCTCCGCCGACCTCGGTACGGAGGCGAAGTACTACGGCGGGCATCTGCTCTACAGCGACGACGCGGGCGAGAGTTGGCGGATCGGTTCCGTCGACGACAATCCGAACGGGTACATCAACGTCAATGAGTCGGCGGTGGCCGAACTGCCCGACGGTCGCCTCTACGTCAACACCCGTGAGCACAATGGCAGCGCGCCGGGCAACCGCGCCGATGCCTACAGCCGCGACGGCGGCGAGACCCTGGAACTGCCGCACCGTCCGCAGGCCACGCTCGTGGCGCCGGTCGTGCAGGGCAGCGTCCTGCAGCTGACCGGGGCAAGTCACCAGCTGCTCTTCTCCGGCCCCGCGGACCCGAGCAGCCGTGCTGCGCTGACCCTGCGGGTGAGTTCCGACCACGGCGCGACCTGGCGGCTGGCCCTGGCGCTGTCCGGTCTCCCCGCCGCCTACTCAGACCTGGTCCAGCTCGACCCCAACACAGTTGGCGTGCTTTACGAGACGGGCAACTTCGGGGCGAACGAGACGATCACCTTCCGGCGGGTCCCGGTCGCTCAGCTTCGACCGTGACGGCCGGTCGCGAACCTCCATCACCGGGTCGCGGCAGCCCGTGATCTCGGCACCGGTGCCGCCGCCGTGCGCGGCGGCACCGGTGCGCCCGTGTCAGGGCGAGTCCTTCGTGGCGCTCCAGCCGCCGTCCACCAGAAGACTCGCCCCGGTCACGTACGACGCGTCCGCGCTGGCCAGGAAGGCCACCGCGGCGGCCACCTCCGCCGGGTCGCCGAGGCGGCCGAGGATCGTCGCCGCCGCAGCTCGCTTCCGCGCCTTCGCATCAAGCTCGCGCCAGGCGTCGGTGTCCACCGGCCCGGGCAGCACGGCGTTCACCCGCACCTGAGGTCCGTACTCTGCGGCGAGCTGCCGGGTCAGTGCCGCCAGCCCGCCCTTGCTGGCGGCGTAAGCGGGGCTGCCGGGAAGTCCGAACAGGGCGTGCACGCTCGACGTCACGACGATGCAACCACAACGTTCCTGCAGGTCGCCGACGAAGGCCCGGACGCCGAGATAGAGCGCGGTGAGGTTGACCGCGAGCACGCGGTCCCAGGTCGCCGGGTCGAGCTCGTGCGCCGCTCCCGCGTGCTGCACGAAGGCGTTGCTGTGCAGGATGTCCAGCCCGCCGAACTCGGTACGGACCACCTCTCGGGCGGCCTCCCAGTCCGACTCGGCGGCCACGTCGCAGTGCACGTAGCGGGCGGTGCCGCCCGCGTCGCGGATCTGCGCGGCGACGCGGGCACCCTGCTTGTCAGCGACGTCGAGCAGCAGTACGGACGCTCCCTCGGCCGCCAGCCGGCGCGCGCTCGCGGCGCCGATCCCACGGGCGGCGCCGGTGACGGCGGCGACCCGCCCCGCGAAACGGCCGGGAACCGTCCCCGTCACCTCCGGAGCACCGCGACGCCGCGGGGAGCGATCGACACGGCGCTGACCGCACGCTCCCGGTCGCCGAGCAGATCGACCGCCGGCGCGGGCAACGCGACCGTGACCGCCTCGGCGCCGTGGTTGAGCAGCAGGAGGTACGAGGTGTCCGGGCCGTGCCGGACCACCGCCTGCAGCCCTGCGGGCAGGTCGGGCAGCACCGGCTCCACGCCCGCCACGCCACGGATTCGGTCGAACAGCGCGCGCATCGCCGCCGGGTCGGGCCGGGTGGCCAGGTACCAGGCCACACCTGCGCCGTACGAGTGGCGGGTGACCGCCGGCCGGCCGGCCAGCTCGCCGTCGGCGAAGGTGGCCAGCACCTCCGCTCCCTCGGTCTCGATCCATTCCGACCACACGGTGCCGGTGTGCCGCTCTCCCGCGATGTCCAGTTCGATCGTGCCGCCCGCCGGCAGCGGCCGGAACTCGTCGATGCGAAGCCCCAGCAGGTCCCGCAACGGGGCCGGGTATCCGCCGAGGTAGGCACGGTCGGACTCGTCCACGATGCCGGAGAAGAACGACACCACCAGGTGCCCGCCGCCCTCGACGTAGCGACGCAGTCGGGCGGCCACCTCGGTAGACATGAGGTACAGGTTCGGTACGACGACGAGCCGGTAGCCGGACAGGTCCGTGGCCGGCGACACGACGTCGCAGGTGACGTGGGCGTCGAACAGCGGCGCGTAATGCGCCCGGTGGGTTTCCAGCAGGTCGAGCACGGCCGGGTGGGCGTCTGACTCCAGCGCCCACCAGTTGTTCCAGTCGTGCAGCAGCGCGACGTCGGCGTGCACCCGCGTGCCGGCCAGCTCGGCGACCCCCGCGATCTCCTGCCCGAGCGCCCGGATCTCGCGATGGGCGCGGGTCTCGGTACCACCGTGCGGCACCATCGCCGAGTGGAACTTCTCAGCACCGCCGACCGCCTGGCGCCACTGGAAAAAGAGCACCGCGTCCGCGCCCTGCGCCACCGCCTGCCAACTCCACAGCCGCATGAGCCCCGGCGGCTTCGGCGCGTTGCGCTCGCGCCAGTTGACCGCGCTGGGCGCCTGCTCCATCAGCAGCCAGGGCTGACCGCGACGCGCCGAGCGGATCAGGTCATAGCCGAACGCGGCCTCCACGTGAGCCCGCGGATCGTACGGGTCGGGATAACTGTCGAGGCTGACCACATCCTGCTCGGCGGCCCACCGGTAGGAGTCGATCGGCTTGTGGACCAGGCCGATGAAGTTCGTCGTCACCGGTACGTCCGGGGCGAACCGGCGCACGATGTCCCGCTCGGCGAGATAGCAGGCGAGGATCGCGTCGTTGCTGAACCGGGCGAAGTCCAGCTTCTGGGCGGGGTTGGCGAAGGTCGGTGCGGTGCGCGGTGGCAGGACCTCCGCCCAGTCGTCGTAGCGCTGCGACCAGAATGTCGTCGACCACGCCTCGTTGAGCGCGCCGATGTCGCCGTACCGCTCGCGTAGCCAGCGCCGGAAGTCCTCGGCCGACACGTCGCAGTAGCAGGCCCGCACGTGGCAGCCGTATTCGTTGCCGATGTGCCACAGCTTCAGCGCCGGGTGCCCGGCGTAGCGGCGGGCGAGGTGCTCGACCAACCGCCCGGCGTGCTCCCGGTACACGGGGCTGGACGGGCAGTACTGCTGCCGCCCACCGGGCCACAGCCGGACCCCGTCGATGCGTTGCGGCAGCACCTCCGGCTGGTGTCGGGACAGCCAGGGTGGTGGGGAAGCGGTCATGGTGGCGAGGCTGGCTCCGATACCGGCCTCGGCCAGGTTGTCCATCACCCGGTCGAACCAGCCGAACTCGTACGTGCCGGGACGTGGTTCCACCCTGGCCCAGGAGAAGATGCCGACGGATACCACCGACACCCCGGCATCGACCATGAGCTTCATGTCCTCGACCCAGATGTCCTCGGACCATTGCTCGGGGTTGTAGTCCCCACCGAACATGATCTTCGGCATGGTCATGCCGCCACTTCCTTTCGGTGAGTTCGGTCGGCCGCTCGCGCGGGGAACACGACCAAGACATGGGATGTCCATTGTTGCCGGGACAGTATGGCGACCTGCCGGCGACGTCAAGGGGTGCTTGTCCTCGACTCATCAATGCGCGTATCGTTTCGGCCACATGACATCCCACGTCCTACGTATCCGACTCGGCTGACGCATCCGATCGCCTCGAGCCATCCCGCGTGGACAACGGGGCGCACGACTCTCCTGGAGGTGCGACGAATGAACGATGGGTATTCGCCAACAGGCCCGGCCGGCTCACGCCGCCGCTACCGTGGCTTCGGGGTGGCGCTGACCCTGGCCGGCGTCGTGCTCAGCATGCTCGCCGGTCCCGCGAGCGCGGAGCCCGCTTCGACGGGCACGAGCACGGTGGCCGGCGAAAGCCAGACCAGCGAGCCGTACGTCGACGAGCAGGTGCTCTACCAGCGCGGAGACTTCGGGTACGCCTGTTTCCGCATTCCGGCAGTGGTGCGAGCGAAGAACGGGATGATTCTGGCCTTCGCCGAGGGGCGGGTGAAGGACTGCGGCGACGACGAGGACATCGACCTCGTGCTGCGCCGCTCCGCCGACGGCGGCCGGACCTGGGGACCACTGCAAGTGGTCTCCGAGGGCAACGGCGAGACCCACGGCAACCCGGTGCCGATCGTCGACCGGAGCACCGGGCGCGTCGTGGTGGTGAGCACGCACAACGGTCCCGAGCCGTGCCCCAATGGCTGTGACCGCGACCCGTGGGTGCAGTTCAGCGACGACAACGGAGCAACCTGGTCGGCCGCCCGCGAGATGACCGACGGCAAGCGCCCGGAGTGGAACTTCTGGTACGCCACCGGCCCGATGCACGGGATCCAGCTTCAACGGGGAGCGCACGCGGGCCGGCTGGTGCTCGGGGCGAGCTTCGAAACCTGGGACCGGGTCGGCAAGCACATCTACGGCACGCATCTGCTCTACAGCGACGACAGCGGAGTGACCTGGAACATCGGTGCGGAGACGTTCCGCGACGACGGTGCCGTCATCGCGCAGGAGGTCACCGTCATCGAGCTCACCGACGGACGGATCTACGCGTCGGCCCGCGAGCGCGGTACCGACCCGGGCAGCCGGGCGTACGCGATCAGCAGCGACGGCGGCGAGACGTGGGATGCACCCTTCCGCACCATGCCGGCGCTCGCCACGACCGACGTCCAGGGCTCCCTGCTGCGATTCAGCGATGACCGCATCCTCTTCTCCTCGCCGCTGCACCCCAGCGCCCGCGAGGCGATGGGCATCCGCTCGTCCTACGACGAGGGGCGCAGCTTCGAGACCTGGAACGAAGGCAAGGTCTTCTACTGGGGTCCCTCGGCCTACTCGGACATGGTGCGCCTCGACGGTGACGAGGCGGCGCTGATGTACGAGGCCGGCAAAGTCAGCCCGTACGAGACGATCCGGTTCGCCCGATTCAACGAGGCGTACCTCGACACCCCGAACGGCACTCCGCCCGGCATTCCCACACCGCCGGCGCCCGGACCGCGGACGCCGGACGAGTCGCCCTACCGCAACGACGCCTACGTCCGCGGTGGCGCCCAGGTCACCGACGGCCGGTTCGGCAACGGGCTGGCACTCGACCGAGTGGACGATCGGGTGGAGGTGCCGTTCGACCGGTCGATCGACCTCGGCGCGGACGACTTCACGCTGAGCACGTGGATCCGGTACTCGGAGAAGACCGGCGCGCACTCGATCCTCTGGTCCTACCGGGTGAACTCGGGCACCAACCCGCCTGCGCTATGGCTGCGGGCCGAACCGGCGAGCAGTCGCATCCGCGCGATCCTCTCGGTCGACCGGTACAACGTCACCGTGCAGTCGCCGAGCGCGTACAACGACGGGCAGTGGCACTTTGTCGTGCTCCAGCGGGCGGACGGGCAGCTCAGGCTGCTGGTGGACGGCGTCCAGGTCTCGTCGGCGGCCGCGCCGGCCGGCTCGGCGACCCTCGGCCAGGAGTTCGGCATCCAAGGGCTGCACATCGGACAGCGCCTGGACGGCGTGGACCGCTTCCGCGGCACGCTCGACGAGGTACGCGTCTACCGCCGCGCCCTGTCCGCCACCGAACTGGCCCTGATTCAGGAGCGGAACCTCCCGATCGGCGGCCAACTCGGCCTCAGGCTGCCGCTGGAGACCGTCGACTGACCGGCAGCCGCCGTCGGAAATGGCGCCCACCGCGGGTGGGTGCCATTTCCGACGAAGCCCGGCAACGGCCGCGACCGACGGCCACCCCGTGAACGGCACGGTGAGTAACGCGTACACGCGAAGGGAAGAACTTCATGCTCGTCGACTGGCCACTGGACCGCCTCCGCGACTACCTGCCCGCCCGCGACGAGCCCACCGACTTCGACGACTTCTGGGCCATCACTCTCAAGCAGGCGCGCGCCGCGCACTGGCCGGCCCGGTTCGTCCCCTACGACGCTGGCCTGTCCACCATCGAGGTGTACGACGTCACCTTCCCCGGATTCGCCGGCCAGCCGGTGCACGGCTGGTTCCTGCTGCCCCGGCACGCGAGCGGCCGACTGCCCTGCGTGGTCGAGTACATCGGGTACGGCGGCGGGCGCGGCCTGCCGCACGACTGGCTCACCTGGAGTGCCGCCGGCTACGCCCACCTCGTCATGGACACCCGGGGGCAGGGCAGCAACGGCAAGCTCGTGGGCGACACCCCGGACCCCGACCCGGTCGGCCTGCCCCAGGCGCCCGGCTTCCTGACCCGCGGCATCGCCGACCCGCACCACTACTACTACCGCCGAGTCCTCACCGACGGCGTCCGCGCGGTCGACACGGCGCGCGCGCACCCCAGGGTCGACCCGGACCGGGTGGTGGTCACCGGCGGCAGCCAGGGCGGAGGGATCACCGTCGCCGTCGCCGGCCTGGTCGACGGGCTCGCCGCCGCCATGCCCGACGTGCCATTCCTGTCCCACTACCGGCGCGCCGCCGAAATCACCGACGCCCTCCCGTACGGCGAGTTGGTGTCATACCTGAAGACCTACCACGGCGACGTCGACCAGGTCTTCGCGACGCTGAGCTACTTCGACGGCATGAACTTCGCCGCCCGCGCCAGCGCGCCGGCGCTCTTCTCGGTCGCCCTCATGGACAGCGTGTGCCCACCCTCGACCGTCTTCGCCGCCTACAACCACTACGCGTCGAGCGGCAAGGACATCGCGGTGTGGCCATACAACGGGCACGAAGGCGGCGCAGGCAGGCAGCGTGCGAAGCAGATCAGGTGGCTGCGGAACGTGCTGGCCGACGACATCGCCGGCTGAATTCACTGGCCTGGGAAGAGCTCCGGCAGGCAGCCGCGCACGATCGGACGTAGCCGCTCGGCAGCCGATTCGTCGACGGAGGCGTAAGGCCAACGAACCCGGGTGCCGATCCCGGCCCAGTTGCCGAGATGAGCGAGGAACTTGTCCAGCGCCGGGTTCCCGAAGCCCTGCCGGGCGAGCGGGTCGACGTGGTCGGCCAGGAACCGCTGGATCCGGCGCTCCACATCGAGCGCACCCCCGAGGTCCTCGATCATCATCCGCTGCCATCCGACGGCGCCGGCCGGATTGAGCGCGGCCACGTTCGAGTACGAGCCGGCGGCGCCATGCCGAAGGCCGGTCGCCAGGGCATGCCCCGGGACGAAGATGGCCAGGTCGCCCGCGTACTCCCGCATCGCTGCGTACCACGCGGCGTCGCCGCCGGCGACCTTGATACCGATGAGACTCGGCACCTCCCGGCGAATCGCGGCATAGCTGACGGCGGCGACGTGGGTCTTCGCGTGCGGCGGGTTATACAGGACAAGCGGGACCGGGTCGGCGGCCGAGGCGATCCTGACCAGAAAGCGGATCACCTCGGTACGCGACAGTGGCAGCCAGTCCGGCAGCGTCACCTGCACGGCGCTCGGCGCGGCCGCCCGTGCCCGATGGACCCGGCCCAGGCAGGTTTGCGCGCTCATGTGGCTGGCGCCGATCTGGAACGGAATCCGGTGGCGCGCACACTTGTCGGCGACGAGCTCGTTGATCCGGTCGTACTCGTCCTCACTGAGCGTGTGGAACTCGCCCGCGGTGCCGTGCGCGTAGATGCCATCGAGCCCGGCGGCGACGAGGACATCGAGCGCGTGCGCCGCCTCGTCCCAGTTGATCGTGTCGTCGGCACGCAACGGCAGGAGCAACGTCCCCCACGTACCGCGTAGGTCCGCCGATCTCGGTGCCGGCGCCCTGTGCATCGTCTCGTGGCTGGTCCGTGGTGGCGTATCCCGTTGTCCGCGGCCGCCGTCGCCGGGTCTCACAGCAGGCCGGCCGCGCTCAGATACTTCCCGACCCGGGCGATCTCGTCCTCGTTCAGCGGGATCTGCGGCACCGCCGTCGTCGGGTAGTCGATGATCCCGCGCAGGTACAGTGCGGCCTTGAACGCTCCCAACGCGGACGAACCCGGACCCATTCGCGGCCTGCCCACAGTGACGAGTTCGAACAGGTGCAGCAGCCGCTCCTGTTCGGCTCGCGCGGCCGCCCAGTCGCCGTCCGACGCGGCCCGGAACAGCCGCGCATAGCCGTGCGGGTCGACGTTGCCCAAGCCCGGCACCACGCCGTCCGCGCCCATCCACAGCGCGGAGTCGACGGTGAGTTCGGAGCCGGTCAGCACGCTGAACGAGCCGATGTCCGACCGGTCCCGTCGTCCGAGGATCAGCCCGCGTAGGCCACCTTCGTCACCACTGGAGTCCTTGACTCCGGCCAGCACACCGTCGCCCGCGAGGTCGAGCAGCAGGTCGGCGCCGAGCTTGCTGTGCACCGAAACCGGCAGGTCGTAGGCGTACAACGGCAACCCCGCCCGCGCCGCGATGGTGCGGAAGTGCAGCTCGATCTCCGCGGGGTGGGTGCGGGCGTAGAAGGGGGCGGTGGCCACGAGCCCGTCCACGCCCGCCTCGACGGCCACCCGCACATGGTCCAGCACGCGCAGGGCGGTCATGTCGATCACGCCGGCGAGCACGGGAACCTGGCCGGCGACGTGACCCCGAACCGTGTCCAGCACGATCTTGCGGTGGCCGTCTGGGAGGAAGGCCACCTCGGAGGTGGAGCCGAGGACGAACAGCCCGTCCACCCCACCGTCCAGCAGATGGTCCACCAACCGGGTCAGCGATCCGGTGTCGACCTCGAAATCCGGGGTCAGCGGGGTGGATACCGGGGGGATGACGCCGGTCAGTGTCATGAAGGCTCCTGTGCTTGGCTGATCAGTTCGAGGTCGGTCGAGCCGTCGCGGATCGGGTGGTGGCAACGGAACAGGTGATCGTCGGGCCGGACGACGGTGTCGGTCTGCACTCCCGGCATCTCCGTGGCGCACCGGTCGTCGGCCTTCCAGCAGCGGGTACGGAAGGGGCATCCGCTGGGCGGCCGGGTAGCGGAAGGAACCGGCCCGGCCAGCGGGATCGGGTCGATCGGGAAGAGCAGCCCGGGCGTGGCCGAGAAGAGCGCGCGGGTGTAGGGGTGGTGGGCACCGCCGGGCACCGCCCCGGCCGGGGTCTGCTCGACGATCCGGCCGAGATACATCGTCACGACCCGGTCGCTCATGCGCCGCACCGTCTGGATGTCGTGGGAGACGAAGAGCATCGCCAGGTTGAGCTGCTCCTTGAGGTCGAGCAGCAGGTTCAGGATCTGCGCGCGTACCGAGACGTCGAGCGCGCTGGTCGGCTCGTCGGCGATCAGCAGTTGCGGCCGTAGCGCCAACGCGCGGGCGACCGCGACCCGCTGGCGCTGGCCGCCGGACAGCTGGCTCGGCAGCAGGTCGGCGACGCTCGACGGCAGGCCCACCAGGTCGAGCAGTTCGCGTACCCGCTCCTCACGCTGCCGGGGGTTGCCGACCCGGTGCACGTCCAGCGGGTCGCGCAGCACCTGCCGGATGGGCAGCCGCCGGTTGAGCGCGGTCGAGGGGTCCTGGAACACCATGCCGGTGCTCGACCCGATCGCCGCCCGGCGCCTCGCAGGGGACATCGACCAGAGGTCCTGGCCGCGAAAGCGCACCGTGCCCGTGGTGGGCTTCTCCAGCCCGACCAGGATCTTGGCGAGCGTCGACTTGCCGCAGCCGGATTCCCCCACGACACCCACCGTCTCGCCGGCCTCGATGGTGAGATCCGCGCCGGTTAGTGCGTAGACGCGATCGCGGCGGAACAGCCCGCCGGAGCGCGCCGTGTACACCACGTGCACGTCGGCGAGTTCGACGAGCGTCTGGGTGCTTGTCGCAGTCATCGTGCCTCCGCGTGGCTGGCCGGTGCGGCGTTCGCGCCGGGGGCGAGAGCGGACGCCGGGATGTCGATCGCCGGGTGGTGGCAGGCCACCTCGTGGTGGCGCTGCCCCGCCAGCCGTGGCGTCTGCGTCCGGCAGATCTCGGTGGCCATCGGGCAGCGGTCGGCGAAGCGGCAGCCGTTGGGGAAGTCGGCCGGGGCTGGTACGACGCCGCGGATCTGGGTCAGCCGCGCGGCGCCGGACTCCAGCGACAGCACCGAGCCGAGCAGCCCGCGAGCGTAGTGGTGCGCGGGCGCGCCGACCAGGGCTGCCGTCACGCCGGTCTCCACGATCTGACCGCCGTACATGACGACGACGCGGTCGGTCACGTCGGCGACCAGGGCGAGATCGTGTGAGACCAGGATCAGGGCGAAACCCAGCTCGGCACGCAGCCGCAGCAGCAGCTGGATCACCTGCGCCTGCACGGTCACGTCCAGCGCCGTGGTGGGTTCGTCCGCGATGATCAGCTTGGGCTCGCGGGAGAGGGCCATCGCGATCAGGACCCGCTGCCGTTGGCCGCCGGACAGTTCGTGGGGGTAGGCCGAGAGGGTACGCGCGGGATCGAGGCCCACGAGCTCCAGCAGTTCCGTCGGGCTGCGCCGGCCGCCTCGGCGGACCACCTGCTTGAGCTGCGCCTTGACGGTCATCGCGGGGTTCAGCGATGACAGTGCGTCCTGGTAGATCATCGCCATGTCGTGGCCGAGCAGCCGGCGGCGGGCGGTCCGGGGGAGCGTCAGCAGGTTCCTGCCGTCGAAGAGGATCCGGCCGCCGATGCGGGCGCCGCGTGGTTGCAGGCCCATGATGGTCAGCGCGGTCAGCGACTTGCCGCAGCCGGACTCGCCGACGAGGCCGAGGACCTCGCCGGGGCGCACGTCGAAGGAGATGCCGTCGACGACGTCCACGCCGTCGTGCCGGCCCTCGAAGCCGATGGTGAGTTCCTTGACCTTCAGGATCGGCTCGCCCTGCGGCAGCGGGCGGGCCCGTTCGGCCAGCCGCTGCGCGGCCTTCGCCAGTCCCGGCAGCTCGGTGATCTCACCGGATCCGGGGGTCGCCTGCTCGAGCGCGTCGACCTCCGACGCTTTCCTGACCGGGTCGGCGCGCCGGGCGGTGGGTGCGGCCCAGGCGTCGGAGACGCCCTCGGCGAGGATGTTGAGCGCGAGGACCGTGATCAGGATCAGCAGGCCGGGGAAGACCGTGGCCCACCAGCCGCCGAGCAGGACCATGTTGCGACCGTCGGCGATGACGCTGCCCCACGAAGGGTCCGGTGGGCGTACGCCGGCGCCGATGAACGACAGCGACGCCTCGAAGACGATCGCATCAGCCACCATCACCGTGCAGAAGACCAGGATGGGCGCGGCGCAGTTGATCGCCACGTGCTTGAGCAGGATGTGTGGGGTGCGGGCGCCGATGATGCGTTCGGCCGCGACGTAGTCCTCGCCGTACTGGGCGAGAACGTTCGCGCGTACCACGCGGGCGATGGATGGCATGTAGAGGAATGCGATGGCCAGCACCAGCACCGGGATGCTGCCACCGAAGACGGCGACGAGCACGGCGGCGAGCGCGATGCCCGGGAACGCCATGACGACGTCGAGGCTGCGCATGATCGCCTCGTCGACCGCCTTGCGCGACGTGGCCGCGATCGCGCCGATCACCGCGCCGAAGACCAGCGCGATGGCGGTCGCGCCGAGCCCGATGATCAATGACCACCGTGCGCCGTAGAGCAGCCGGGTGAAGATGTCGCGGTTCGCGCTGTCGAGGCCCATCCAGTGCGCCGCGCTGGGCCCGCCGCCGGCCGCCTGCTGCACGTACGGCGAGTGCGGGGCGAGCACGGAGGCGAGGACCGCGGCGAGGGCGATCACGGCGAGAACGGCGAGGGAGATCCACGAGGGCAGGCCGAGCCGCCGGAAACGGATTCCGGGCCGGGAGAGTCTGCTCGCGAGTCCGCTGCGCATCACGCGGCGCTCCTGATTCTCGGGTTGACCAGCAGGTAGAGGACGTCGACGACGAGGTTCACCACGACAAAGCCGGTGGCGATGGTGAGCACCACGCCCTGCACCACGGCCGGGTCCCCGTCGCGTACGCCGTTGATCATGAGCTGCCCCATGCCGGGCAGCGCGTAGATGGTCTCGATGACCACCGCACCGCCGAGCAGGTAGCCGATGCGCAGGCCCAGCACCGTCAGCGGATTGATCAGCGCGTTGCGCAGGACGTTGCGTCCGATCACGACGATCGGCGGCAGGCCGCTGCCGATCGCGGTGCGGACGTAGTCCTTGTCCAACTCCTCGACCATCGACGTCCGGATGATCCGGGTCAACTGGGCGGCGACGGGCAGCGACAGGGACAGCGCCGGCAGCGTCATCGACCGCAGCCAGCCGCTGAACGAGTCGCCGGGATTGATGTAGCCGCTGGTCGGGAACCAGCCGCGATCCACGGCCAGCCACTGGATCATCAGCAGGGCCAGCCAGAACGCCGGCGCGGCGACGCCGATCAGCGACACCAGCCGGATGAGCTGGTCGGGCCAGCGGTCCCGGAAGATCGCCGCGGTGACGCCGAAGATCACGGCCAGGGCCACGGCGACCGCCAGGCCGAGGAAGGTCAGCTGCAGCGTGAGCGGCAGCGCGGTGACGACGGAGTCGAGCACCGGCGCCTTGGTGAGGACGCTAGTGCCCATGTCGCCGTGGAGCAGGTCGCCGACGAAGCGCACATAGCGCAGCGGCAGCGGGTCGAGCAGGCCGTTCTGCACCTGGAACTGGTGGATCTGTTCCGCCGTCGGGTTGGCGCCCTGGAAGTAGGCGTACTCCGGCTTGTTGTTGGAGAACCGCATGATGATGAACACGAAGAGGATGACGCCCAGCAACAGCGGGATCAGGATGAGTATCCGGCGGACCAGCATTCTGGCGACGACTGCCACTGGTTAATCCTCCTGACGCGGCCCGGCTGATGGGCGGTGGGTGCGGCGCCGGGGGCGTGCCCGGCGCCGCACGAGGGGTCAGACGCGCTGCGCCTGCAGCAGATTGATGCCCGGGTACGCCTGCGGCCGGACTCCGGTGAGCTTCTTCGGATCCCAGGCGGTCATCAGCTCCGTGTGCAGGACGGGGTAGAGCACCGCCTGCTCCGCGATGACGTCGAGGTACTGGTGCAGCAGCTCCAGCTTCTTCGTCCGGTCGGACTCCTGGGTGGCCTTGTCCATCAGCGCGAACAGGTTCTTGGCCGCCGGGCTGGTGTCCCACTTGGTGTACTTCATCCAGGTGCCGCCGGAGGTGTAGTTGTAGCGGAGGATCAGGTCCGCGTCCAGGCCGAACTGGTTCGGGTTCGACGCCGCCGCGACCACCTGGTAGGACTGCGACTGGTCCATCTTGGTGAACAGCGCCGCGGTGTCCTGCGGTTCGAGCGTGGTCTTGATGCCGATCGCCTGCCAGGAGTTGGCGATGGTGGGCAGGCAGTCGGTGATCCAGCTGACGTTGACCGCCATCAGCGTGACGGACAGGTTCGTCACGCCGGCGGCGGCCAGCAGGGCCTTCGCCTTCGCCGGGTCGTAGCTGTAGACGGTCTTCGCCTTGGCGTACGACGGATTCTGCTCGTTGAGAAAACTCGTGGCGGGTGTGCCGTGGCCCTTGAGCGCCACGTCGATCATCTTCTTGGTGTCGATGGCGTAGAGGAGCGCCTGGCGCACACGCACGTCGTCGAAGGGCTTCTGGGCCGTGTTGAACATCAGGAACATGTGGTTCATGCCCTTGCCGCCCTCGACGGTCAGCCCACCGCTGCGCAGCTGGTCGATGTTGGCGTACGGGATGTTGTCGGCAATCTGGGCCTCGGCGCTGGCGCCGGAGATCTTCGCGACCCGGGCTGGCACCTCGACGATGGACAGCCAGTTCATCTTCTTGATGACGGGCTTGCGGGGGCCGCTGTAGTCGGCGAAAGCCTCGAGCACGGTGTTGGACTTCGGGTTGTGCGCGACCATCTTGTAGGGGCCGGAGCCGACCGCCTTGCCGCCCTTGGCCGCGTCCCAGCCGCCGGGCGCGCCGAAGACGTGCTTCGGCAGAATCTTGGCGATCGTCAGGCGCTGCAGCGCATCGGGGAACGGGAAGTTGAAGACCAGTTCGACGCTCGTGTCGTCGACCTTGCGCGCCTCCTTGAGCCAGGTTCCGAAGAAGGAATAGGTGAGCGTCTGGGCGGCCGGGTCGAGGATGCGCTGGAAGGTGAAGAGCACGTCGTCGACGGTGACCGGCTGCCCGTCGTGCCACTTGGCCCCCTGCCGCAGCGTGAACTTCCACGTGGTCGCCGAGGTGTCGGCCGGCAGGGCGGTGGCCAGGGCCGGGTAGGGCTCGCGGGTGATCGGGTCGGTGTCGACCAGTCCCTCGTAGATGTGGTTGATGGCGGCCATGGAGAAGGCCGACGCGGTCATGGTCGGGTCCCAGCTCTGGTTGTTGCCGTATCCGATGACGGCGGTGACGAGGTCCTTGTCACCGCCGGCCCCCGCCGAGCTGGTGGACGCGGGGCCGCTGCAGGCGGAGAGGGTGGCGGAGATGGTCGCCGCGGCGCTCACCGCCCCGCTGTAGCGCAGAAAGTCGCGGCGGCTGAAAACTGGCCGAGAAACCGGAGCGCTCACGGTGCCTCCTGTGGGGATTATGGCTTCGGCTTGAATGATCTCTTCGAGCCATCACATTGGACGTCCTACGTCCCATGTCCTGTAGAGTGGAGGCTAGGGGCCGCGCTCGTCCCCGGTCAAGACCAAATGACCAGGAGATTTCCGTGGTGTTTCACGCCGATCGCCAAGGCACGGGCGACGCCTCGGCCCACCCCCCCGAGCCACGCCGCGTTCCCGCAGGTAAGCGGCGTCGGCTCAGCCGCGCCGTCGAAGTGCAGGAGGCGGTCAAGGGCCTCATTCTGCAACGCGGATTGACCACGGGGGATCCGCTACCGACCGAGTCCGAGCTGATGGAGGAGCTCGGCATTGGCCGCAACTCGGTCAGGGAAGCCCTCAAGGTCCTTCAAGCCGTCGGCATCGTCGACATCCGCCACGGCTTCGGGATGTTCGTCGGGCGCATGTCGCTCAACGGCCTCGTCGACGAACTGACCTTCCACAGCCGCATCACCCTGCAGGACGAGCGCAACCACCTCGGCCACCTTATCGAGATTCGCGAGATCCTGGAGAACGGGCTCGTGCAACGCCTGATCGACCAGCGCGACGATCGGAACTTGACGCCCGACCTCGCCCCGGCCCGCGACGTCATAGCGCAGATGGAGACCGAGGCGCGGGTGGGCACGGTCTCCCCCGACACCGACCGCCTCTTCCACGACGTGCTCTACCACCCGCTGGGCAATCCCCTGGTGGGCAGGCTGCTCGGCGCATTCTGGGAGGTCTACCACCAGCTGAGCGACGACCTCGGCCCGCCCGACGAGACGCCCGCCGACGTGGCTCGCAAGCATCGCGACATCTACACGGCCGTCATCACGGGGGATCGCGCGTTGGCCACGACGGCGATGCGCGCGCACTTCGACGGCGTACGCGCCCGGCTGGCCCGCCTAGCGCGTGTTTCGGAAGTGTCGTAGGTGGCAGGCATGCGGTGGGGCTGTGGGGAGGTTTACCGCGTTCCGGTTCACAGTCGGCCCGTCACCGTCGCAGGTGGTGGTGTTGGCCCGTCCTGCGGGGGCGGCTCGGTTCGTGTTCAACCAGTCCCTGGCTCTGGTGAAGGGTCGGGGCGACGGGGTTGTCGTGGCGGGCGCAGGTGTGCCAGCAGGTGGGTGAGGAAGCGGCCGTCGACTTGGGCCAGGCCCTGACTGCGCTGCAAAACCAAGGCGGGTATGGCGAGCATCCGGGTGGGGGCCGTTCTGTGGGAGCCCGGGGGTGAAATCCCCCGGGCGACCCGACGTAGGGCAACGCTGACCGACCGCGGTGGCGGGCGGTGTGGAAGCGAGGACAGTCGGCGCTGACCCGACCCGGCTCAGGCCGCTTCGCTGTTGAGCGGCTTTGCCGCCTGGGCCGCCTCGGCACGGGCGACGCGCTCCTTGACGTCGCGGAAATGCCGTTGCATCGCCTCCTGGGCGGCGGACGCGTCCCGGGCGCGCAGCGCATCGACGATCCGCCGGTGGTTGCCCACCGTCACGTCCATGCGCTCGTCCGGCGCTCCCAGCAGCGGCTCAACCTGGTGGTAGACCTGCCAGAACAGGTCGATCAGTTGCAGCACGAGCTCGTTGCCGCAGGATTCGTAGAGCAGCGCGTGGAAGGCCCGGTCCGCTTCGAGGTCGGTCTGCATCGCGGTCACGAGGGCGTCGAGCGCCGCCAGGCGGCTCGGACTGGTCGAGCCGGCGACGCGCGCGACGAGCGCGGTCTCCAGCATCTCCCGCACCTCCACGAGATCATGGAGCGCGCGGACGCTATGCGGGCCGGAGCGGATCCGGAACTCCAGCGACGGGCTGAGCACGTCAAGTGAAGCTCGGCCGACGAAGGTGCCGAACCCGTGGCGGATCTCGACGATGCCCAGCGCCTGCAGCGCCCGGACCGCCTCGCGCACGCTGTTGCGACTCGCCCCCAGCAAGTCCATGAGTTGCGGCTCGGTCGGCATCGGAGCGCCGGGCTGGAGCTGACGATCGTGGATTAGGGCCACGATGCGGTCCTGAACCGTGTCGCCGTTGCGTCTGGCCATGCCGTGCCTCCAGGCTCTTCTGCGGCTGGCGCACATCCTACGTCCGGGCAAGCGCACCCCGCTGAGGAGCAATGTACACGCGGCATCCGAGCGCTTAGCCTCTGGTGTCGCGCATGTTCCAGACGCTCCCGAACATCCCATGTCACGGCTCACTGAGGCGGACAGATCGGCGGGGGACCGAGGCATGGAGCCGCCCGGCTCCTACGGCGCCAGGACGGCCGAGGCAGTGAGCGGTGTGACCGCCCGCCGTGGTTGGGGTGGGCGGTCACACCGGTCTCTGCGAGTACCGGGCGGCTCTCGACGAACACGGTCCGTCGACGCGATCTTTCCGCGCCGGTGGTGGTGCCCCGCCGGACGACCGTTGGCGGGGCACAGACGCAGCGGCTACTGCTGCGGGTTGATGGTCGCAAACGGGAGGCGGAGCCGGAGCTGGCCGGCGATCGGGACGTTGTGTTCCCGGATGTCCCGCAACTCCTCGGGTGTGAGGGCGCGGCCGTAGATGCGGAACTCGTCGAGGGTGCCGCGGAACGGGTTGTTGAGGCCGTCGACCCGCCGGCCGAGGTAGATGCTGTGGATGCCGAACTCCTTGCCGGTGGTCACCGAGCCGCGGGGGGCGGCCAGGTCGGCGACGGTGGCGCCGTCGATGAGGACCGTGACCCGGGTCGCCGTGCGTTGCATGGCGACGTGGTGCCAGCGCCCGTCGTTGTACGCGCCCGCGATGGTGATGTTCGCGTCGCCCTGGCCGGTGCCGACGACACCCCGGATGCGGTTGCTCGCCGGTTCGGCCCGCAGCCAGATCTGCGCGGCTCCCGTACCCACCTGGTGGAACCACCAGATCACGATGTTTCCGGTGGTTTCGCTGTACCGGAACCAGGTCATGATCGTGAACTGGTCGTCCCCGAGGTCGACGTCCGGGTTGTACGGCACCTCCACGTGGTCGTTGACACCGTCGAGCGCGAGTCCGGTGCCGAACCGCCCCTCGGTCAGCGTCGCGTCGCCGCGCACGTAGGCGGTGTTGTGGTAGCGCGGTGCCGCGTCCGGGGTCGTCGGCCCCGGCACCGGTGGCGGCGGCAGGTCAGGAGGCGAACCGTTCGGGGTGTCGAGGTACGCCTCGTTGAACCTGACGAACTGGATCACCTCGTACAGGGCGGCCACACCGCCCTCGTACAGCACCCCGGCCACGGGTCCCGCGACCGGGTCAGTCTCGATCTTGACCAGGTCGGAGTACCCGCCCGGGCCCCAGCTGATGACCTTGCCTTCCTGCCAGGGCTCCCAGGTCTGGGCCTCGTCGTAGGAGGACCGGATCGTCAGGGCCTCACGCTTGCCGGGGTTGGCGGGTCCAGAGAACAGGATGCGGTCCCGCGCGTCACCTTCGTCGGTGGCGGTGAGGCGTAGCAACGCTCCCTGCACGACCGGCATCGTCAGCTCGGGCACCATCTGGAACGGCGCGTCGTAGCTGTCGCCGCCGTCGCTGGAGATCGCGTACGCCCGAGTGCCCTCGGCCGTGCCGGCTTCCCGCACGTTGACGTAGACCCGTCCGTCGGTCAGCTCCACCAGCGTCGACTCGTTGACGAAGATGTCGTCGGCGGCGCCACCGGCGCTGGCGCCGAGGTGCCAGGTGTCGCCGCCGTCGTCGCTGTACCCGAGGTGGATGCCGGCGATGCGCCGCCCGTCGGGTGCGAAGGACTCATGGTTGGCGCTCATCACCAGCCGCCCGGCATGCGGGCCGCGTTTGAGCTGGATGGCATGCACCGGACCGGTGGCGTACCAGGCGGTCCACGCCGGCTGCATCAGCTGCGTCATTTCCCGCGGCGCGCTCCAGGTCGCTCCCTGGTCGTCGCTGACCTGCAGGTACGGAACGCGGCCACCGCTTCCCGTGCCCGGGTTGTGGGTGGTGAACAGCACGACTCGTCCGGTCCGTTCGTCCACGATCGGCATGGGGTTGCCGTGTGTGTCACCGTCGCCCCGCGACACGACCTGCAGCGGGCCCCACGTGCGGCCGCCGTCGTGGGACCGCTTCAGCACCAGGTCGATGTCGCCCCTGTCGTCACAGTTGTTGATCCGGCCTTCGGCGAACGCCAGCAGGTCTCCGTTGGTGGCCTTCACGATCGCCGGGATCCGGAAGCAGGAATACCCGTCCGTCTTTGCCGTGTAGACCGCCTGTTCCTCGTGGTACGGCTCGGCGGCGTGCGCGGTGCCGGGGGTGAGCAAGGCGCCGGCCATCGCCGCGATTGCCGCAATGGACAACCATCGACGGCGTCTGCGGCTGTGTCTCTGTCTCGTCATGGATCCGATACCTCCACTGTCCGCTGGGCGGATCGTGTCGAACGGCAAGTGAAGCCGGAGCTGCCGGTTGCCGCACCTGTTGCGCTCACGGATCGTCCGCAGCTCTGCCCGTGCCGCCCACCTCTCGTCACACGTGCGATACGCTGCCGGACATCCTACGTCCTATGTCGGGCACCGCAAGCCCTCCGGGCGGCTTGTGGGCCAGCCTGGTCGACACGTCCCTCCCGGGGTCTTCAACCAACGCGGTGCGAGGAGGTTCGGCATCACCGCCTGCGGGGCGGTGTCGAAGGCCCATAACCCCTTCATTTTCTGCATGCCGTCCAGCATGCTGATCTGCCTCCATCAATCAATCTGTGCGCTTGCGGGTATCTGATGAGCAAGGCGAGTCGCGATCGGACAGAGAGCCGGGCAACTGTTGACCGCGACGAAGGCGGGGAGCAAACTCGTTGGCGATCGGGAGGAGATCCCATGTCCTACATATGGAGAATGACGCAAACCGCCGGCACCGTGCTCGCGCTGGTGCTCGGCCTGACCAGCCCGGCCTCCGCGGCCGGCCAGGACGCCCAGTCGACGGCACCGCTGAACGACTGGGTCGGCACCTGGTCGGCCTCGGCTTCCGGCACCGTGCCCAACCTCCCCACCGGATACGCGGACCGGACTATCCGCAACGTCGTGCACACCAGCGTCGGTGGTGCGGGTGTGCGGGTCTCGCTGACCAACGTCCTCGGCACAGTGGCGGTGCGGATGGACGCGGTGACGGTCGCGGTCGCCGAGGCGCCCGACGCGCCGAACGCGGTCACGGGCACGATGCGAGCGCTCACCTTCGGCGGCGCGCCGTCGGTGACTATCCCGGCCGGCGGCGAGGCGCTGAGCGACCCGCTCGCCTTTGCCGTGCCGGAAGATGGCGACCTCCTGGTCAGCGTGTACACCCCGGTGCCGTCCGGGCCGGTGACCTATCACCAGGTGGCCAACCAGACTTCGTACCTGTCGCAAAACGGTGATCACGCGGCCGACGAGTCCGTCACGGCGTTCACCCAGCCGATCACTTTCTGGCCGTACGTGAGCGGCGTGGACGTCCTGGGACAGGCCGAGGGCGCAGTCGTCACCCTCGGCGACTCGATCACCGACGGGAACAACTCGACCCGGAACGCGAACCACCGCTGGCCGGACTACCTGGCCGACCGGCTGATCGCCGAGCCCGGGTCGACGCGGCTCGGTGTGCTCAACGCCGGCATCAGCTCGAACCGGTTGCTGACCAACACCTGGAACCCCAACGCGCTGTCCAGGCTGGACCGGGACGTGCTGACCGCGACCGGCGCGCGCTCCGTGATCGTCATGTTGGGAATCAACGACATCGGCGGCCAGCCGCAGCACCACGAGCCGTCGCAAATCATCGCGGCGCTGGGCCAGATAGCGGCTCAGGCCCAGGCTAAGGGGCTGCGGGTCACCGGTGGCACGCTCACCCCATTCGGCGGGTCGAGCAACTACACCGAGGAATTGGAAGGCGTGCGGCAGGCGGTCAACAAATTCATCCGCGACGGCGGCGCGTTCGACGCGGTGGCCGACTTCGACATCGCGCTGCGGGACCCGGCGGCGCCGACCCGGCTACGGGCGGAGTACGACTCCGGCGACCACCTACACCCGAAGGACGCCGGTTACCAGGCGATGGCGGCGGTCGTTGACCTGGAGAAGCTCGACCGCCGCCCGCCCGGCCACTGGGTCGGCACCTGGCAGACGGCCATGGCGCGCACGACGCCCGGTGCCGACCAGGGCATGCCGAACCACTCGATCCGCAACGTGGTGCACACCAGCGTGGGTGGCCACGCGGCTCGCGTACGCCTGTCCAACGCGCTCGGCACAGCACCGGTCCTGATGGGGCGAGCGACGCTGGCGGTGGCGGCCCGGCCCGACGCGCCGGACGCGGTCGCCGGCACGATGCGCGAGCTGACCTTCGGCGGCGCGCCGTCGGTGACCATCCCGGCCGGCGGCGAAGTGCTCAGCGACCCGGTATCCCTTGCCGTGCCGGCAGACGGGGACCTGCTGGTGACCGTCTACACCCCGGCTCCATCCGGCCCGGTGACCGAGCACCCGCGCTCGTACCAGACGTCGTACATCAGCGCGGACGGCGACCACGCGGCGGACGAGCAGGGCACCGCGTTCACCCAGCCGACGACGGCGTGGTACTACGCGACAGCCGTGGACGTCCGGTCCACTACCGCGCACGGCACGGTGGTGACCTTCGGCGACTCGATCACCGACGGGGACAGGTCGACCATCAGTGCGAACCTGCGGTGGCCCGACATCCTCGCCGACCGGCTCGCCGCCGAGTCGGGACCGACCAAGCTCGGCGTGGTCAACAGCGGCATCAGCGGCAACCGGATCCTCGACAGCAGCACCGGAACCGGGATCGGTGGCCCGAACGCGTTCGCCCGCCTGTCCCGGGACATGCTGACCACGTCCGGGGCGCGCACAGTCATCGTGCTCGAGGGCGTCAACGACATCCTCAACCTCGAACACCCCAACCCGGAGACCCTGAAGCTCGCCCTGCGGCAGATCGCCGCCCAGGCACACGCACAGGGCCTGCGGATCGTCGTCGGAACCATCACGCCCATCAAGGGATGGCGCTCCTACACAGAGGAGCGGGACAACGTGCGGCAGGCCGTGAACGAGTTCATCCGCACGAGTGGCGACTTCGACGCCGTCGTCGACTTCGACGCGGTGGTGCGTGACCCGGCCGACCCGCAACGGATCAACCCGTCGTACGACTCGGGCGACCACCTGCACCCGTCGGACGTGGGCTATCGCGCGATGGCTGAAGCCATCGACCTCGGCGCACTTCGCTGAGCGGCGGCTGCGTGCCGCCCCACCCCGGTCGGCACGCAGCCACCCGCCGACGGCGATGGCGTCGTGGCGACTGCCGCCCGTCACGGCCGTCGCGAGAGGGCTACCGCCCGCGTCGGGGAGGACGTGGTGTTGTCGGGTTCCAAAATCCTGCCACTTGTCCTGAGCTGGGCTTCTATTCGGCTCGTTCATACTCAGTGATCAGCCCGCCGAGGATGGGCCGGCGTTCGATTCGTTCGCCGGTCAGGTCAACGACCGGACGGTCGGAGCGCGGGGGCTGCAACTGCAGGGATCGGCGCGGGGCGGGCTAGGACGATTTTGGGAGCCCTTGAGCGCCCGCTGCGTCAGCAAGTCATCCCCGGCAACTACACCATCCACCGACACCGGTGGACATTTTGGTGCATCTGCATGGCAGGGCCCTGGATCGCGTTATGTTGCCGACTTGGCCTGTGGCGATCAGGTGCACCTGACCGTGCCGATCGGCTGGCGGCGGTGAGCGGGCAAGCCGTGTTGCTCGCTGTCACCTGAGGCAGGTGCCCGCCGTCCGGTCGCTTCCGGCCATGGTTCCGGAGTGGCTCAACCGGTCTGACCGGCCTGGTCTCCGAGTGGGACAACTGGCCCGCGGGACGGGACCAGGTCGAGTCGGAGATGGTGGCTGAGACGTTGGCACTGCTGGCCAAGGATGGATGAGACACAGCGATCCTCGAGGCGACAACAAACGGCGGTGGCCGGGGTGGCGTGTGTCAGGCTCTTGCCCATGCCGCACGCCCGTTTCTTCTTCGACGCGGGGTCTGGGGGTGCCCTGTGGCCAACCGGCCGACAGGACCAGGAGGCCTGGGGGTATCCGGTGCGCGTGGAGGCGCTGCCGATCAGCGCGGCCCTTCGGGATGAGCTGACCCAGTTGGTCGAGTGGTACGACGCATCACTGAACTGGGACTATCCGCCTGACCCAGGGCCTTGGCGCGAGCCGGAATGCCGGGCCTTCAACGCGGCCGTTCGACGGGCGCTCGACCAGCTGCGCGCTGAACTCGGTGACCGGTGGGTGATCGCGGACCAATTCGAGGAGGAGCACGAGGATCCGGACCTCGATCGGTACCTCGCCGACCCGGTCAGCTTCCGACGATGATCTGCGCCGGTCGCAGCAGCAGCCCACCGTGGGTGTAAAGCTCTGGTGGGACGCGGCAGCCGGCTGCCGGCCGACGAACTGGGTGACCATCGAGGCGGCTGACGCCGGACGCCCACGGACGATAGAGGACTGTGCGCATGCTCATGCCGCCGTCGGTGCCTGCTGATTGATCGCGAGCGGCCACGGTCGGTAGCGGGCCTCTAAGTCGAGCGGGCACCCTGAACTGCCGATGAGCGGATGGACAGGTGGGTCTCCGATGTCGTAGTCTGATCGACTTTGCTTCTTACGGAGGTTGAGTTGCCCGAGTATCCGCCGGAAATCACGCAGCGCTTCCACGGCACCCCCGAGCAGATGGCTACCGCTCTGGTAGGCAAACCGCCAAGGAGGTGGGAGTCCATTGTCGTCGACGACTACGACCCGGCTTGGGTGGACCGATTCGCTGCTGCGAGCTCCCCGCTCCGCGACGTTCTGGACGGCCTGATCATCGATGTCGAACATGTCGGATCCACATCAGTTCCGGGCCTGGCAGCCAAGCCCATCATCGATATCGATCTCAGCATCGCGGACACTGCGGATGAGTCCCGCTACATCCCCGCCCTGGAAAGGCTCGGATACCGGCTCGTTCTGCGAGAGCCGTGGTGGTACGGGCACCGGATGCTCGTCAGCTCCGCGGAGGACGTCCATCTTCACGTCTGGCAGCAGGGCGCGCCCGAACCGATACGGCATCGGCTCTTTCGCGACTGGCTGCGCTCGCATCCCGAAGACCGGGAGCTGTATGCCTCGACCAAGCGCCGCCTTGCGCGGGAGACCGCGGATCATCCGGGCGACTACAGCCTCGCGAAGAACGACGTCATCGATGACATCTTTGCGCGCATCTTCGCTGCAACCGGCGAGGTGGGCGGGGCTGATCTGAGGCCATGGTGATGCGAACGCAATCGAACTGGGAGGTGTGGACCCGCTCATGCCGATGTGCGGACGTCACCGATCGCCGAGGTTGGCCTCGAATCGAGGCCGCCAGGCTGCTTTCCATGACCAGGGGGCTATGCCTGGTGAGTCAGCCAGATGAGCTCGCCGTGGGCGTCGTTGGTCTGGCCAGATCGCTCGAAGCCGGCTCGTTCAGCGACAGCGATCGACTTCAGGTTGTCCGGGGCGGCTCGAATGACGAACTCGACGACGGGTCGTCGCGCCTGGGCGGCCTGCATGGCGAGCCGAACTGCACGGGTCGCGTAGCCATGCCCTCTCCACTGCGGGTACAGCGCGTAGGTCAGGTTGACCTGCCCTGTGCTGAGGTAGTCCAGGCCGCGCTGGACGCCAACACATCCGCAGAGGAGGCCGGTGCCGAGATCTTCGATTCCCAGATCGACGACATCACCGCCGGATGCCCACGCGCGCGCGTTCGTCTCGAGCCACGCCTCAATCTGGCTTCGTGATGATGGTTCGCCGCCGCCGAGCCGCTCGATGATGGCCTCGTCGCAGCCTGCCAGGTGCGCGTCAGCGTCGCTAACGGCCAGAGGGCGCAGGCCGATGCGGTCGTCCTCGAGCACAAGCTGGGTTGTGGTTTCGTGGTGTTGCACCGGATCCATGAACGACGAACCTATTTACGTGGTCATGGAGCAGCAACCACGTTTCCAGCCGCCATCGCGTCCGACCATGCAGCGATGCGCGCGTCCCTGTCGCGGACGGTGAGGGCCTCCGCGACACGCCTTGAGGATCATGTCGGGCATCAGGTGGGACGCGAGTGTCAAGCAGGGCAAGGCGCTGGCCGGCTGACCCAGGGGGCACGATGATGACGAGAGAGTCCACCACGCCGCCGGCCAGCACAGAACCGCTGGCCTCGCCGCCCTCGCGGACCAGCCGGGCACTACTGATCTGCGGCGCTGTGGCCGGGCCGGTCTTCGTCGTGGCGGTCGCCGCGCAGGCCCTCACCCGCGACGGCTTCGACCTCCGCCGGCACCCGATCAGCCTGCTCACCCTCGGCACCCTGGGCTGGATCCAGATGTCCGCGTTCATCGTCGCCGGCTTGCTCAGCGCCGCGTATGCCATCGGGCTGCGGCGGGTGCTACACCCCGGACCCGCAGGCGCCTGGGCACCGCCGCTGATGGGCGTCTTCGGGCTAGGCTTGATCGTGGGCGGGGCGTTCCGGCCGGACCCGGCACTCGGCTTCCCACCCGGCACCCCGAAGGGGAACGCAGACCCGATGAGCTGGCACGGCATAGTGCACGCCGTCGCGCCGCCGCTGGCCTTCGCCTCACTGGTGCTGGCCTGCTTCGTGATCGTCCGCCGGGCCGTCGTGGCGCGGCAACTCGGCTGGGCCACCTACAGCGCGGCCACCGGCATTGGCGCCCTCGTGCTTGTCGCCTGGCCCGGCCAGGATGGGCTGAGCATCCGACTCGCCGTCGCGGTCAGCCTCGCCTTCGCCTGGACCACCGCGCTGGCGTTTCGGTTGCTACCGCCAGCCGGCTGACAACACTCGTCCGAAAGGGGTAATACCTCCCGGATTGGAGGGAGGCGAGCAGCAGAGCCAGCACAAGTCAGCGAATGCATTGCTACTCGCTGAGTGGCAGCAGGGAGGAACGGCACGAACACCGGTAGGTGAGCGCACAGGATGATATCCATTGCCCCTTGCCGGGCAGTCGTGGCAAGCCTCCCCCGACGGGGGTAAACCTCGATGCCGAGCGCTGGTCGACAATGTGAACCGTGCGACGGAGACCGCGCTGGTACGGCGACTGCCCCGAATGCGGGCATGACTGGCGCGAAGACGAGCCGCCGGAGCCATGTAGCGAATGCCAGTATGAGATCGACCATCAGGAGCCCGGCGCTCCTATCGCCGCCTGCACAGCGGTTCCCCCGCCACCACCTGCTCGTTGAGGACAACCTGTTGCCACCTGTGGCGCTCGACGGCAACGGCGACAGCAACGTGCCCAACCGCCGGAGGCCGGCCAAGGCCGGCGACGGACGACGGACGACGGGCTGAGGTCACACACGAGGAGGGATGCGCACGGACGGCCGAGGATCCGGACGAACGCCGGGAGCGGAATTGCCGCGATCCTGGGGATCAAGGAGCGGCCGTGGCAGCGGGAGCCGCCTGGCCGGATGCCCACTCACCGGTCCACATCGCGAGGTCGTGTACCCAGCGGTCGGTGCTCTGCCTGGACTTGGCCGACCACTTCGATGCGTTCCTCGACGCGAAGTCGTCCAATACCTCACGGGCAGTCGCGGTCCATGCGGGGAACTGCGCCAGCCACTCTTCTGCCTGTTCGGCGCTGTGGCCGGCGCCAATCAACCATTGGACGAGCAACGCGAGTTCGACCCACGGAGCCGCCTTGGTTGCCCACGCCCAGTCGACGATCCGTAGGCCGTGCTTCGTCACGATCAAGTTGGCCGGATTGAGGTCGGAATGGATTAGTGTCTCGCCGTCCATCGCCGGGTGTGCGAACCCGAGCCGGGCTGCCGGGGTGAACCATGGCTGAGCGGACGCGGGAGTCTCCTGGAGTTCCTTCAATGTGACTGCTAGCAGATCGAGATCCGCACTGCCGGGTGACAGGTCGGGGTGGGGACCGGCGAGATGCTCGGTCCCCACCACGAGCCAGCCATCGGACTCGAAGTGCCACAGGACTGCGGGCGGGTGCCGGTCGATGGCCCGGGTTGCCGCCAGCTCGTAGGACAGTGACCGGACGCTCAACCCTCCAGAGGCCGCCTTGACGAAGACCCGTCCGGCTGGCCCGGTGACCGTCGAGGCGATCTCCGCGTGGTTGCCACTGGAAGCCGGGGTTACGTCGAAGGCTCCGCCGATCCGTTCGGCGATTCCTGCCGTGACACTCTCAGGCAGAGCGGTCCAGTCACTTCGCATCGGTTCTCTTCTCTGCTACTTGCCGGGCTGAGGCGGGTTCGGCGGGCAGCAGGACTCGGCCTCACCGCCCCAGAATTCCATGTCGATCCGGTAGCCGGTGTCGTGCAACGCCGCGAGCGTGTAGGTGATGGCGGTGCCGTCCTGCATGGCGTTGGTCAGGATCGGTCGGTGGTGTACGTAGTGGCCGGCGATCTCTTTGCAGGCGGCGGTGTAGGCCTCAGTGATCTGGAGGGCGGCGTGCCATACGGCGTCGACCGGGCGGGTCGGCACGACTCGGTAGGACTCGCCGGTCGGCAGAAGCATCCCGAAGTCCGGCTTGTCCAACTGGTCGGCGTACGCCTTCAGGAAGACGAGGAACTGCCCCACCGCGCGCTCGGCGTAGGTCTGGGTCACCTCCTGCCTGGCAGCGACGTAGCGAGCGATCTTGTCGAACACCTCGGCCGACACGAGGGTGCGGGGGTCTGCGGCGGTCGTCGTGACCGACCTGTCTGCGGTGATACTCAAGACTCCTCCTTCAGCCTGTGTGCTCAGCGAGCTCCAGGGTTGTCATGAACCGGGGCGGATCGACGAGTGGCCTGCGCCCTGCTGTTCACAAACTCACCCTTTCGGTCGCCCGTGTGAACGCCGGGCATGCGGACGAAGCGGCTGTCCGCATGCGGCGCTAGGTGTTCGTCCTGCAGCCACGCCATTTCGTCGTTCTTGCTTGCGTCGGGCTGAACACTGAGTGACCCTAAGTGCCCCGATGTCCACGCTGCTCAATGCCGCTAGGCGAGCAGCCTGAAAAGGCGGTGTCATGGCTCAGACCCCGCGAGCGCTTCAGCCGTCCCTATCCGAGCGGCACTACTTTGGTGCCGAGCTCCGTCGGCTGCGGGAGCGCGCCAACCTCTCGCAGGCGCGATTGGGCGCCATGATTCGGTACAGCGCCGACCTGGTGCGTCGGGTCGAGACAGCTGACCGGTTTCCCTCCCGAGAGTTCGTCGAGGCCTGCGACACGGCGTTGGCGGCCGGAGGCGCCTTGACGCGCCTGCTGCCGCTTCTCGATAAGAAGCGGGCCAGCGCGGGCAAGCTGACGGCTCCGCCGAACGGCTCCATCGGCGTCAGCAGCCTGCTGCCGGCCCACTCGGTGGAGATGTCAGGGCTGGCCGACATGGTCGTCCGGGTTCCGTTCCAGCCAGGCGTCCTCGATCGCGCCGCCCTGGACTGGCTGAACGCTTCGGCGGGACCCGGCCTGTCCATGGCCGGACGACCTGGTTCGTCCGATCAGGTTTGCGAAGAGGACGTTTTCTCCGCTGAATACGCTCTGGCGATGTTCCGGCAGTTGGACCACACCCACGGTGCCGGGCGAGTCCATGGTCAAGTACAGCGGTACGTCGAAGGGGAACTGAATCGGCTGCTGGCAAACCGCCCGGCCTCGGAGGCGGTTGGTCGGCGCCTCTACACCCTGGCGGCGGGCTTCTTCGAACTGTGCGGTTATCAGGCGGTCGACACCGGTGCCCACGGTGTCGCGCAGCGTCGCTACCTACGCGCTTTACGGCTGACGCAGGCCGCCGACGACCGCCTGTACGGCAGCTACCTGCTCGCTGTGAACATCGGGCACCTCGCGCTTCACTGCGGTCACCCCGAGCCGGCGCTGCGGATGGCGCTCACGGCGGTGCGAGGAAGTGAGACTCAGGCGACGCCAGCCGTGGGAGCCGCGCTGCACGCCGTGGTGGCGCGGACGCAGGCCCGCCTTGGGCGCGAAGGCGATTGTCTGACCCACCTCGATATTGCAGAGAGACGACTGGCCCGCAGCACGCCCGAGGACGAGCCGCCGTGGATCCGGTATTTCACTCCGGCATATCTTGCCGACGAGATCGCCCACTGCTTCCACGACCTGGGCTTACCGCAGCAGACCCAACGGCACCTGGGCGACGCCCTCACCGCGCTGAGCCCCACACACGTCCGGCGACTGGCCATCGACACCGCGCTCCTGGCTTCATCGCTGGCTGCTGCCGGCCGAATCGACGAGGCGTGCGCCACCGCCCGGGCGGCGGTGGATCATGCCGCGCAGACGACATCGCACCGCTGCTTGCAGCGCATCGTCGAGGTACAAGCCGACCTTGAGCCCTACCGATGCGAACCGGAGGTTCGCGAGTTCGGCGATTACGTGCGCCAGCAGCTACCACTCGCGGCCGTGTGAATACCCTCGACCAGTCGTCGCGGCCGCCATCACCGAGCGGTAATGAGCCAATTCCGCCTCGAGCGCCGCACCCGCCCGACTGGACGTCGCTACGTAGTGACCGACATCGCTAAGTAGCAGCAACTCGTGCGTCGTATCGAGAGCCTGCAACTGGTCGGCGAGTTCCCGCACATCCTCGGCCACGGCCACCTCATCCGCGGTGCCATGAATGAACAGCACAGGCCGCTGAACAGTGGCAGCACAGACCCGGCCGGCGCCACCCCGCAGCCGCATCGCGTGCGCCCGCTGGAACCGAGGCACAGTCTCCGCCCATCTGTCCGGATCCACGATCGCAGATACAGCGGTGGCGGCAGCGAACGGACCATCCCTCGCCACCGCTTGTAGCGCCGTGTATCCGCCAGCACTGGCGCCCCGGATGAAGACCTGCCCCGGCATCGCCCGCCCCGTCGCCAGCAGGTGGTCCGCCACCGCCGCGCAGTCATCAACGTCGTCCAGACCCCACCGGCCGTACAGCGATTCTCGGAAGGTCCGGCCATAACCAGTGCTGCCCAGATAGTCGACGTCCACCACGGCGAACCCGCGACTGGTGAAAAACTGCGCCTGCCAGTCCAGACGCAGCAGGCAAGAGGCAGTGGGCCCAGGATGAGCCCGAATGATCACGGGTGAACGCCAGTCTGCCGTCGAGCCCGTCGGCGGATACACCAGGGCCAGCACCTCACGTCCGCCCGATACGCGGACCCGCAATTCCCTCGGCGTAGACACCTGAGCCCCGGAGATCTCGGCGTGCTCGGACGTGGCAAGGACCTCCACCCGCGGATCGCCACCTGCCAGATGCGCCAGCGCGACCTGCGGGGCCGCGGTCGGTGACGACCCGATCAACCCCACCGTCATCCCCTGCGCGGCCAGGTAGGGCTTGATCGACGTGTAGGGAAGGTCGACTGCGCGGATGGCGCCATCACGGTCGATAACGATGAGGCGTTGCCGCGGCCCCTCCTGCACCACCACGGCGATCCGGCCGTCGGCAAGGAAGTCGTACGACGCGTAACCCAACTCCCACGGCTCCGCGGCACACTCACCCGCGATCGGTGCTACCGCCTCGACCGTGTAGCCGTCCCACCGATAGAGGTTCCACCAACCGCTGCGGTCCGACATGAAGTACAACGCCCCGTCGGGCCCCCACCGCGGCTCCACCGCCGACTCATCCGGGCCACCGGCGATCTTCCTCGGGTTCCCGATGCGACCACCAGACGCATACGAGGCCACCCACACTTCACACGCGTCCCAGGGCATGTCGCGCTCGCCCCAAGCAGTCCACGCCAACACCGCGGGACCCGGCCGAGGTGCGCCAAGGAATCCGCGAGATGCGGTAAGGGCCCGCAGCTGCGGAGCACCTGTCAACGACACCGAGACGAGTTCGTCTCCCTGCTCCGACTCACGCACCGCCAACAATTCGCCGTCGCCGACCGTCAGGTCTCCGAAGAGTCCTTTGTCGATTAACTCGAGCGGATCGCCGTGGCGACGGATCCGGTAAAGGCCACCGCTGCCGACGCACCAGAGGATTCCCTCGGCGACTGCGAAAGATCCACCACCGTACGCGTGAACTCTGCTGGTGACATCAAAACCGTCGGGACTGATGTCATGCCTACCCTCGCCGGGCCGCCACCTCGTCACGGTTGCGCGCCCGCCAGCTTCGGGCCGAGCCTCCAACCAATACAGGGCGCCATCACCGGCACGAAGCTGGTCATAGCTCACAGAGGCGCGGACAGCATCCTCCACCGACACAGCGGCGAAGCTTCCGTCAACCTCACGGGATCCTCCCGAGCAACTCTGGCCGTAGCCCAAGGGGCACGCTCCTCGTCAAGCAGCCCGAGGCACCGGATACCGCGCCGGGAACGTTTCGCTTCTCCGGGCCGGCGCGAGTACTCCTCGGACACGGCCGACTCTACGCCCGAAGCCTCCTGCCGCTGCTGCTGGCCGTCCTACCTCAGACCGTCGATCGGCCGGCCACGACGTCAGCGACAAAGTCGATGCGGACAACAGCCTTTGTCCGCATTTCCGGTATCGACCAGGCCGTCAGTTCGAGCCAATCTTCGGATCGTAAGGCCATTCAGGGGTGGCGCAGCAATAGATGTGTCTGCGGCGAAAAACGCGAGCCCATTGGGAGGGTGCGATGCAAATGCAAGACGACTTGGCCCGCTACGGCTACCGACAGGAACTGGCCCGGCAGTTGCGGTTCCAGGACCTGATCGCCTACGGGCTGGTGTACATGGTGCCGATCGCGCCGATGGCGATCTTCGGCAGCGTGTACGCCGGCTCTGGCGGGATGGTCGCCCTGGCCTATGCGATCGGCGTGGTGGCGTTGGTGTTCACCGCGTTCTCGTACGCGCAGATGGTGAAGGCGTTTCCCATGTCGGGCAGCGTCTACAACTACGCCGGCCGCGGCATCAGCCCACCGGTCGGGTTTCTCGCCGGCTGGGTGATCCTCCTCGACTATGTCCTCGTACCCGGGTTGCTGTATTTGGTGGCGTCGGTGGCGATGCACGCGACCGTGCCTGCGGTGCCGGTGTGGGCGTGGCTGCTCGGGTTTGTCGCGGTCAACACCGTCGTCAACTCGGTCGGGATCCGCATGACCGCGGTGGTCACCCGGGTCATGCTGGTCGGCGAGCTGATCGTCCTAGCAATCTTCATCGCCGCCGCTGGCTGGGCCCTCAGCTCGGGGAAGGGCCGGTTCAGTTGGGAGGCGTTCTACAACCCGGACACGTTCACCTGGTCCCTGGTCGCGGGCGCGGTGTCGATCGCCGTGCTTAGCTTTCTGGGCTTCGACGGCATCTCGATGTTGGCTGAGGAGGCCAAAGGTGGGGCTCGGCAGATCGGCCGAGCTATGGCCGCGGTCCTGGTGCTGGCGGGGGTGTTGTTCGTCGCGCAGACGTGGCTGGCCGCGATGCTCGTCCCCAACCCCGGGGCGTTGCTGATCGACGGTGACCCGAACGGCACCGCGTTCTACGACGCCGCCCAGATGGCCGGCGGGGGCTGGCTGGCGACCCTGTGTGCGGTGGCCACCGCGATCGCGTGGGGGTTGCCGAACTCGATGGTCGCTCAGGTCGCCACGTCCCGGCTGTTGTACGCGATGGCGCGGGACCGGCAGCTGCCCGCGTTCCTGGCGAAGGTGTCGATCCGCCGCAGCGCGCCGATCAACGCCACCCTGCTCACCGGCGCCGTGTCCCTCGCCCTCGGCCTGTACATGGCAACCCGCTCGGACGGGATCACCCTGTTGTCGTCGTTGATCAACTTCGGGGCGATGGTCGCCTTCCTGGTCCTGCACGTCTCCGTGGTCGTACATCACCTCATCCGCAGGCGTAGCGGGAACTGGTGGGCGCATCTGGTGATGCCCGTGGTCGGGTTCGTGATCCTCGCCTACGTGGTGGTGAACGCGAACATCGCCGCCCAGCGCCTCGGCCTGGCCTGGCTCGCCCTCGGCGTGATCGTGCTCGCCGGCCTGTACCTGTCGGGACGCCGCCCGGTGCTCTCCGGCCTGGCGCCCGCCGCTCCGCAGCAGCGTGACGTGGAGCGGGTGTGACCGCCATGGACAAGGTCACCTACCGTCCGGCGCGAGACGAGCTCGCTTACACCTTCGGCGGCCGGATGCCGGTCGCACACCTGCGCTCCGGCGACGTACTTGAGGTGTTCACCGAGGACTGCTTCGGCGGGCTCGTGCGCGGGCCGGCGGATCTGCCGTCGCAGGTGTGCCGCATGCCCTACCTCAACCCCGTGTCAGGGCCGTTCTTCGTCGAGGACGCCGAGCCCGGCGACACCCTCGCCATCCACCTCATCTCGATCACCCCGGCCCGGGACTGGGCTGTGTCATCGACGTTCCCGCACTTCGGTGCCCTCACCTCGACCTCCCAGACCGCCAGCCTCCAGCCGCCGCTTGAGGAGCGGGTATGGGTGTATGGCGTCGACCGGCAGGCCGGCACGGTGCGGTTCCAGGCCACCGAAACCGACCACACGGTCGACCTCCCGCTGGAGGCGATGATCGGCACCATCGGGGTCGCCCCCGGCGGGTTCGAAGCCCGCTCCACCATCGTCCCGGACACCCACGGCGGGAACCTCGACACCCCACAACTGCGCGCCGGCACCACCCTCTACCTCGGCGTCAAGGTGCACGGGGCGATGCTCGCCCTCGGAGACGGCCACGCCCGCCAAGGCGACGGCGAAGCCTGCGGCGTCGGTGTCGAGATCGCCACCACCACAATCCTCGCCATCGAGGTCATCAAGGTCGTGCCGACTATGTGGCCACGTCTGGAAACCGACACGTCGATCATGTCGATCGGGTGCGCCCGCCCACTTGAGGATGCTTACCGCATCGCGCAGCACGACATGGTCGGCTGGGTGCAGGCCCTGACCGGGCTGGAGACGCTCGACGCGTACCAGCTTGTCTCCCAGGCCGGGCGGGCGCCGATCGGCAACGTGTGCGACCCGAACTACACGGTCCTCGCCGCGGTCGACAAGGCGCTACTGCCATCGCCGGAGCCCGCCTACGGCGGGGTGCACAGCCGGCTGCGGCAGCTCGTCCCAGGGCTGGGTTAGGGGCGGCGCCATGACCGTTCCTCGACTGCCGCTGCGGGATGAGCTGTTCCTGCTCGGCCACAACGACGACACCGGCCAGCCGCACATCCACCGGCAAGCATTGGCGCTCGGGCTCGCCGGCGCCGTCCTGATCGACATCTTCCTCGTCGGACGGATCGCCCTCGACCCAAACGACGACCGTCCGGCCGGCGAGCGGTGGCTGCGCCTGCACACCGACCGACCGGTCGGCGACCTGATCGCCGACACCGCCATCGCCGCCATCCGCTGCGGGCGCACCGCCCCGCCGGTGAAGGCGTTTCTGCGTGACTTCGCCGACGACCTGTACGAGCGCACCCGCGCAGGTCTCGTCGCCGCGGGGATCCTCCGCCACAGCACACGCCGGCGCCTTGGCGGCCTCGCCCGCACCGATATCTACACGGCGACTGACAGCAAGTGGGCGATCGTCGCCCGGTCCCGCCTGCGGTACCTCGCGCAAGGCCGCGAGCAACCCGACAACCACACCGCCGCCCTCGCCGGCCTGGTCGCCACCCTCGGCCTGACCAGCCACCTCTACCTCGACGGCGACACGGCCACCCTCACAGAACGGCTGAAGGCAATCGCCGCGCAGCACCATCGGTCGGTGCGGGACATCACCGCCGCCGTCGACGCCGCGGTCGGCGACCTCGCCACTGCCACCTACCGATGACCCAACCCGAGGTACCCATCCGAAGGAGACTGCCGTGCGTATCCGCGCCGCCCGCTGGACAGACAAGGACCTGGTCGCCGCGCTGATCGCCGACGCCCTGCACTCCAGCCCGCTCGCCGCGTGGCTGGTGCCCGACCCGCAACAGCGGCACCAGGTGCTGACCGACGTGGTTGGGATCTGGGTGGAGCACGCGATGTTCTTCGGCGACATCCACCTCACCGACGATCTCACCGCCGCCACCGTCGGCTTCCACCGCTACCGGCCCATCCCACCACCAGCCAACTACCGTATCCGCCTCACCGACGCCGCCGGGAGCCACGCCGACCGGTTCGACCTGCTGGACAGCCTGCTGTCCACGAAACAGCCCACCGAACCGCATTACCACCTCGCGTTCCTCGCCGTGCGTCCTGATGCTCAGAAGACCGGTTACGGCACAGCGCTGCTTACCCATCACCGCAGCCGACTCGACAGCATTGGCCTACCGTCCTGGGCTGCCGTCCTTGCAGAAAGGGAGCACCTGTTCGCGCGCTACGGCTACACACCGCGACCACCGATCACCCTGCCCAACGGCCCGACCTTGCGTCCGGTACGTCGCAACGCTCACCGCAGCAGCAGCCTGCCGATCAACACCAGCCGCCCGGTCGACAACCGCTGGCAGGGCTTTCATGCGTAGCCCCACCGCCCTCGTCACCAAACGGACCAAGCCGGTGACACCAACGGCGGCTGACCACACTCGTCCCCAACCGATACCGCGGATCATGGCCTTCCCTCGTAGATACCCTCCGGAACTCATCGACGCCGTCGTCCAGCGTGTCGCGGATGCCCGCGCTATCAAGGCATACGGCGCCGTCACCACGGTCGCCCGTCAAATGGGCCTCGACCCACGCCTGGTCCAAAAGTGGGTGACCAAAGCCACCGCCCCAGTCCCACTCCAGCCGAGCAGGCCGGCCGCCGACTCGCGAGATATCTACCTGCCGTCGGGACTGCTGCACTGCAGGTTCTGCTACCAACCGATGGCCTACGCGCAACTGCACGACTCTGGACAGGGCTACCAGTGCCAGCAGGACTGCCGGCCGCGGCCGGTCGATGCCGCGGCCATCGCCCACACGGTCGGTCGGACCATCCTGCGACACGCGGCTCGGGTCATCCCCTCGACCACGGCGCCGACACCCCCGCAGCTGGCCGCCGCCCACGCCCACCGGGTCCTCGCCCGCATCACCGTCGGCGCCACTCCCGGCGATATCGCCCTCACCTGGCGAGCCACCCCTGTTACCGGACCCGGCCGGTTCGAGGCCGAACGTGGACAGCGGATCGCCGCTGCCCGCGATCTGGCCCACACCGAGCCGCTGCGCGCCCGGCAGCTCCTGCACGACAGCCTCACCGGCGTCGACCCCGCCACCGCGTCCGCCGACCCCCTACACGCCGAAGCCGCCAACCTTCTGGCCGAACTGCAACTCCGCCTCGGCCACCCCGCCGACGCCATCGCCTGGGCCACCTACGCCCACCACAGCACGATCCACCTCCACGGGCCCGGCCACCCGCGGAGCGTTCACGCCCTCCACCTCCAGGCCGTCGTGCATCGGCACGCCGGACACCACCAACGCGCCTACCACCTCTATCGGCAACTCGGCGAACACTTCGCCGCTACCGCCGGGCCGCACGCCCATCGAACCCTCGCCACCCACGCCACCACCGCTCTCGTCCTACACGCCCTCGGCCACTGCCAGGCGGCGCGCGCCCTGCTCGCCGACACCATCGCCACCCACCGGCGCGAACACCCCGGCCATCCCGCCACGGCCCGCATGACACAACACCTGACACACATATGGCAGGACTGCGCCGCCAAGGGGCACAAGCACCAAGACGCCTGACTACCCGCCCCGCCAATTCCAGGAGATCCCGACCGTGTCCGCACACGCAAGCAAGACCGGTGCCCTCAGCGTCACGGCATCGTCACCATCTCCTGGCCCATGACCAGCTGAGCTTCGCTCTCAACCCTGCTCGCCGGACCAGGTGACAACAACCCGCTATCCCACCCGAAAGGAGAGTGATGTCGGCGCCGCCGCACAACGCGGGACTCCATTGCGCCGAGCGAATACCGCATCAATTCAAACCAACACGACGCCCCATGGGTGAAGTAGGGCTTGTACAGCCGACGAATTCCCACCACAAGGACTGCGATGACACTGCGAGTTGACGCCGCCGCCACCCTCCGTCAGGCGATGGTGGCCACACTGCGTGACGAGGGTCTGATCACCACCGACAGCGTGGCCGCGGCCATGCACACTGTGCCCCGCCATGACTTCGCGCCCGGCGAGCCGCTGGAAAAGGTGTATCAGACGAACACCACCTTGGTTCCCAAGATCGACGCTAGTGGGCGTCAGACCAGCGTGGTCTCGGCCTCGCACATTCAGGCCATCCAGCTCGAACAGGCCGACGTACGGCCGGGCATGAACGTGCTGGAGATCGGATCAGGCGGATACAACGCCGCCCTGATCGCCGAAGTGGTCGGGCCGACCGGCTCGGTGACGACCGTGGACATCGATGCCGACATCGTTGACCGCGCCCGCGCGGGCCTGCGCCGGGCCGGGTACGAGCAGGTCAACGTCGTGCTCGCCGACGCCGAGCACGGCGTCGCGCAGCACGCGCCGTATAAACGGATCATCGTCACGGTCGGGGCGTGGGACATCCCGCCCGCCTGGCTAGATCAGCTCACCCCGGACGGCCGGATCGTCGTGCCGCTGCGCTTCGCCGGGATCACCCGGCTCATCGCCTTCGACCGCGCCCCCGGCATGTCGGTGCTGAAGGCCAGCAACTACCGGCTCGGCTCGTCCGTGCCGATGCAGGGCAACGGCGCCGCCAGCGAACAGCTGATCCCGGTCACCCCGACGTCGGACTGCGCCTCGACCAGAACAGCACTGTCACCTTCGACGTGCCGGCGCTGCGCAAGGCGCTCAACACCAAACCGGTGCAGAGCTGGACGGGGACCCGTTCGACATGCCCGACGAGCTGGAACTGTACCTGCTGACCAGCGGGCTGGAACTGCCGATGCTGCACGCCGCGCAGGCCGCGATCGACCAGGGCGTGGTCAACCCCACAGTACGCAACGGCACCCCGGCCTTCGTGCGCGGCGGCAGCTTCGCCTATCGCATCAAGCGGGAGAATCCGCAGACCGTCAGCGGCTACGAGACCGGTGTCATCGCCCACGGGCCGGCAGCCGAGCAGGTCGCCGCCGAGCTGCTCGCCATGATCCGCAAATGGGCAGACTGCTACTACCGGCGCGGTGCCGCCCACATCACCTACCACCCAAACACCGCCGACACCAGCGACCTGACCGGGTGGCACACCACCAAGCGGCACGGCGTCCTCGCCGTCGCCTGGCCGTAGAAGACTTCGGCGCTCACCTCAGCGACCACGGTGGGGGAGTGCCGGGGAACCCCTATCACCCCAATCAGGGAGGTTGTCATGGTCCAGCTCGCCACGGTCCAGCCCGACATCGAGGGCGGCACCCTCGACGACTTCGACCTGGACATCGAGTTCATCGAGGCCGGTGGCACCGTCGAGCACGTCATCAAGATGACCGAGGACAACTGCGGCAGCACCTGCGCGTCGGCCTGCACCAGCTGCTGACCAACCGCATCCGCTGGTGGCCCGCTCTGATGGCCAGCGCGGTCCAAGTGGGCAGGTCACAGAGCGGGCCATCGACATCGGGTCAGGAGTGCCCACCTCGGGAAAATGGCTCGAGGTCGGGCACTCCTCACCCGCAGACAGATGATCACGCCCGTGGGGAGGTTGGTGTGTGCCGCAGCGTGAACGACGCCTTGATGCTCCGGGCGGCCCTGCTTCGCCCCGGCCAGCTTGGCGCATGGCCTGACCTGACCAGCAGCGACACGGCGGCCAGTTGGCGGCTGTGGCTTGCCGAGACGTTGACGATTCCGGGGTTCGTGGCAGCCTTGGCCCACGCGTCACCGGACCTCGCCGAGCGGGCCACCGCCGCCATCAGCGGCGGCCTGTCGCAAGCCGACGCCCGCCGGGTGGTGCTCGCGGTCATGCGCTACCTGCTGCGCGCCACGACCCGTGCCACACCGTACGGGTTGTTCGCCGGCGTTGCCCCCGCCACCGCGAGCCTCACCGGACGCATCCGCTGGGGCACCGCGCATCGGTCTTCGGCTCGCCTCCAGGCACCCTGGTTGGCCGCCGTCCTGGATGGACTGGAATCCGATGTGCGGCTGCGCTCGCATGTGACGGTGCGCGCGAACAACTGCTGGTGGAGCGGGCGGAGAAGGTGGTGCTGGAGTACCGCGCTGCCACGAGCGACCCCCGCGGCGCGCCCACGCATCTGCGCATCAAGGCCAACGACATGATCCGCGCGGCTCTGACGCTGGCTGCTGAGCCGATCCGATGGGTCGATCGACCCGTAACGGCGGCGCATCGGATCACCACCGGTGGCATCCGTACTCATGACGAACCTCGGGGGACAAGCCCGCCTGCGCTGATGCTGGCGCGGCCGCACTGGCGGGGGCGGCCGTGAGCCGTCGGCGGCCCTCTCCTCGCTGGCACGACGAGCAGCTCGTCGAGGCGCTCGTGCCCACTCCACTGCCGACCCCGCCGCCGCAGCCGGCGCCTATGCCGACCCTGCTTCCGCCCGCTCTAAAGAAGGTCGAACAGCCTCCCAGGATCAGCAGCGGTCGAACTGCCCCCTTCTGTCTGCTTCAGTGCGCTCCACAGCACTGGCCGGGGGAAATCAGAGTCTGCCTCCGCCTCCTCTTGCTCCCGCTGTCTCTCCAGCAGTTCCTCAATCTCGGATGTGTCGAGGACGCACCGCCACCTATCGGCCACGGAGCTTAAATCTTCATAGATGCCTTCTTCATCCCCGTGCGGATCACCTTCGAGTTGGGACACCAGTTCATCGATCAACTCGGATGCGAAGGCCTCAAAATTATCGGTCATATCAGCAACGAAATGAGCAGTGACCGGAATGATGTCCATCGCGGACCTCAGAAGTCCCCAGTCCGCTACATCCTCGGCTCGCGATAGCTGTTCCAGAAGTTCTACCTCGAAGGTGGTCCGCGCTGGCCTCCACTCCTGGGGCACCTTGTCGGATCGAAGAGCCTGAAGAAGCAGAACCAGATTCCTCGTGCCCACGTACTGGAGCTTCTGAATCACTCCGCCAGCGATCTGCTCGAAAAGTCCACTGCACGGCCGCATTCGTGTGATGCTATACATGGCCAGAAGGAACTCGAGGCGCGTCCCGATGTGCCGATACCAAGGTTGATTGATGGCTCTTCGAAGTTGAGCGGGGTTCGCTGCTGGAGCCGGCCCGAGCGTGAAGGGCTCGCAGCTCATCGGTGATCATCTGAGTGTCGAATTCGGAT